>NZ_LWGL01000131.1 GCF_001722485.1 Cellulosimicrobium cellulans | reverse complement strand
TGGTCGCGCGGCTGGCGCGTCAGCCGGCCGCGCGCAGGCGCAGCGAGTTCCCGACGACGATCACCGAGCTCGCCGCCATCGCGGCGCCGGCGATCATCGGGTTGAGCAGGCCGGCCGCCGCGAGCGGGATCGCCGCGACGTTGTACGCGAACGCCCAGAACAGGTTCTGCTTGATCACCTGCAGGGTCCGGCGCGAGAGCCGGATCGCCGTCGCCGCGCTGCGCAGGTCGCCGCGGACGAGCGTGAGGTCGCTCGCCTCGATCGCGACGTCGGTGCCGGTCCCCATCGCGAGGCCGAGGTCCGCGGTGGCGAGCGCCGCGGCGTCGTTCACGCCGTCCCCGACCATCGCCACGACCCGGCCCTCGCGCCGCAGCCGGGCCACGACGTCGACCTTCTGGTCCGGCAGCACGCGGGCGACGACGTCCGACTCCGCGATCCCGACGGCACGCGCCGCCTCCCGGGCCGCGCCCTCGCCGTCGCCGGTGAGGAGGTACGGCCGCAGGCCGAGCTGCTTGAGCTCGGCGACGGCCTCGGCCGACGTCGCCTTGACCGGGTCGCGCAGCACGAGCACCGCGCGCGCAGCACCGTCCCACGCCACGACGACCGCGGTCGCCCCGCTGCGCTCGGCGGCCTCGAAGGCCTCGTCGAGCGCAGGGTCGGTCGCGACGCCCTGGCCGGCGAGCCACGACGGCTGCCCCACGAGCACGCGACGCGCGTTGAGCGACGCCGGCGCGTCGGAGCCTCCCGCATCCGCCGGGCCGGCACCGAGCGAGAGCCCGGAGTGCGCCGTCCGGACCACGGCCTCGACCCCGCCGCCCGGGGCGCTGCGGAAGTCGAACGCCTGGAGCGAGCCCACCGGGACGCCGTCGGCGCCCGCCGCGGTGTCCGCAGCAGGCGCTGCCGGGGTGGCGCCCTGTGCGGACACGGAGGCCGACAGGTCGCGCGCGGCCGCCGCGATCGCCCGCGCGATCGGGTGCTCGCTCAGCGACTCCACCGCGCCCGCGTGCCGCAGCGCGTCGACCGCCGTGTCAGCACCAGGGCGCGTCCCCGTGGTGTCCGGCGCGGACAGGTCCAGCGTGCCCGACGGCGTCACGACCGCCTCGACCGCCATGGCGCCCTCGGTGACCGTGCCGGTCTTGTCGAGCACGACCGTGTCCACGCGCCGCGTCGACTCCAGCACCTCCGGGCCCTTGACCAGCACGCCCAGCTGCGCGCCCCGGCCCGTGCCGACGAGCAGCGCCGTCGGCGTCGCCAGACCCAGCGCGCACGGGCACGCGATGATGAGCACCGCCACCGCGGCCATGAACGCGAACGACACGTCCGCACCGGCGAGCAGCCAACCGGCGAGCGTCACGACCGCGAGCACCAGCACGACCGGCACGAACACCGCCGAGATGCGGTCCGCGAGCCGCTGCACCGGCGCCTTGCCCGTCTGCGCCTGCGACACCAGCCGGCCGATCTGCGCGAGCGTCGTCTCCTCGCCCACGCGCGTCGCGCGCACCAGCAGCGCGCCCGCCGCGTTCACCGTCGCGCCCGTCACGTCGTCGCCCGGACCGACGTCCACCGGGACCGGCTCACCCGTCAGCAGCGACATGTCGACCGCGCTCGAGCCCTCGACCACGACACCGTCCGTCGCGACCTTCTCGCCCGGCCGCACCACGAACACGTCGCCCACGGCCAGCGCGGCCACCGGCACGCGCTCGGTCACGCGCGCGCCGTCCGGCCCGACGACGAGCGACCCGTCCGGCGCCAGCCGCACCCGCTCCGCGTCCTTCGCGCCCAGCTCCAGCAGCGACCGCAGCGCATCACCCGCACGCCGCTTCGACCGGTGCTCCGCGTACCGGCCCGCGAGCAGGAACGTCGTCACGACCGCCGCGACCTCGAAGTACAGCTCCGGCGGCCCCATGTGGTCGCGCGACGGGATGAGCGTCGGCTGCATGCGCATGCCGATCTCGCCCGCACCGCCGAGGACCAGCGCCCACAACGACCACAGCGACGCCGCGACCACGCCCAGCGACACGAGCGTGTCCATCGTCGACGACCCGTGCCGTGCCGCGCGGAACGCCGCCGTGTGGAACGGCCACGCCGCCCACGTCACCACCGGCAGCGCCAGCGCCGCCACGACCCACTGCCACGCCGGGAACTGCAGCGCCGGGATCATCGACAGCGCGACGACCGGGACCGTGAGGACCGTCGCGACGCGCAGGCGGCGCAGCAGGTCCGTGCCGCGGTCGCGCGTCGGGGTGCTCGTGTCCTCGGGTGCCGGTGTAGTCGGGTTCGGGGCGGCGGCGGGGTGGCCGGAGGTGCTCGGGCTACCATCCGCACCGCTCGTCCCTCGCGGCGCTCCCGCCAGGCCCGCCACGCCCTTCGCATCCTCCGGCCACCCCGCCGCCTCCGCTGCCGTCCCACCCGGGGAGGTGCGCACGGTGGGGTCCGACGGCGACGCGGCAGGTGCCGCTGCCGTCTGGCCCGGTGCGGTGGTGGCCGTGCGGGCCGACGGCGTGGGCGCGGCTTCGGCTGCCGTCTCGCCCTGGTCCGGGGAGGCGCCGGTCTCGTCCACGGTGGCGGTGGAGGTCGCGAGGGCGCGGCGGGTCGTGACGCGGGCGGTGTAGCCCGCCTTCTCGACGGCGGCGACGAGGTCGGCGTCGTCGACCGGGCCGGTGAGGACGACGTGGGCGTTCTCGAGCGGCAGGTTGACGGTGGCCGTGACGCCGTCGACGCGGTTCAGGCGCTTCTCGACGCGCGCGACGCACGACGCGCAGGTCATGCCCTCGATCGCGAGGTCGACCTCGGCGAACGGGCGCCCGTCAACCGGGGCGACCGGGACCGGGGTGGGTGTGGGCTGGGCAGACACGAGGTGACTCCTCGACAGGTTCTCGGACGGAGGTCACCGGCGGCGTACCGGGGTGGCGGACGGCGCGGCGGGGGCGCCGGGCCCGGTGGGGGGCGGCGCGGCGCGGAGGGCCCGGGTCACCGGTGGGCGACGGTCGGCGGGCGGTCCGCGGGGGGAAGGGGTGGGGCCGACGACGGCCGCGGCCTCGTGCGAGGGGATGCGGCCGCCGTCGGGCACCGAGGCCGGTCAGGCGCTCGGCGGGACCTGCAGGTCGTACGTCTTCGTCGCCGGGGCGTCGCCCTCGGCGGTGCCGCAGCCGCACGCGCAGTCGTGCGCGGACTGCTTCTCCGGGGCCTGCTCCGCGTACTGCGCGGCGAGGGCGTCCTCCTGGACGGAGTACGACGCGACCGTGTAGCCGGCCTCGTCGACCGCCTCGCGGAGCGCGGCCTCGTCGAGGGGCTCGTCGGAGAAGACCGTGACCTCGGACTCCTCGCCGACGCGCAGCTCGACGCTCACGTTCTCCACGCCCGCGACGGCCTCGACGTCCTTGGTGACGTGGGCGACGCAGTTGGCGCAGGTCATGCCGGTGACGCCCAGGGTGGTGACGGTGCTCATGGTGCTCCTCGGTGGTGTTCCTGTGGGGTGCTGCTCAGCTGCGGACGAGGCGGGCGATCGCGTCGGCCGCCTCCTTGACCTTGGCCGCGCCCGCCTCGTCGGACTGCTTCGCCGCGTCGACGACGCAGTGGCCCAGGTGGTCCTCGACGAGGCCGATGCTCACGGCCTGCAGGGCCTTGGTCACGGCCGAGACCTGCGTGAGGATGTCGATGCAGTAGACGTCCTCGTCGATCATGCGGGCGATGCCGCGCACCTGCCCCTCGATGCGGCGCATGCGCTTGAGGTACGCCTCCTTGTCGGACGCGTACCCGTGCGGGCCCTCGTGGCCCGTGTGGTCCTCGTGGTGGACGGTGCGGTCCGTCGCCGTGTCGGTCATGGTCGCTCCTCCGCGGTCTCGATGGCTCCATCATACCCCCTATGGGTATCGCCTCGCGAGGGGGTGTGACAGGCGTCATGCCGGAGCCGTGAGGGACTCACCGCGCCCGGTGACGGCGGGCACTGTCGGTGGCCCGGACCGCGCGTCAGGGTGGAGGCAACCGACACGAGAGGCTCGCCATGACCGACATCGTCACCACCCTGCAGGAGTTCACGCTCGACCTGCCGCCGTTCCTGCGCTGGGTCGGCGTCCTGCTGGCCGCGATGATCCCCTACGTCGAGGCCGAGGGTGCCGCGGTCCTCGGGATCGTCGCCGGGATCGACACGGTCGTCGCGATCCCGGTCGCCGTCGTCGGCAACGCGATCGCCCTCGCGGTCGTCGTCTGGGTCATCGGGGCCGCGCGGACGGGCCTGACCCGTGGCCGGACGAAGGAGGCCGACCCGAAGCGGCAGCGCATGCGCCGGGTGTTCGACCGGTACGGCGTGCCCGGCGTGAGCCTGCTCGGGCCGCTCCTCCTGCCCAGCCACGTCACGGCGGCGGCGATGGTCGGCTTCGGCGCACCGCGCCGGCGCGTGTTCGTGTGGGGCGTCGTCTCCGTCGCGCTCTGGGCGCTCGTGCTCGGCGTCCTCGTGCACCTCGGCGTCCAGGCCGCCGTCGCCTGACGCGCCACCAGCGCCCGCCGGTCACGGCCGCATCACGATTCCGTGCTCGGCAGGCGGTCCGCCGCACGCGGTCCTAGCCTCCCTGCATGGGGACGCGACGACGCGTGTCGGCGTGGCAGGGGGCCCGGGTGGCTCTCCCCACCGCGCTGCTCGCCGCCGGACTCGTCGCGCTCGCCCCGCCCGCCGGGGCGTGCGCGTGCGGCGGCATCGTGGACAGCCCGGCCGACGAGTCGTCGGTGACCTCGGAGACGGCGGTGCTCCAGTGGGACGGGACGACGCAGACGCTCGTCCTCGAGCTCGAGACGTTGTCCACGGCGCCGCAGGTCGGGCTCATCCTCCCGACGCCGACGCCGGCCGAGGTCGCCCTCGCCGACCCGGAGATCTTCCGCGAGCTCGACGAGATCACGGCCCCGCGCGCCGTCGTCTCGGACCACCGCTGGTGGCCCGAGCTCGGCTTCGGCGGGCCCGCCGACGCCGCGGCCGGCGGCGCGTCGGGCGTGGACGTCCTCACGCAGGTGCGGCTCGGGCCGCTCGACGTCGCGACGCTCGCTGCGACCGACACGGCCGCGCTCGACACCTGGCTCGCCGAGCGCGGCTTCGAGCTCCCCGCCTCCATGCGCGGCGCGATCGCGCCCTACGTGGCGGAGGGCTGGTCGTTCGTCGCGGCCCGGCTCGCGCCCGAGGAGGCGTCGACGTTCGACGGCACGCTCCAGCCGCTGCGCGTGACGTTCGCGAGCGGCTCGCTCGTCCACCCGATGCGCATGTCCGTGGCCGCCGAGGAGGCGCAGCGCACGCGCACCTACGTGCTCGCCGACCACCGGATGGACCGCGCGGACGCGACCGCGGACCTCGACGCCCCGACCGTGCGGTACGCCGGCCGCGTCCCGCCGGGCTCCGTCGACTCGCCCGAGCTCGCCCAGCTGCTCGCCGGCGGCGACTACGTGACGGCCCACGAGCAGACCTTCACCGAGCCCGCGACCCAGATCGTCTCCGACTTCGCGTTCGTCCCCGCGCCGTCCGACGTCACCCACTCGTCCACGTACGCCGTCGTCGCGGACAAGCGCATCGGGCCGTTCCACGCCGGGCCGGTGCTCGCCTTCGGCGGCGTCCTCGTCGTGTCGGCGCTCGTCGTGTGGGGGTCACGACGTCGCCACGCCCCCGTACGCGTCCTCGCTCCGCGGCCCGCAGGCGCCTGACGCTCCGCGCGACACGCGCGGTCCCCGGACGTTCCCTGAGAGGCGGAGCGGGCGGGCGCGGCAGACCGCGCCACCCGGACGGTCCCGGGCGACCGGTCAGGCCGGGGTGGCCTCCGCCGCCGCGCGGGCGGCCGCCGGGAACGCCTCGAGGATCCGCGAGACGGCCGCGTCGTCGTGCGCGGCCGAGACGAACCACGCCTCGAACAGCGACGGCGGCAGGTTGACGCCCTGCTCGAGCATCGCGTGGAAGAACGCCCGGTACCGGAAGACGTCCTGCGCCTGCGCCTGCGCGTAGTCGCGCACGCCGGCGCTCGCCGCGAGGTCGCCGAAGAACACGGAGAACAGCGACCCGGCGTGCTGGACCCGGTGCGCCACGCCCGCGGCGTCGAGCGCCTCCCCGACCGCGGCCGAGAGCGTGCGCGACACCTCGTCGACGCGCGCGTAGACGGCGTCGTCGGCGAGGCGCAGCGTCGCGAGACCCGCGGCGACCGCGACCGGGTTCCCCGACAGCGTCCCCGCCTGGTAGACCGGTCCGGCCGGCGCGAGCTGGTCCATGACCGCCGCCGGGCCGCCGACCGCCGCGACCGGCATCCCGCCGCCCACGACCTTGCCGAAGGTGAACAGGTCCGGCACGTAGCCCTCGCCGCCACGTGCCGCGGACGAGTTCGCTCCGTTCTCAACCCCCCACCAGCCGCTCGGGCCGACCCGGAACCCGGTGAGCACCTCGTCGAGGATCAGCAGCGCGCCGTGCTGCGCCGTGATGCGCCGCAGACCCTCGTTGAACCCCTCGGCGGGCGTCACGACGCCCATGTTGGCCGGCGCCGCCTCGGTGATGACGGCCGCGATCTGCGAGCCGCGCTCGGCGAACGCCGCCTCGACGGCCGCGAGGTCGTTGTACGGCAGGACGAGCGTGTCCGCCGCGCTGGCCTCGGTGACCCCGGCCGACCCGGGGAGCGCGAGCGTCGCGACGCCCGAGCCTGCCTGCGCCAGGAGCGAGTCCACGTGCCCGTGGTAGCAGCCCGCGAACTTCACGATCACGTCGCGTCCCGTGACGCCGCGCGCGAGCCGCACCGCCGTCATCGTCGCCTCCGTGCCGGTCGACACGAGGCGCACCCGCTCGGCGGCGGGCACGCGGCGACGGATCTCCTCGCCGAGCTCGACCTCGGCGAGCGTCGGGGCGCCGAACGACAGCCCGCGCGACGCCGCCTCCTGCACCGCCGCGACGACCTCCGGGTGCGCGTGGCCCAGCAGCGCCGGGCCCCACGAGCACACGAGGTCGACGTACTCGCGGCCCGCGACGTCAGTCACGTACGCGCCGCGCGCGGACGCGAGGAACCGCGGGTCGCCGCCCACCGACCCGTACGCGCGCACGGGCGAGCTCACGCCGCCCGGCAGCACGCCCTGGGCGCGCACGAACGCCTCGTGGTTGTCCGTCGCGGTCGCGCTCGGCGCCGCCACCTCCGCCTGGGCGGCGGCCGCAGCCCCGAACCCCGTCGACTCCGTCATCAGCGCGTCCCTCCGAACGTCTCGTCGTGCAGCCAGCCCGCCAGCTCCAGGGCCCAGTAGGTGAGGATCACGTCGGCGCCCGCACGCTTGATGCCGAGCACCGACTCCGTGACCGCGGCCCGCCGGTCGATCCACCCGTTCGCCGCTGCGGCCTCGATCATCGCGTACTCGCCCGACACCTGGTACGCCGCGACCGGCACCGGCGACATCTCCGCCACCGCGGCGAGCACGTCCAGGTACGACCCGGCCGGCTTCACCATGACCATGTCCGCGCCCTCGGCGAGGTCGAGGTCCGCCTCGCGCAGCCCCTCGCGCGCGTTGCCCGCGTCCATCTGGTAGGTGCGGCGGTCGCCCTGCAGCGTCGAGTCGACCGCCTCACGGAACGGGCCGTAGAACGCGCTCGCGTACTTCGCGGAGTACGCCAGGACGCCGACGTCGGAGTACCCCGCGGCGTCGAGCGCCTCGCGGATCACGCCCACCTGGCCGTCCATCATGCCCGACGGCGCCACGACGTCCGCGCCCGCGCGCGCTTGCGCGACGGCCATGCTCGCGTACCGCTCGAGCGTCGCGTCGTTGTCGACGACCACCCCGCCGTCGTGGCCCGTGGCCAGCACGCCGCAGTGCCCGTGGTCCGTGAACTCGTCGAGGCACGTGTCGGCCATGACGACCGGGGCACGCCCCGTGGTCGTCTCCGCCTCCTGGGCCACCGCACGGGCCAGCCGGATGCCGCGCTGGAGGATCCCGTCCTCCGCGTCGGCCTGGCTGCCCGTCGCGTCACGGTGCTCCGGGATGCCGAACAGCATGACGCCGCCGACCCCCGCCTCCGCGGCCGCGCGCACCGCGTCCGCGAGCGTCTCCTCCGTGTGCTGCACCACGCCCGGCATCGACGCGATCGGCCGGGGCTCCGTCAGGCCCTCCTTGACGAACAGCGGCAGCACCAGGTCCGCCGGGTGCAGCCGCGTCTCGCCGACGAGGCGGCGCATGCGGCGGGTGCTGCGCAGCCGACGCGGACGGTGGTGACCGACGGGCAGGCCGGTGGGCAGGCTGGGCACGCTCACGAGAGGTCCTCTCTGTCGCTGGTGTCCGCACCGGGGGCCGCGGTGGCGGCGCGGGGCGCGGACAGGACGGTGGTCACGGTGGCGGCGAGCGCCTCGTCGGTCGGGCGGTCCGCCACCGCGTCGAGCCGCAGCCCGACGGCGCGCGCCGCCCGGGCCGTCGGCTCGCCGATCGCGACGGCCGCGACGTCGTCGCGGGGCCCGAGCTGGCGCGCGACCTCCCGCGCGACGCTGCCCGACGTGAGCACGACGACGTCGACCTCGCCCGCGCGCCAGGCCTCGACGACCTCGGGCGCGATGTCGTGCGCGACCGTGCGGTAGGCGGTGACGACGTGCGGGGTGTAACCCAGGTGACGGAGCCCGTCGGCCATGGTGGGGGCGGCGAGGTCGCCCTGCGGGAGGAGGACGCGCTCGTTCGGGGCGCCGTCGCCCGCCGCCTCCGCGAACGCGGTCACCAGGCCGCGGGCGGAGTTCTCGGTCGGCTCGAGGTCGACCGTGATGCCGGCGGCCTCGAGGGCGCGGCGCGTCGCCGGGCCGACGGCGGCCCAGCGGGCCGAGGCGGCGACGTCGGCCAGGGTGGTGCCGCGGCGGGCGGCGCTCGCCGCGAGCTCGTCGATCGCGTTGACGCTCGTGACGACGACCCAGGCGAAGCGGCCGTCGGCGAGCTGCGCGAGGGCGTCGTCCACCGGGGCGGTGTCCTCGACCGGTGCGCGCTCGATCGCCGGGCTCACGAGGACGCGGGCTCCCGCGGACTCCAGCGCCGCGGCGAGCGGTGCGGCGCGCTCGGCGCCGCGAGGAAGCAGGACCGTCCGCCCGGCGAGCGCCGCGGGGCGTTCGTCGGCGGCCGCGGCGTGG
>NZ_LWGL01000130.1 GCF_001722485.1 Cellulosimicrobium cellulans | reverse complement strand
CGTCGCGCCGTCCGTCGGCGACGAGCCGTCGGCGTCCTCGGGCGGGTCCGCGGTCGGCGTCGTCGCCGTGACCACCGCACCCGGTCTGGTCGCGGACCTGGCGCGCGCGGGCGCCGTCGTGCTCCTGCGCGAGCCGGACGCCGCGACCGACGTGCCCGCGCTGCACCGCGCCGTCGTGGACACGGGCGCGACCCGCGTGGTGCTGCTGCCCGGCGCCCCGCTCGACGCGGACGCCGTCACCGGGCTGCAGGAGGCCGCCCGGCAGGACGGGGTCGAGCAGCTGGACGTGCTCGGTGCGCCGACGGACCTGCACGTCGTCGCCGCCCTCGCCGCGAGCCAGCTCGTCGAGGCCGACGGCGCGCGGCGCGTCGCGGCCGCACGGGCCGCCGCGGCGCGCGTGCGGGTCGTGCGCACCGCCGTCCCGGGCGGGTGGGCCGGGACGTCCGGCGCAGTCCCGGACGTCGTCGTCGCGGCGCTCGCCGAGGTGCTCGACGGGCCCGCCGAGGTCCTCACCGTGCTCGCCGACGACGACGTGCCTGAGGTGCTGGTCCACGCGGTGACCGCGCGAGCGGCCGAGCGGGGTGCCGAGCCCGTCGTGCTGCGGTCCGGGCGCCGCGGCGGCACCATGACGCTCGGCGCCGAGCCGCCGAGCGGCGAGCACGAGCAGGTGGAGGAGACCCGATGAGCGAGCGGACCGGCGGCCCCGTGACCGACCCGGCGACCGGGCGCGCGACCGACCGCCTGGCCGAGCCGCTGAGCAAGGCGCTCGGCGCGCGCAGCGCCAACCCGCTCGCGAAGCTGGGCCTGCGCACGATCGGGGACCTCCTGCGTCACTACCCGCGGCGGTACGGCGACCCGGGCAAGCTCACCGACCTCGCGGGCCTGGCGCTCGGCGAGCACGTGACGATCGTCGCGCAGGTGCGCAGCGCGACCGTGCGGCGCATGCGCAACCGCCCCGGCGCCATCCTCGAGGCCGTCGTGACCGACGGGCCGCAGCAGCTCTCGCTGACGTTCTTCGCGAAGAGCCCGAACGCGCTGCGGTACCACGAGCAGCGGCTCGCGCCCGGGCGGCTCGGCCTGTTCACCGGCGTCGTCGGGTTCTACCGCGGCACGCGGCAGCTCACCCACCCCGACTACCGCATCATCGGGATGGACGACGACGCGGAGGACGCCGAGAGCGCGGTCCTCGAGGCGAGCCGCCCCATCCCGATCTACTCGGCGAGCGCGAGCATCCCGAGCTGGAAGATCCAGCCGGCGGTGCGCACGGTCCTCGACCCGCTGCGCGAGGAGGACGTGCCCGACCCGCTGCCCGCCCCGGTGCGCGAGCGCCACGGCCTGGGCACCCGGCTCGAGGCGCTGCGCGACGTCCACGAGCCGTACGACGAGCAGCAGTGGCGGCGCGGCCGGGACCGGCTGCGCTACGAGGAGGCGTTCGTCCTCCAGGCCGCGCTCGCCCAGCGCCGTGCCCGGGCGGAGGCCGAGCCGGCGACGGCGCGCCCGCCGCGCGCGGCGGGGGAGCCGGGGATCCTCGCCGACTTCGACGCGGCGCTGCCGTTCACGCTCACGCGCGGCCAGCAGGAGGTCGGCGACGAGATCGCCGCGGACCTCGCGCGCTCGCGCCCCATGCAGCGGCTCCTGCAGGGCGAGGTCGGCTCGGGCAAGACGGTCGTCGCGCTGCGCGCGATGCTCCAGGTGGTCGACGCCGGCGGGCAGGCCGCGCTGCTCGCCCCGACGGAGGTGCTCGCCGCGCAGCACGCGCGGACGCTGCGCGCGCTCCTCGGCCCGCTCGCCGAGGGCGGGTTGCTGGGCGGCGCGGAGCACGGGACCCGGGTGGCGCTGCTCACGGGCTCGCTCGGCGCGGCGGCGCGCAAGGAGGCGCTGCTCGACGCCGCGAGCGGGGCGGCGGGCATCGTCGTCGGCACGCACGCGCTGCTGTCCGAGAACGTCCAGTTCGCCGACCTCGGGCTCGTCGTCGTCGACGAGCAGCACCGGTTCGGCGTCGAGCAGCGCGACGCCCTGCGCGCGAAGGCCCGCACGAGCCCGCACCTGCTCGTCATGACGGCGACGCCGATCCCGCGCACCGTCGCGATGACCGTGTTCGGCGACCTCGAGACGTCGTCGCTCACCGAGGTCCCCGCGGGGCGGTCCGGCATCACGACGCACGTCGTCCCGGCGGCCAACGCCGCGTGGATGGACCGCACCTGGGCCCGCGTGCGGGAGGAGGTCGACGCCGGCCACCGCGCCTACGTGGTCTGCGCGCGCATCCACCCCGACGAGCCGGGCGACGGGGCGCCGCGCGCGGGCGGGGCCGCCGCCGGTGAGTTCGACGACGTGCCCGACTTCCTGCTCGAGGAGACCGGCGCCGCGGAGGAGCGCGCTCCGCTGCGGGCCGTGCTCGAGGTGGCCGAGGAGCTGCGCGCGCACCCGCGGCTCGCCGGGCTGACGGTCGGCGTCCTGCACGGGCAGATGCCCCCGGCGGACAAGGACGCGGTCATGGCCGCGTTCGCGTCGGGGGAGGTGCAGGTGCTCGTCTCGACGACGGTTGTCGAGGTGGGCGTCGACGTCCCGGAGGCCACGGTCATGGTCGTGCACGACGCCGACCGGTTCGGCATCTCCCAGCTCCACCAGCTGCGCGGCCGCGTCGGCCGCGGGAGCGCCCCGGGCCTGTGCCTCCTCGTCTCGACGGCGCAGCCGGGCACGCCCGCGGCGACACGCGTGGAGACGCTCGCCCGCACGACCGACGGCTTCGAGCTCGCGACCGTGGACCTCGAGCTGCGCAGCGAGGGCGACGTCCTCGGCGCCGCCCAGTCGGGCCGCGCGAGCTCGCTGCGGCTCCTGCGCGTGGTCAAGGACGCCGACGTCATCGCGACGGCGCGCGCCGACGCCGCGGCGGTCGTGGCCGAGGACCCCGAGCTCGCCGCGCACCCGGCGCTCGCGGGCGCCATCCGCGAGCAGCTCGACCCGGAGCGCGAGGAGTTCCTCGAGCGCGCGTGACACGGCCCGGCCGGAGCGGTCGTCGCGCGTCGCTACCCTGGGGCCCGTGACGAGGATCGTGGCGGGGACCGCCGGCGGACGCACCATCCAGGTCCCGCCCCGCGGCACCCGGCCCACCAGCGACCGCGTGCGCGAGGCGATCTTCTCGCGCCTCGACCACCTCGGCGTCGTCGACGGCGCGCGCGTGCTCGACCTCTACGCCGGCTCCGGCGCGCTCGGGCTCGAGGCGGCGAGCCGCGGGGCGGAGTCCGTCACGCTCGTCGACTCGGCGCGCGTCGCGGTCGACGTGGCGCGCCGCAACGTCGCCGCGCTCGGGCTGCGGGACGTGCGCGTCGTCGCGCGGTCCGCCGAGTCGTTCGTCGCGACCGCGCCGGGCGGGCCGTTCCACCTCGTCTTCCTCGACCCGCCGTACGACCTCGGCACGGACGCGCTCGAGCGGGTCCTCGACCGCCTCGCGGCCCCGGGCGTGCTCGACCCGACGGCCGTCGTCGTCGTCGAACGCTCCTCCCGCAGCCCCGAGCCCGCGTGGCCCGCCGGGTGGGAGCGGCTCGCGAGCCGGTCCTACGGGGAGACCGCGGTCTGGTTCGCGGGGCCCCGCCTGGACGAGCACGCGGCCGACGACCACGAGGGTGACGACCCCGAGCACGGCGTCACCGCCTGACCGGCACGCCTCCCGGGGCGCCGCGGGGCCGTGTACTACCGTGACGAGGTGACCACAGCCGTCTGTCCCGGGTCGTTCGACCCGATCACCCTCGGCCACCTCGACATCGTCGCGCGCGCCCGCGCGCTGTTCGACGAGGTCGTCGTGGGGGTGGCGCGCAACGCGTCGAAGAACGCGCTGCTGAGCGTCGACGAGCGCGTACGGCTCGCGCAGAAGGCCGTCGAGCACGCGGGCCTGGAGGGCGTGCGGGTCGAGGTCGTCCCCGGGCTGCTCGTCGACTTCTGCCGCGAGGTCGGCGCGGTGGCGGTCGTCAAGGGGCTGCGCGGCGGCGCGGACTTCGACACGGAGCTGCCCATGGCGCTCATGAACCGGCACCTCGCGGAGGTCGAGACCGTGTTCGTCGCCGGGGACGCCGCGCTGCTCCACGTCGCCTCGTCGCTCGTCAAGGACATCGCGCGGCACGGCGGCCCGGTGGACGACCTCGTCCCCCCGGGCGTGGGGGACGCGGTGCGGGCGGCGCTCGCGCAGGGCGGACGCTGAGCGACGGATGAGCACGACGGAGAGGGCAGGGCGGATGAGCGAGCAGGGCAGCGTGCGGGCACGGGTCGACGACGTGGGCAGGCCCGCGGGGGAGGAGGCCCACGCGGGCCTCCACGCGATCCTCGACGACCTCGCCGCGCTCCTCGAGAACGCGCGGGCGATGCCGATGTCGTCGTCCGTGCTGGTCCACCGCGGCGACGCGCTCGCCCTGGTCGACGAGCTGCGCGCGGCGCTCCCGGAGCAGCTCGCGCACGCGGACGAGGTGCTGGCCGAGGCGGACGCCGTCCTCGAGGACGCCCACCGCCAGGCCGAGGAGACGCTCGCGACGGCACGGGCGCGCGCCATCGAGCTCGTGCAGACGGAGCAGGTGGTCGTGCAGGCCCAGTCGCGCGCGCACGAGATCGTCGACGAGGCCGAGCGGGCCGCCGCCGCGCTGCGCCGAGACGCCGACGACTACTGCGACCGCCAGCTCGCCGACTTCGAGGTGGACCTCGGCAAGGTCCTCGCCCAGGTCCAGGCCGGCCGCGCCAAGCTCGCGGGGCGGCTCGAGGGTGGGGCGCCGGCCGAGCCGTCGCCGTTCCCGAGCACGATGGCGCCGCGCGGCCCGGAGCGCGCGTCCCGCTAGGCGGCCGGGGCACCGGGAGCGACTCTGAGGCCACCCGGAGACCCCCCGGAGGCGCCGGGAGGTCGCCCGACGTCGTTGGCGCCCGGTGCGCCGCGTGCCGTAAGATCGTCCTTTGGGCTCGGCGCACTCGCCGCGGCCCGTGACCGGCGGGCCGACCGCCGACCTCCCCGAGACCCGTCCGCAGAACCTCCCGCCCGCGCGGGATCCGACCCTGGAGCGCGCCATCGCCACCGAGAAGACGTCGTCGCTCGTGCTGGACACGCACGAGCTCGGTCGGCGACCCGGCAGCATGCGCCCCGTCCAGCGGACGGTCGCCGCGCCGGCCGACCTGGGCACCGCGGTCATCGGCATCCCCGAGGGCAGCGAGCTCGAGCTCGACCTGCGCCTCGAGGCGGTGATGGAGGGCGTCCTGGTGTCCGGCACGGTCACCGGTCGCGCGGTCGGGGAGTGCGTGCGGTGCCTCGACGAGGTCACGGAGGACGTGCGCGTCGACCTCGCCGTGCTGTTCTCCTACGCGGAGCGCAAGCAGGCCGCGGCGGACTCCGGCGACG
Source organism: Cellulosimicrobium cellulans (assembly GCF_001722485.1). Lineage (GTDB taxonomy): Bacteria > Actinomycetota > Actinomycetes > Actinomycetales > Cellulomonadaceae > Cellulosimicrobium > Cellulosimicrobium cellulans_A. The sequence goes on along the minus strand of NZ_LWGL01000130.1, from coordinate 3,854 downwards.
ACCTCGAGAGCGCCGAGGACGTCTACGAGCTCGACGGCGACCTCGCCGACATCGAGCCCGCGCTACGGGATTCCGTCGTGACTGCACTACCATTCAGTCCGGTGTGCCGGCCGGACTGCCCGGGCCTCTGCTCCGAGTGCGGCGTCCGTCTCGCGGACGACCCGGGGCACGCACACGAACTGGTCGACCCCAGGTGGTCGGCGCTGGAGAGCATGTTCGACACCTCGAACGTGTCCGACGAGACGAAAGAGAGCTAGCCGTGGCTGTTCCGAAGCGCAAGATGTCGCGCAGCAACACCCGTGCGCGTCGTTCGCAGTGGAAGACGACCGCCGCGAACCTCACCACCTGCCCGCAGTGCAAGGGCGACAAGCTGTCGCACGCGGCGTGCCCGACGTGCGGCACCTACAAGGGCCGCCAGTACGCCGAGGCGCTGCGCTCCGAGCACGCAGGCTGAGGCGCGTGGCACCGGCTGCACCGGCAACCGGTCTGCTCGAGAAGCTCGGGGTCCCGCTGGACCCCGAGCTTCTCGTCCTTGCGCTCACGCACCGGTCGTTCGCCCACGAGAACGGTGGGATCCCCACCAACGAGCGCCTCGAGTTCCTCGGGGACACCGTGCTGGGCCTGGTCGTCACCGAGACGCTGTACCGGCGCCATCCCGACCTGTCGGAGGGCGAGCTCGCCAAGATGCGGGCCGCGACCGTCTCGCAGAAGTCGCTCGCGACCATCGCGCGGACCCTGGACCTCGGGCGCTTCGTGCTGCTCGGGAAGGGTGAGATCCGCACGCGCGGCAACGACAAGGACTCGATCCTGTCGGACACCGTCGAGGCCCTCATCGGCGCGGTGTACCTGAGCCACGGGCTCGAGCCCGCGCGCGAGCTCGTGCTGCGTCTCGTCGAGCCCCGGCTGGCCGCTGCCGCGGACCTCGGGGCCGGCCTCGACTGGAAGACGTCGCTGCAGGAGGCCGCGGCCGCCGCCGGGATGAGCGCCCCCGCGTACTCGAGCGACGCCGTCGGGCCCGACCACGCGCGCGTCTTCACGTCGTACGTGCACCTCGACGGCCGGCTCTACGGCACGGGCAGCGGGACGGCGAAGAAGTACGCCGAGCAGGAGGCGGCCGAGCGCGCGTACCGCGCCCTCGCCGTCGAGCAGGCGCAGCGGACCGCGGCCGAGGGCACGGACGGGACGTCCGGCACGGGCACCGCGGACGACGGCGCCGAGACGTCGGGTGCCTGAGCTCCCCGAGGTCGAGACCGTCCGTGACGGTCTCGCCCGGCACGTGCTCGGCGGCGTCGTGACCGACGTCGAGGTGCTGCGCGACTACAGCGTGCGCCGGCACGACGGCGGGCCGGGCGCGTTCCGCGACCAGCTCCTCGGCCAGCGTCTCGACGCTGCCGTGCGCCGCGGCAAGTTCCTCTGGCTGCCGCTGCGGCCCACCGGCGCTTACGGCGCACCCGCTGACGAGCGGCCCGCGGCAGCGCTGCTGGCCCACCTCGGCATGTCGGGCCAGCTCCTCGTGCGCTCGGAGGAGGGCCTCGCCGTCCGGTCGCCGCACCTGCGCGTGCGCCTGGTCCTCGAGCCGGAGGGCGGCGGCGAGGCCCGGGCGCTCGACTTCGTCGACCAGCGCACGTTCGGTCACCTGTCGGTCCAGGACCTCGTCCCGACGCCCGACGGCGCGCCCGGCGGCCTCGGCACGGAGCTCGCCGCCGTCCCCGAGCCTGTGGCGCACATCGCGCGCGACCTGCTCGACCCGGCGCTGCGCCGCGACGACGTCGTCGCGGCGATCCGCCGCCGCCGGACCGGCGTCAAGCGCGCGCTGCTCGACCAGACGGTCGTCTCCGGCGTCGGGAACATCTACGCCGACGAGGCGCTGTGGCGTGCCCGCCTGCACTACGCGCGCGCGACCGACACGCTGCGCCGGCCCGAGGCGCACCGCCTGCTCGACGCCGCCGCCGAGGTGATGGCCGAGGCGCTCGCCCAGGGCGGCACGAGCTTCGACGCGCTCTACGTCGACGTCAACGGGCGGTCGGGGTACTTCTCGCGCTCGCTCGCCGTGTACGGGCAGGAGGGCGAGCCGTGCCCGCGCTGCGGCACGCCCGTGCGGCGTGACGAGTTCATGAACCGCTCGTCGTACACGTGCCCGCGCTGCCAGCCGCGCCCGCGCAACGGCCGGTGGTAGCGCGCCCGGTCGGCTCCGCGGTCAACGCCCGACGACGTTGCGCAGCGGCCGTCCGGCCCGCAGCGCGTCGAGGTTCTCGTTGACGAGGTCCGGCGCCCCCTGCGGGCGGTTGCCCGCCGCGTGGGGCGTGAGGACGAGCCGCGGCGCGTCCCACAGCGGCGACCCGGCGGGGAGCGGCTCGGTCTCCGTGACGTCGAGCGCCGCGCCGCCGAGCCGGCCCTCGTGCAGCGCGGCGACGAGCGCGTCCTCGTCCACGGTCGCCCCGCGGCCGACGTTGACGAACACCGCGTGGTCGGGCAGCTGGTCGATCCGCGCGGCGTCGAACGCGTGACGCGTCGCGTCCGTCGCGGGCAGGACCGAGACGAGGGCGTCGGCGGTCGGGAGCAGGTCCGCGAGGTCGTCGTCGGTCACCACCGGGTAGCCGTGCCGCTCGCCGCGGCTGCTCGCGACGCCCGTCACGCGTGCGCCGAGCGCCGTGAGCAGGGGCGCGAGCCGTGCCGCGATCGACCCGAACCCCCACACGACGACGTGCGCGCCGTCGAGCGTGTACCGGCGGGCGGTGGCCGGGTCGGCCTGCGCGACGGTGTGCCGGGTGTCCCACCGGTGCTCGCGCTGCGCGGCGCCCAGCTCGTCGAGGTGGCGCACGAGCGCGAGCAGGAGCGCCAGGGTGTGCTCGGCGACCGGGCCGTCGTGCAGCGACCGCCCCGAGGTGATCACGACGTCCGGCGCGAAGCCCGCCGCGAGCACGACGTCGGGGCCCGCCGCGAGCGTCTGCACCCAGCGCAGCCGCGTGAGGCGCCGGGCGGCCTCCTCGAGGTGCTCGCGCGGGTTCGACCACGCGACGAGCACCTCCGCGTCGAGCGCGTCGGCCGGCAGGGGAGCGGCGGGGTCGTACGCGACGACGTCGTCCCCGGGCTCCGTACGCACGTCGAGGGCGATGGTGTCGGGGACGAGGATCTTCACGGCGTTCTCCAGCGCGTCGGCGAGGGTGGGGGCCCGGCGAACGTACCAGCGCGCACGCGCCCCCACCCGGTGTCGTCCCGGTCGGTCAGCGGACCGCCGTCGCCTCCTGCTCCAGCGCCCAGCGGTACGCGGGCAGCGCGAGCAGCTCGGCGTGGGTGCCCCGCGCGACGACGCGCGCCGGGCCGTCCGGGTCGTCGGGCGCGTGACCGAGGAGCAGCACCTCGTCGACGGCCTCGAGCGCGCTGAGGCGGTGCGTCGCGAGGACGACGCCCCGCGGTCCGGCGCCGTCCGCGCGCGGGCCGCGCGTCGTCGCGACGAGGTGGCGGACCAGCGCGTCGGCGGTGGGGGCGTCGAGGTGCTCGGTGGGCTCGTCGAGGAGGAGCAGGGGCGCGGGGGCGAGCAGCGCGCGCGCGACGAGAAGGCGCCGCCGCTCACCGCCGGACACGTCCGTCGCGTCCGCGCCGAGCGCGGTGTCGACGCCGTCGGGCAGGGCGTCGAGCCACTCCCCGAGACCGACCTCGCGCAGCACGGCACGTGCCTGGGCCTCGGTGACGTCCCCGCGCGCGACGCGCAGGTTCTCCAGGACGGTCGTGTCGAACACGTGGCCGTCCTCGGCGACGAGCACGACGCCGGTCGCGGCCGCGTCGCGCGGGAGCGCCGCGACGTCCGCGCCGTCGAGCGTCGCCCGCCCGCCCGCGGGCGCGAGCAGCCCCGC
>NZ_LWGL01000013.1 GCF_001722485.1 Cellulosimicrobium cellulans | reverse complement strand
CGACTCGAAGCTCCTCACGGCGGCGGCGCGCGAGGCGCTCGTCCCGCTCGCCCGGTCCTGGTGCTGCGCGTGGGCGGTCGGCCACGCCGGCCCGGCCGAGATCGACGCGCACGGCATCATCGGCGCCGACGCCCTCGGTCGCGGCCGGGGCGCGTACGGGCTGCAGGCGGCGATCGCGGAGTGCCACGCCGTCGCGCCTTCCGTCGAGGAGACCGACTGGGAGCGCGTCGTGCTGCTCTACGAGGCGCTGGGCCGCCTCGCCCCTCCCCCGTGGTCGAGCTCAACCGGGCGGTCGCCGTCGCGATGGCGCAGGGACCGGACGCGGCGCTGCGCATCGTCGACGACCTCGTGGCGACCGACCGGCTCTCCGGGTTCCACCTGCTGCCGAGCGTGCGCGCCGAGCTGCTCGGCCGGCTCGGGCGCACCGACGAGGCGCGCGCGGAGTACGACCTCGCCGTGCGCCTGTGCCCGAACCCGCGCGAGCGCGAGCTGCTACGACGCAAGTCCGCGGCGCTGCGGCCCTGAAGCGTCCCCGAGTCCCCGGCCGCTCGGTCCTCTCGACCGCGTCAGTCCGCCGCGCTGTACGCCTTCCCGGGCCAGTACGCCCACTCCTCGAACTGCGACACGCGCCCGTCGGGGGCGAACCGCAGCAGCCACAGGTCGCGGTACTCCTGCTCGCGCGGTGCGGTGTAGCGCACCTCGAGACGGACGACGGCGGCGTCGGCCTCGACCGCGACGGGCTCGGCGGTCACCGTGAACGACGCGTCCTCGTCCACGGTCCAGAACCCGCGGATCGCGTCGTGCCCGTGCAGCGGCTTCTCGTCGTACGGCGAGCGCAGGTACGTCGCGTCCTCCGTGAACAGCCGCTCGACCGCCGACGCGTCGCTCGACCGCCACGCCGCCTCGTACGCCCCGACCCACGCCATGACCTCGTCGCGGCTCATCTCCCGACCTCCTCCGGCTCCCCGGCCAGGGTGCCGGAGCACCGCGCCGACCGCACCCGCGCCGGACGGGGCAGGACGGCCGTCGTCACCGCGCGGCTGCGAGAATCGACGCCGTGAGCCTCCTTCCCGACCCCGGCACGGACTGGCGCCCGCACGTCGCCGACCCGGCCGCCCGCCCGTCCCCGACCCTGCCGCACGTGGTGTTCTTCGAGCCGCGCATCCCCGGGAACACGGGCAACGCCATCCGCCTCGCCGCGGTGACCGGGTCGCGCCTGCACCTCGTGGAGCCGCTCGGCTTCGAGATGGACGAGCCGCGACTGCGACGTGCGGGGCTCGACTACCACGACCTCGCCGCGGTCGAGGTGCACGCCGACCTCGACGCCGCCCTCGCGACGCTGCCCGGGCGGGTCTTCGCGTTCACCACGCGCGCGACGACGACGTACACCGACGTCGTCTACCGCGCCGACGACGTCCTGCTGTTCGGCCCCGAGCCGACCGGCCTGCCCGACGAGGTGCTCGCCCACCCGCGCGTGACGGAACAGCTGAAGATCCCCATGCAGCCCGGCCGTCGTTCGCTCAACCTCACGAACGCGGCGTCGATCGCGGTCTACGAGGCGTGGCGGCAGGCGGGGTTCGCCGGCGGCGCCTGAGCCGAGCCTCCCGGGCAGCCGGCCGAGCGAGCACGGTCCCCCGCGCGCACGAGAACGGGGTCGGTGCCGTCATCCGGCGGATGACGGCACCGACCCCGTGGTCGGCGGTCAGACGAGGTCGCGGACCGCCGCGTACTGCTCCCGGATCGCGGGCACCGGCTCCGCCTCGGAGACCGTGGCGGACGACGCGGCCCAGTCCGGCGGCGGCACCTCACCACCGCCGTCGCCGGCCGCGGAGCCTCCCGACCCGGCGCGGTGGGCGGCGAGGACCCACGCGGCCTGGCGCGCGGCGCCGTCGGCCACGTACTCGCCGGGCTCGGGGACCGTCACCGGCAGCCCGAGCACCTGCGGCGCGATGCGCCGCACCGCCTCGGACTGCGCTCCCCCGCCGATGAGCTGCACCCGCTCGACCTTCACGCCCAGCGCGCGCAGGGCGTCGAGGCCGTCGGCGAGGCCGCACAGCATGCCCTCGACGAACGCGCGCGCCAGGTGCTCGGGCGTCGTCGTGCCGAGCCGGATCCCGTGCAGCGTGCCCGACGCGTCGGGGCGGTTGGGCATCCGCTCGCCCTCGAGGTAGGGCACGAGCACGAGCCCGTCCGCGCCGGGCGGCGCGGCGAGCGCGAGCCGCGAGAACTCCTTGTGGTCGACGCCGAGCACGGACCGCGCCGCGTCGAGGACGCGGCTCGCGTTGAGCGTCACGGCGAGGAGCAGGTACCGGCCCGTCGCGTCGGAGAACCCGTTGACGAGGCCGGAGCCGTCCGCGGTGCGGTCGTCGGCGACGGCCGACACGACGCCCGACGTCCCGATCGACACCGCGACGTCGCCCGCGACCATGCCGAGGCCGAGCGCCGCGCCGGCGTTGTCCCCCGCACCCGGGCCGAGGAGCGCGCCGCCCTCGACGGCGGCCCCCGCCACGGTCGGGTGCGCGACGCCCGCGACCGCCGACGGCGCGACGACCCGCGGCAGCACGACGTCCGTGCGGCCGAGCGCGACCTCGAGGAGGTCGAGGCGGTAGCCACCCCGTCCGTCGTCCTCGCCGTCACCCTGACCGCCTCCGCCGCCCGAGGCCGCCCGCGTCGCGTCCCAGTACCCCGTGCCCGACGCGTCGGACGCGTCGGTGACGAGCGCGTCGAGGTCCGGCCCGAGCGGTGCGGTCGGGTCGCCCTTCGGGCCGTACCCCGCGATGCGCCAGGTCAGCCAGTCGTGCGGCAGCGCGACCGCCGCGACGCGCGCCGCGTTCTCCGGCTCCGCGTCGCGCAGCCAGCGCAGCTTCGTGACGGTGAGCGAGGCGACGGGCACCGAGCCGATCGCGTCGGCCCACGCCTGGGCCCCGCGCTCGTCGTCTCCGTCGCCGAGCTCGCGCACGAGGTCCCGCGCCGCGCCGGCCGACCGGGTGTCGTTCCACAGCAGCGCGGGACGCACCACGTTGCCGTCGGCGTCGAGCGCGACCATCCCGTGCTGCTGACCGCCCACGGCGAGCGCGGCGACGTCGTCCAGGCCGCCCGCCGCCGCGACCGCGGCGCCGAGGGCCTCCCACCACGCGTCCGGGTGGACCTCCGTGCCGTCGGGGTGCTTCGCCGAGCCGAAGCGCCGCAGCGCCCCGGTCTCGGCGTCGCGGACGACGACCTTGCAGGACTGCGTGGACGTGTCGACGCCGGCGACCAGCACGCGCTGGCCGCCGGCGCCGACCGTCCCGGAAGGGATCGCCACGTCAGCCGATGAGGTGCTCGAGCGCGAGCTGGTTGAGACGCACGAAGCCGAAGTCGCGGTTCGCCGCGGCGTCGACGTCGAAGTCCTCGTACGCGCTGCGGTCCGCGAGCAGGTCGGCCACCGACTCGCCCTCGGCGAGCGTCGACTGCCCGAGCTCGAGGACGCCCGAGTGCTCGAACGCCTCCTGGACGCGGCTGTCGGCGCGGTACGCGGCGGCCTTGCGCGCGAGCAGGCGGTACGTCTCCATGTTGGCGCGCGCGGAGTCCCACACGCCGACCTCGTTCTCGGTGCGCGACGGCTTGTAGTCGAAGTGGCGCGGGCCCGTGTAGCGCGGGCCGCCGTTCGGGAAGCCGTTCTCGAGCAGGTCGACCGTGAAGAACGCGGAGAGCAGGTCGCCGTGGCCGAACACGAGGTCCTGGTCGAACTTGATCGAGCGCTGGCCGTTGAGGTCGATGTGGAAGAGCTTGCCGGCCCACAGCGCCTGCGCGAGGCCGTGCGTGTAGTTGAGGCCCGCCATCTGCTCGTGGCCCGTCTCGGGATTGAGGCCCACGATGTCGCCGTTGTCGAGCTTCGCGATGAGGCCGAGCGCGTGGCCGATCGTCGGCAGGAAGATGTCGCCGCGGGGCTCGTTCGGCTTGGGCTCGAGGGCGATCTTGAGGTCGTAGCCCTTCTCCTTGATGTACGCCGCGGTGAGGTCCAGGCCCTCGGCGTAGCGCTCGTGCGCGGAGTGCAGGTCCTTGGCGCCGTCGTACTCGGTGCCCTCGCGCCCGCCCCACATGACGAACGTCTTCGCGCCGAGCTCGGCGGTGAGGTCGACGTTGCGCAGCACCTTGCGCAGCGCGTAGCGGCGCACGCCGCGGTCGTTCGACGTGAGCCCGCCGTCCTTGAACACGGGGTGGCTGAACAGGTTGGTCGTCACCATCTCGATGACGAGGCCCGTCTCGTCCGCGGCCTTGCGCACCGCGTCAAGTCGCTTCGTGCGCTCGGCGTCGTCGGCGCCGAACGGCACGACGTCGTCGTCGTGGAACGTGAAGCCCCACGCGCCGAGCTCCGCGAGGTGCCGCACGGAGTCGGCGGGGTCCAGCGCGGGGCGGCTCGCGCTGCCGAACTGGTCCTGCGCGGTCCAGCCCACGGTCCACAGACCGAAGGAGAAGTTGATGTCCTGGGTCGCCTCGTCGGCCACGGTGGTCTCCTCGTCCTCGAGAATCTCGGCGGCGGCGCGCCGGTCGCGCCACCATTTTTGTTGTACGGATGAACTTATGCGCCAGGATCGGTAGGGTCAAGACGTGAACCGCGCCGCCGCCACCCGACCGGGTCCCGCCGCCGCCCGGCAGACGTCGCTGCGCGAGCACAACCTCGCACTCGTCGCCCGGGCCGTCTTCGAGTCCCCGACTCCCTGCTCGCGCGCGGACATCGCCGCGGCCAGCGGGCTGACCCGCGCGACCGTGTCGACGCTCGTCGACCGGCTCGTCGCGGCGCGCATCGTCGCCGAGCTCGCGCCCCTCGCCGCCCAGCGCGCCGGACGCCCCGCCGTGCCGCTCGTCCCCGCACCGCGCACCGTCGTGGGGCTCGGGCTCGAGGTCAACGTCGACTACCTCGGCGGGCGTGTCGTCGACCTCGCCGGCTCGGTCGTCGCCGAGCACGTCGAGCCCGACGACCTCCACGACAGCGACGCCGCGGCCGTCCTCGGCCGGCTCGGGCGCATCGCGCGCGGTCTGCTCGACGCCGTGACGGCCGACGGGATGACCCCCGCCGGCGCGACGCTCGCCCTGCCCGGTCTGGTCGACGTGCGCACCGGCCGCCTCGTCGTCGCCCCGAACCTCGGCTGGTCGGGGCTCGACCCGGTCCCGCTCCTGGGCCTCGACGCCGTGGCGCCCGGGCTCGCGGTCACGGTGGCCAACGAGGCCAAGCTCGCGGCGCTCGCCCAGTCGGGCGGCGGGGTCGAGCCCGACGGCGCGGGTGCACCCGTGCCGCCGTCGTACCTCTACGTCTCAGGCGACGTCGGCATCGGCTCGGCGATCGTCGTGGACCGGAGGCTCTTCCACGGCGGGCACGGGTGGGCCGGTGAGATCGGGCACGTCGTCGTCGACCCGAGCGGCCCGCGCTGCCGCTGCGGCGCGACCGGGTGCCTCGAGCAGTACGCCGGCAAGGACGCCCTGCTGCACGGTGCTGGCCTCGGCACCGGCGCGGAGACGGCGGACCTCGTCGCGGCGCTCGACGCCGGCACCCCGGACGCCGTCGCGTCCGTGGACCGCGCCGGCCGCGCGCTCGGGAGCGCGCTCGCCGACTACATCAACCTCGTCGACGTCGACACGGTGCTCCTCGGCGGCATCTACCCGCCCCTGCTCGCGCACCTGCGCGGACCCGTCGAGGCGGAGCTGCGCGACCGCGTCCTCGCCGCGCCGTGGACCGACGTCCGCGTGGACGCCGCGCCCGTCGGCGACCACGCCGCCCTCACGGGCGGCGCGCGCGAGGTGCTGCGCCGCGTCGTCGAGCACCCCGCGGCGTGGGTCGAGGGCGACTGAGCAGGGCTCAGCCCGACGTCGTCCCCCCGACGGCCTCGACGACCGCGGCGAGGTCCGCGCCGGCGCGCAGCAGGGCGACCGAGCGCTGCGCGATCCTCTCGAGACGCTCGCGCAGCACCCCCTCGGCCCGCTCGACGCCCGACGCGCCGTCGAGCGCGGCGAGCAGGTCGCGCACCGCGGGCACCGGGTGGCCGGCCGAGCGCAGGGCCACCACGACGCGCGCGCGGGCGACGGCGCCCGGCGGGTAGCGGCGCACGCGCAGCGACGTCACCCGTTCCGGGTCCAGGAGGCCCTCCGCCTCCCAGAACCGCAGCGTCGAGGTCCGGACGCCGAGCGCCTCGGCGAGCTCGGTGATCGTCATCGCGTCGCCGTCGTCGCGCGCGGCGGGCGCGGGTACGGCGAGCTCCGCGCGGATCGTCCGCAGCGCGTCCTGCGCGCGCAGCACCTCCTCGCGCTCGCGCGCGAGCCCGACGTGGAGGTCGGCGACGGACGCCGCCGCGCGGTCCAGGGTCTCGTGCCACAGCTCCGCGAGGAGCCGCCGCGCGACGACCGGCCCGGCGGCCGCCGCGACGCCCCGGTACGCGTGCAGCGCGGCGACGTGCACCGGCGTGAAGGCGCGGTAGCCCTGCGCCGAGCGCACGGCGGGCGGGAGGACGCCGAGCCGCTCGAGGTCGCGCACCTGCTGCAGGGAGTACCCCGTCGCGCGGGCGACGTCGGCGGTGCGCAGCGGTGGTCCCGGCGGACATCCTGATGGAGACCCGTCCCCCGGCGTCACGCGTGATCGCCCCGCAAGACCCCACGCAAGCACTTCAACGTCATGCTCGAAGTATGGACATGGAGCAGATCATCGGCACGGTCCGGACGTTCGACGGTGCCCTCGTCGTCACGCCCGGACCCACCAGCGGCGCCCCCGAGCTCGCGTGGGGCGACGCGTTCTTCTACCACGCTCCCGACGGCGTGATGCCGGAGCGCGAGCAGCCGTACGGCACGATCGTCACCAAGGACTACCCCGGCGACGACGCGTGCGACCTCGACCGCGACGGGCGCTGGCGCGTCAACGTCCACGTCGACCGCGCGACGTTCCGCGAGCTCGTCGGGGCGGACCCGCGCGACGCGAGGCTGCCCGACGACCTCACGGCCACCGACGTCCTGATCCCCCACCCCGCCTACGCGGCGCAGGGCTGGGTCGCCGTCGTGAACCCGGGCGAGCGGACGGGCGCGCTCGTGCTGCGGCTCCTGCGCCAGTCTCACGACGCGTCGCGCGCGCGCCACGAGAGGCGGGCAGCGACGCGGAAGCCGTCACGGCCGTCGAGGGAGGACTGAGCGGCGGCCCTTCGCCGGTCAGCGGTCGGCGGGTGCGGCGGTGGTGGCCGCCGTGCCGGCGCCGCCCGGTGGCGGCGCGGTGCTCGCGCGGCGGACGAGCCACGTGGGCACGAGCCGCGTGCCGGTCTCGTGCACGTTCTCCCGCACCTGGCGCAGCACCTGCTCGACGCAGCGGCGGCCCACCTCGGCGAAGTCCTGGTGCACCGTCGTCAGCGGCGGCTGGAACTCACCCGAGTCGGGCAGGTCGTCGAAGCCGACGACGCTCACGTCCTCGGGGACGCGGCGACCGGAGTCGTGCAGCGCCCGGAGGAGGCCGAGCGCCATCTGGTCGTTCGCCACGAAGACGGCCGTGCAGCCGTCGCGCGCGGCGAGCCGCAGCCCGGCCTCGTAGCCCGAGGCCGCGGACCAGTCGCCGTGCTCGACGGGCGGCACCTCGCGGCCCGCGTGCTCGAGCGTGCGCCGCCACGCCGCCGCGCGCCGCTCGGCGGCGAACGAGTGCGCCGGCCCCGCGAGGTGGTGCACCGTGGCGTGCCCCAGCCCCAGCAGGTGCTCGACCGCCTGCCGCGTGCCGTCCGCCTGGTCGGTGTCGACCACGGCGTAGCGGTCGCCGGCGTCGGAGTCCGCGACGACGAGCTGCACGCCGGGCGGCAGGCTCACCTGCGCCGTGTCGAGGAGGTGGACCTCCATGAGCAGGATGATCGCGTCGACCGCGAGCTCGCCGAGCCGCGTGAACGCCCCGTGCACGCCGCTCTGCGTCGGCGCGGCGACCGGGATGACCGTGATGGCGTACCCCTCGGCGGCGGCCGACGTCGCGATCGCCTCGAGCGTGCGGACGTTGCCCGTCGTGGCGAGGGAGAACAGGATCACGCCGATCGTGCGGAAGGTGCCGCTCTTCAGCGCGCGCGCCGCGCTGTTGGGGCGGTAGCCGAGCTCCGCCATCGCCTCGAGGACGCGCGAGCGCGTCGCCTCGACGACGCCGGGGTGGCCGTTGGCGACGCGCGACACGGTCTGCGCGGAGACGCCGGCGACCCGCGCGACGTCGGCCATGGACACGCGCCGCACGGGGATCGGGGGCGCCAGGGTCCGCTCGGGCACGGTCGGCACGGTTGGCACGGTCGGCACGGTCGGCACGGCCGTCGCGACCGCGCCCCGTCCCTGCTTCGCGTCGATGGCCGTCGTCGTGGCCGGGGCGTCCTCGTCGAGCCCGTCGGTCATGGTCCTCGTCCTCGTGGTCCGTCCGGCGGGGCTCCCTGCGGCCCCGTCACGGGTCACCATAGGGCATGTTTGCGCAAACATCGAACGTCGTGCATGCTGATGTTTGCGCAAACAACGTGGCGACGACCGACGTCGCCCGCCCCCGAGGACGAGGAAGCAGCATGACGACGACGTCCCCACCCGTGGCCGCGCCGAACGTGCCACCGGTCGACGGCCCCGCCTCCGGCGAACGCCGGGTGCGACGGCGATCCTGGATCGGCTGGGGCTTCATCGGCCCCTTCATGGCCGTCTTCGCGCTCGTCTTCCTCGCGCCCATCGCGTACTCGATCTACCTGAGCCTGTTCCGCACGCAGATGGTGGGCGGCACGCAGTTCGTGGGCGTCGAGAACTACGTGCGGGCGTTCTCCGACCCGCAGTTCTGGTCGGGTGTCTCGCGCGTCGGCCTCTTCCTGCTCGTCCAGGTGCCGATCATGCTCGGCATCGCGCTGCTCGTCGCCCTCGCGATCGACAGCGGCCGCCTGTACGGCAAGAACTTCTTCCGCATCTCGATCTTCCTGCCGTACGCCGTCCCCGCCGTCGTCGCGACGCTCATGTGGGGCTTCATGTACGGCACGCGCTTCGGGCTCGTGGGGAACATCAACGACGCGCTCGGCACGTCCATCCCCAACCCGCTCTCGCCGGACTGGGTGCTCCTCGCGATCGGCAACATCGTGACCTGGGAGTTCGTCGGCTACAACATGCTCATCTTCTACTCGGCGCTGCGGGTCATCCCGACGTCGCTGTACGAGGCGGCCGAGCTCGACGGCGCGAGCCAGTGGCAGGTCGTGCGGGCCATCAAGATCCCCGCGATCCGCGGCTCGCTCGTCATCGCGACGATCTTCTCGATCATCGGCTCGTTCCAGCTCTTCAACGAGCCGAGCATCCTGCAGAGCCTCGCGCCGAACGCCATCACGACGTACTTCACCCCGAACCTGTACGCGTACTCGCTGTCGTTCTCCGGCCAGCAGTACAACTACTCGGCGACCGTCGCCATCATCATGGGCGTCCTCACGATGATCGTGGCCTACGTCGTCCAGCTGCGCGGCATGCGCAAGGAGGCCTGACCGTGACCGCGACGACTCCCACCACGTCCGTGCCCGCCGCCCGGCCCACCGGACGCAAGCCCGCCCGCCTGCGCTCGGCCAAGCCGCACAGCGTCGCCCGGCCCCGCCGCAGCACGCTCCTCACGGTCCTCAGCGGGATCGTGCTCCTGTACTCGCTCGTCCCGCTGTTCTGGCTCTTCGTCAACGCGACGAAGACGCAGTCGAGCCTCTTCTCGTCCTTCGGCCTGTGGTTCAGCGGCGACTTCGCGCTGTTCGACAACGTCGCGCGGACGCTGACGTACGACGACGGCATCTTCGGCCGCTGGTTCCTCAACACGGTCCTGTACGTGGTCCTCGGCGCGGGCGGCGCGACGTTCCTCGCCATCCTCGGCGGTTACGCGCTCGCGAAGTTCGACTTCCCGGGCAAGCGCGGCGTGTTCGCCGTCGTCATCGGCGCGGTCGCGGTGCCCGGCACGGCGCTCGCCGTCCCGACGTTCCTCATGTTCAGCCAGATGGGCCTGACGAACACGCCGTGGGCCGTGATCATCCCGTCGCTCATCTCGCCGTTCGGGCTGTACCTCATGTGGGTCTTCGCCGCCGAGGCGATCCCGACCGAGCTGCTCGAGGCGGCGCGCATGGACGGGTCGAGCGAGTTCCGCACGTTCTTCCAGGTCTCGCTGCCGCTGCTCGCGCCCGGCATCGTCACCGTGCTGCTCTTCACGATGGTCGCGACGTGGAACAACTACTTCCTGCCGCTGATCATGCTCAAGGACCCGACCTGGTACCCGCTGACGCTCGGCCTCAACGCGTGGAACGCGCAGGCCGCCACCGCGGGCGGCGAGGCGATCTTCGACCTCGTGATCACCGGGTCGCTGCTGACCATCCTGCCGCTCGTCGTCGCCTTCCTGCTCCTGCAGCGGTACTGGCAGTCCGGCCTCGCGGCGGGCTCCGTCAAGGAGTGACCTCGCGGCCGCGCGGGCCCGGTCCGGGCCTGCGCGGCCTCCTCGGCCGCGTCGTGCGACGACGCCGCCCTCCTCGCCCTGCACACCCCCAGATCCGTCTGACGACGAAGTGAGAGGAACCCTCATGTCCATCCGCACCACCCGCACCCTGCGGGCCGTCGCCGCGACCGGCGTCGTGGCCCTCGGCCTGGCCGCCTGCTCCGGCGGCGGCGACTCCGGCTCCGGCGGCGGTGGCTCCGCCGACGACGTCGCGGCCGCGCTCGAGGAGGGCGGCTCGCTGACCGTCTGGGCCTGGGAGCCCACGCTCGAGCAGGTCGTCACCGACTTCGAGGCCGAGTACCCGAACGTCGACGTCGAGCTCGTCAACGCGGGCACCGGCAACGACCAGTACACCGCGCTGCAGAACGCGATCGCGGCCGGCAAGGGCGTCCCCGACGTCGCGCAGGTCGAGTACTACGCGCTGCCCCAGTTCGCGCTCTCCGAGGCCGTCGCCGACCTGTCGTCGTTCGGCGCCGACGAGCTCGACGGGACGTTCACGCCCGGCCCGTGGAACGCGGTCCAGCAGGGCGAAGGCATCTACGGCCTGCCGATGGACTCCGGCCCGATGGCCCTGTTCTACAACGAGGAGCTCTTCACGCAGCACGGCATCGAGGTGCCGACGACGTGGGACGGCTTCGTCGAGGCGGCCCGCGCGCTGCACGCCGCGGACCCGAACGTCTACATCACCAACGACACGGGCGACGCGGGCTTCGCGACGTCGCTGATCTGGCAGGCCGGCGGCCAGCCGTTCCAGGTCGACGGCACCGACGTGACGATCGACCTCGCGGACGAGGGCAGCACGAAGTTCGCCGAGACGTGGCAGACGCTCATCGACGAGGAGCTCCTCGCCCCCGTCAGCTCGTGGAGCGACGAGTGGTACCAGGGCCTGGGCAACGGGACGATCGCGACGCTCGCGATCGGCGCGTGGATGCCGGCCAACCTCGAGTCCGGCGTGCCGGACGGTGCCGGCAAGTGGCGCGTCGCGCCGCTCCCGCAGTGGGAGGAGGGCGCCTCGGCGAGCGCCGAGAACGGCGGCTCCGCGCTGTCGGTGCCGGCCGCGAGCGAGAACCAGGCCCTCGCCTACGGGTTCCTCGAGTACGCCAACGCGGGTGACGGCGTCCAGACGCGCGTCGACGGCGGCGCCTTCCCGGCGACGACGGCCGAGCTCGAGTCGGAGGAGTTCCAGTCCTACGAGTCGGAGTACTTCGGCGGCCAGAGGATCAACGAGGTCCTCGCCGAGTCGGCCACGAACGTCGTCGAGGGCTGGTCGTACCTGCCGTTCCAGGTGTACGCGAACTCGATCTTCAACGACACGGTCGGCCAGGCGTACGTCTCCGGCACGCCGCTGACCCAGGGCCTGCAGGACTGGCAGGACGCCTCCGCCGCGTACGGCAAGGAGCAGGGCTTCACCGTCAACGAGTGACGCCCGCCGGTGGCCGGACCCCCGGGCCCGGCCACCGGTGACCGCCCGACGGCGCGACGACGCCGTCGTCCGAGCACCACCCCGAGGAGCACCTCATCGTGTCGACCCCCACCGACCGCCCGACGGCCCCCGCCGACGGCCCCGTCCCTCACCGCTGGCTGCGGCGCCCCGGCCCGCACGCGCGCCCCGGCGACCCGGCCCGCCCGGACGAGCACGCGCCGTCGGGCCTGTCCTACGGCGCGGACTACAACCCGGACCAGTGGCCCCGGGAGGTGTGGGACGAGGACGTGCGCCTCATGCGCGAGGCCGGCGTCACGGTCGTCTCGCTGGCGATCTTCTCCTGGGCGCGGATCCAGCCGACCGAGGACACGTGGGACTTCGCGTGGCTCGACGAGGTCATGGACCTGCTGCACGAGAACGGCATCACCGTCGACCTCGCCACCGCGACCGCGTCCCCGCCGCCGTGGCTCACGACGAAGCACCCCGAGATCCTCCCCCGCACGCGCACCGGGGAGACCCTGTGGCCGGGCGCGCGCCAGCAGTGGCGCCCGACGTCGCCGGTCTTCCGCGAGCACGCGCTGCGCCTCGTCGAGCGCATGGCCGAGCGATACGGCGACCACCCGGCGCTCGTCGCCTGGCACGTGTCGAACGAGCTGGGGTGCCACAACGTCTACGACTTCAGCGACGACGCGGCCGCCGCATTCCGCACCTGGCTGCGCGAGCGGTACGCGACGCTCGACGCGCTCAACGCCGCGTGGGGCACCGCGTTCTGGTCGCAGCGCTACAGCGACTGGGACCAGATCCTGCCGCCGCGCCTCGCCGCGTCGCACCCGAACCCGACGCAGCAGCTCGACTTCAAGCGGTTCTCGTCCGACGCGCTCCAGCAGTACCTGCGCGCCGAGGCCGCCATCCTGCGCCGCGCCACGCCCGACGTCCCCGTGACGACCAACTTCATGGTCATGGGCGAGACGAAGGGCATGGACTACGCCGCGTGGGCCGACGAGCTCGACTTCGTCTCCAACGACCACTACGTGCTCCCCGGGCCGCAGGCGCTCGACGAGCTGTCGTTCTCCGCCAACCTCACCGGCGGCATCGCCCGGCACCGCCCGTGGTTCCTCATGGAGCACTCCACGAGCGCGGTGAACTGGCAGCCGGTGAACGTCGCGAAGAAGCCGGGCGAGCTCGCGCGCGACTCCCTCACGCACGTCGCCCACGGCGCCGACGCGGTCTGCTACTTCCAGTGGCGCCAGTCCGCGGCGGGCGCCGAGAAGTACCACTCGGGCATGGTCCCCCACGCCGGGGAGCACTCGCGCCTGTTCCGCGACGTCGTCGCGCTCGGCGCGACGCTGCGCGATCTCGCGCCCGTCGCCGGCAGCGACCAGGCGCCCGCGCGTGCCGCGATCGCGTTCGACTGGGACTCGTGGTGGACGAGCGAGCTCGACTCGCACCCGACCGACCGCCTGCGCTACCGCCAGGAGGCGCTCGACTGGTACTCGGCGTTCCTCGCCCTCGGCGTGCGCGCGGACGTCGTGCCGGTCGCGGCCGACCTCACCGGGTACGACGTCGTCGTGGCACCCGTGCTGCACGTCGTCCCTGCGGCGCTGCGCGACCGCCTCACGGCCTTCGTCGAGGGCGGCGGCCACCTCGTGACGACGTACTTCTCGGGCGTCGTCGACCAGGACGACCACGCGTGGCTCGGCGGTTATCCCGGGGCGCTGCGCGACCTGCTCGGTATCCGGGTCGAGGAGTTCGCGCCCCTGCTCGACCACGAGTCCGCCACCGTCGAGGTGGACGGGGAGCAGCTCGAGGCCACCCTGTGGACCGAGCCGCTCGACGTCGTCGACCCGGCCGTCGAGGTCGTCGGCTGGTACAAGACCGGCGAGCACGCGGGCCGCGCGGCGATCACGCGCCGCCCCGTGACGACGGGCGCCGGGACCGGGTCGGCGGCGTACGTCTCGACGCGCCTCGGCCGCGAAGGCCTCGTGCCCGTCCTCGCACGGCTGCTCGACGACGCGGGCGTGCGCAGCGAGCTGCCCGCCGCGGCGCGCGGCCTCGTCGAGCTCGCCGTCCGGACGAACGGCACCGAGGACTTCTGGTTCCTCGTCAACCGGACGGCGCAGCCGGTCGAGGTGCCGGACGTCGCGGGCGACGTCCTCGTCGGACGCCGCCTCACGCCGTCGGGTGCCGCAGACAGCACGGACGGCACGGACGGCGCGCACGACACCGCCGTCGGAGCGCTCCTGCTCGACGCGCGCGGCGTGGCGGTCGTCCGCCGCCCGGCCGCGACGGCCGGCACCGTCACGCGGTAGCCGCCGCAGCGGGAGAGCCCTGGCCGTGGAGGCCGGGGCTCTCCCCGTACGGGCGCGGCCCGCCCCCAGATCCCCGCGGGAACCACCCGCACCCGGTGGCACGCACGCCACCGGTTCGCAGCGACGCGAAGGAGGTGGCTCAGCGATGAGCCGGACCAGGATCGACCGCACGACACGGGGTGGCCCACCCCGCAGGCCGCTGGGCGCACGGCTCGGCGCGGGACTCGGCGCGGGGGCCCTCGTCGCGGGGTGCGCCCTCGCGGCCGTCCCCGCCCAGGCAGCACCCACCGCCCCGCTCAGCACCGTCGGCACCGTCGGCACTGCTGGAGCGGCTGCTGCCGCCGACGTCCCCGGCGTCACGGTGACGCCCGACCCGTCCTACGCCGGCGCCCCGTTCGAGGGCTGGGGCACGAGCCTCGTGTGGTTCGCCAACGCCACCGGCGACTACCCGGACGAGATCCGCGAGAAGCTCGCCGACATGGTCTTCGGCGACGAGGGCCTCAACCTCAACATCGCGCGCTACAACGTGGGCGGCGGCAACGCGCCGGACGTCCCGCCGTACCTGCGCGCGGGCGGCGCCGTCGACGGCTGGTGGAAGGCTCCCGAGGGCACGACGCGCGAGGACGTCGACTGGTGGGACCCCGAGAACCCGGACCACTGGGACTCCGGCGCGGACGCCACGCAGCGCTGGTGGGTCGACCGCATCAAGGACGAGGTCACGCACTGGGAGACGTTCAGCAACTCCCCGCCGTGGTTCATGACCGTCAGCGGTTACGTCTCGGGCGGGTTCGACCCGAACGCCGACCAGCTGAAGACGGAGAGCATCGACGACTTCGCCGCCTACATGGTGGGCGTCACGGAGCGCCTCGAGGACGCGCACGGCATCGAGGTCGACACGATCGACCCGTTCAACGAGCCGAACACGAACTACTGGGGCACCCAGCTCGGCGCCGACGGCAACCCGACCGGGGGCCGCCAGGAGGGCGCCCACATGGGACCGGAGCTGCAGCAGCAGGTGATCCCGGCCCTCGCCTCGGCGCTCGAGGACGCGGAGACCGACGCCGTGATCTCGGCGATGGACGAGACGAACCCGGGCACGTTCGCGCGCAACTGGAACTCCTACCCGCAGTCCGTGCGCGACCAGGTCGCGCAGCTCAACGTCCACACCTACGGCACGGGCCAGCGCACCACGGTGCGCGACATCGCCAAGGGCGAGGACAAGCCGCTGTGGATGAGCGAGGTCGGCGGCAACTGGAGCTCGACCGGCCAGGACTTCGAGACCATGGAGTCCGGCCTCGGCAGCGCCCAGCACATCGTCGACGACCTGCGCGAGCTCGAGCCGGACGCGTGGGTGTTCTGGCAGCCCGTCGAGGACTACACCAACATGGCGCCGGGCGGCGAGAGCGCGGACGGCATGAACTGGGGCGAGATCCAGATCCCGTTCGACTGCACGGCCGAGGACACGCTCGAGACGTGCCCCATCTACACGAACACGAAGTACTGGGCGACCCAGAACTTCACGCACTACATCGAGCCGGGCGACCGCCTCGTCCGCTCCGACGACGCGAACAGCACCGCCGCGATCTCGCAGGACGACGAGTCGGCGGCCGTCGTGCACGTCAACGCCACGAAGGCCGAGCGCGCCGTCACGCTCGACCTGTCGAAGTTCGGTGCGGTCGGGTCCGATGCGACCGTCACCCCCGTCACGACGAGCGCGTCCGGCTACCTCGTCGAGGGCGAGCCCGTCGCCGTCACGCCCGCGACCGGCGACGCCGGCCCGAGCGCGACCCTCACGGTGCCCGCCGAGTCCGTCACGACGTTCGTCGTCGACGGCGTCTCGGGCGTCGCCGACGACGCGGCCCTCGTCCAGGACGGCCACGTCTACCGGATCGACGGCGCGCAGGCGGACCGCTCGCTCGCCCCCGCGGCGACCGGCGACGGCGTCGTGATTCGCACCGACGCGCCCGTCGCGGAGCAGGCGTGGCGCCTGACCGCGCTCGGCGCCTCCGAGGGCTCGGGCACGAACCGGACCCGGTACGCCGTGACCAACGCGGCGACGGGCGAGCAGCTCGCGGTCGCCGAGGACACCTCCCCCGTGCTCACGGCGGCCCCGGCCGATGTCGCGGACACCCCGCTCGCCGCGCAGTGGATCCTGTCCACGACCGGCGACGGCACCTACACGCTCGTCAACGCCTTCTCGAAGACGCTGCTCGAGGTCGGCGGCCAGGCGACGGCGGACGGCTCCGCCGTCGGCACGTACCTGGCCAACTCGGGCGCGAACCAGCGCTGGCGCGTCGTCGACGAGACGGTGCTCGGCACCGAGCCGGTCGAGGCGTTCACGACGCCCGGCACCGCGCCCACGCTCCCGGGCTCGGTCGTGCCCGTGTACCGCGACGGCGCGCGCGGCGAGCTCCCCGTGACGTGGGACGTCCCGTCCGACGACGCGTGGGCGACCGCCGGGACCGTCGAGGTCTCCGGGACGGTGGCCCTGCCCACCGGCGGCTCCGCCGAGGCGACCGCGACCGTCGTCGTGGACACGCTCGAGCGCACGCTGCCGGCGCGCGCGAAGGCGTACGCGGGCGGCACGCCCGAGCTGCCGGCGACCGTCACGGCCGTCGCCGCGGGCGGTGCCGAGGTCCAGCGCCCGGTCGAGTGGGACGCCGCGCCCGAGGGCGCGTTCGACGCGGTCGGCGTGGTCGAGCTCACCGGCACCGCCGACGCGGGGTCGGGTGAGACCCTGCCCGCGACGGTCCGCGTCCAGGTGACCGAGGCGGCGTCCGCGAACGGCGCGCTCGCACCGGGCACGACCGCGAGTGCGACGTTCACCGAGCCCGGCTACTCCGTCGCCGGGGTCGTCAACGGCAACCTCACCGACAAGGCGTGGTCGAACTGGCTCTCCGGCACGAAGCGCACGTCGGACACGCTCACCGTCACGCTGCCGGAGGAGCGCGACGTCACCGGTGTCGTGACCCGCTTCTGGAAGGACGGCTCCAGCGCCACCTGGGCGCGGACGGTGCAGCTTCAGGCGCTCGTCGGCGGCACGTGGACGGACGTGGGCCAGCCCGTCGCCGTCGACGCTGCACCGAGCGGCCCCTCGCCCGCGGTCGAGATCCCGGCGGACGTGCGGACGTCCGCGGTCCGCGTCGTGCTCACCGCGCGCGACAACACCCACATGGTGGTCTCCGAGATCGAGGTCCTGGCCAAGGTCCCGGGCTCGGGGACGGACGCCGCGGCGGCGGGCATCACCGTCGACGGCGAGCCGCTCGCGGGCTTCGACCCCGAGGTCACGGCGTACGAGGTCGCCGCGGGCGACGTGCCCACCGTCGAGGCGAGCCCGCGCGACCCGTACGCGACCGTCGCGGTGCGGCCCGCCGACGCGGTGCCCGGCACGACGACCGTCCGCGTGACCGCCGAGGACGGCACCGAGCGCACCTACACGCTCGCGTGGACCGATCGAGCGGCGCTGGCACCGGTCACCGCGACCGCCGAGACCCGCTGCCTCGCCGGCAAGGTCTACGTCGCGGTGCGCGTGACGAACGACGGCGAGGCGCCGGTCGACCTCGAGGTCACGACGCCGTACGGCTCGCGCTCGTTCGCCGACGTCGCGCCGGGGCGCAACGCGTACCACGCGTTCGCGGCCCGCAGCGCGTCCGTGGCGGCCGGCACGGTCTCCGTGTCGGTCGACGGCGGCGCGGCCCGCGAGGTCGGGTTCCCGGCCCGCTCCTGCTGACGCGAGGCGCCCCACGACGGCCACCCGACCGGCACCGCCGGCGGGTGGCCGTCGTCGTCCCGGGGTGTCGCGCGCGGACGGACGGGCGCAAGGCGCGCGGATTGCGTAGCGTAGGCTCCTGGCACCCTGGACCGTCCCGGGTGTCGCGGAGGAGGCGCGCCCGTGACCGACAGCGGTGTGACAGTGCAGGACCAGGGGGCTCTCTGGGTGATGTACGGCGAGATCGACGCCGCCGTGCAGGCTCGCCACGAGGACGAGCTGGTCCGCCACGCGCAGTCGGCCGCCGGACGGATCCGGATCGACCTGTCGGCGGTGACGTTCATGGACTCCGGCGGCCTGCGCCTGCTCTACCACGCCGCGACGGCCGGCACCGGCAAGCCCGCGCTCCTCGGCACCCCGCAGCGCGTGCGCGACCTGCTCGACCTCAGCGGGGTCGTGACCCTCTTCGACCTCGAGGGGTCGCGGTGACGATCGACCGGTCCGTCATCCCGGACCGGTTCGTGGAGATCGGCTCGTGGCGCCTCGCGGCGATGGGAGACCTCGCCGAGCTGCGCGCGGAGCTGCACCGGGTGCTCACCGGGTCGCCGCTACCGCCCGACCGGCACCTCGACGCCGTGCCGGAGCGCGTCGTCCTCGTGGCGAGCGAGCTCGCCACCAACGCGTTGCGCCACGGGCGCCCGCCCGCGATGCTGCGCCTGCTGAGCGACGGCCGGGAGTTCGTCGTCGACGTCGTCGACCACTCCCCCGAGCTGCCGCCCGTGATCGACGCCCACCGCCCCCCGGGCGCCGGCGGGTTCGGCCTCCAGCTCGCGCGGCGCACCGCCCGCGAGGTGGGCTGGTTCGGCACGACGACAGGTGAGAAGCACGTCTGGGCACGCTTCGTCGTGCCGCTGTTCCGCGCGGGCGCGAGCGCGCGCAGCGCCCTCGCGCTTCTCGGCTGAGGGGAGCGCACCCGGCCGACCCCCGGCCGTGCTCGCCGCGGCCCTCAGGCGTCGCGGCGCAGGACCAGCAGGGTCGCGTCGTCCGCCGAGCGCGGGTCGCGCGCGGCCGTGACGATGGCGTCGGCGTCGAGCACGCCGCCCGTGCACACCCCCGCGAGCCGGGTGAGACCGTCGCGGATGGACTCCCCGCGCCGCTCGACGAGACCGTCGCTGTACAGCACGAGCGCCCCGCCGGGCGCGACCTGGAGCCGGTTGACGACCGGCGCCTCGTCCACGAGGCCGAGCGGGGGCACCGCGGCGGGCTCGGCCCACCGCGTGCTCCCGTCCGGCTCGACGACGAGCAGGGGCGGGTGCCCCACGGACACGTGCTCGACGACTCCGGTCGCGGGATCGAGCACCGCCACCGCGAGCGTGGCGACCTCCCCGGGCAGCGTCCACCGGGCGAACTCGGCGAGCCGCGACACCGCCTGCGAGGCGCACGACGTGTCCACGAGCGCGGCGCGCAGGGTCGTGCTCAGCTGGCCCATGGTCGCGGCGGCCTGCAGGCCGTGCCCGGTGACGTCCCCCACGACGAGCGCGATCTGCCCTGAGGGCAGCGCGAGGGCGTCGTACCAGTCGCCGCCGACGAACCCGTCGCCGGCCGCCTCGTAGCGCGACTGGATCGACCACCCCTCGACCTGGGGCAGGATCGCGGGCAGGAGGCTGCGCTGGAGCGACTCGGTGGCGCGCAGGTCCTTGCGCCCGCGCACGTACAGCGCCTCGACGAGGTGGCCGCGCAGCGCCGTCGCGAAGTCGACCTGGTCGGGCGTCCACGGCCGGCTGTGCCCGCGCACGACCTCGCGCCAGCGGTCGAAGGACTTGCGCGGGCTCAGGCGCACGGTGTCGCCCTCGCGCGAGGCGATCGCCTTGTTGTACGGGTCGCCGCCCCAGTCGACGTGGCGCAGCACCTCGTCGCGCACCCAGACGACGACCTGGCCGTCGGGCAGCACGATGCCCATCAGGCCCGCGACGTCGGGGGCCATGGACGCGACGTCCGGCGCGTCGCGCGCCAGGCAGTCGGTGGCGACGAGCTCCTCGCCCTGGGCGAGCACCCACGCGACGAGCGCGCGGCAGCCGTCGTCGTCGGGCACGCTGCCGACGGAGATCAGCCGGCCCTCGGCCACCACCGCCGCGCCGTCCGCGCGCACGAGCCGGCGCAGCCAGCCGGACCGCGTGATCGCGATGCCGAGCGGGGCCGCCTCGTCGCGGCTGTCCGCCGCGAGGTGGGCCAGCACGCTCTCCGCGCGGCGCACCTCGGCGTCGCGCTCCTGCTCGGCCTGGCCCACGAGGCGCACGGACAGCGCCGAGCCGAGGAACTCGGCAGCGGTGCGGACCTCGTACGGCGGCTCGTGCGGGCCCGAGTAGTGGTGGCACGCGATGAGGCCCCACAGCTTGCCGTCGCGCAGCAGGGAGATCGACATCGACGCGCGGACGCCCATGTTCCGCAGGTACTCGAGGTGGATGGGCGACACGCTGCGCAGCGTCGAGTACGTGAGGTCGAGCGGCGCGCCCGTCGTGGGCAGGTCCGTGGGGACGACCGGCGCGGGCGTGTAGTCGACGTCCGCGATGAGGCGGATCCAGTTCTTCTCGTACAGCGCGCGGGCCTGCGGCGGGATGTCCGACGCCGGGTAGTGCAGCCCGCGGAACGAGTTGAGGTCCTTGCGCCGCGCCTCGGCGACGACCTCGCCGTTGTACTCGGCGTCGAAGCGGTAGATCATCACGCGGTCGAAGCCGGTGAGGTCGCGCACGTGCCGTGCGGCGTCGTCGTACAGCTCGCGCAGCGTCGCGGCGCGCTCGAGGTCGCGCAGGGCGCGGCGGACCAGCAGGTAGGTGTTGCGGAACGTGAGCGGCCGCTCGCCCGCGGCCGCCTCGAGCTCGACGACGAGCACCCGCTCCGCGCCGGGGCCCTCCTCGGGCAGCGGCGGGCGGTGGAGCACGGCGTCGACGTCGCGCTCGGCGCCCCGGCCCTCGAGCCGGACGGTGAGCGGGTTGCGGACCGTGAGGTCGTCCCCCGTGGTCGCGTGGTGGAGGATCGTCGCCGCGGCGCCGTCCCCGACCGCGGCCGCGAGCGACCCGCCGAGCAGGTCCTCAGGCTCGGCGCCGAGGAAGGCCGCGGTGTTCGCCGACACCTGGAGGACCGTGCCGTCGCTCTCGCGCACGACGAGGAGCATGCCGCGCGGCTGGATCATGCCAGGGACGTGGATCGGCTCGCGGGCGCAGTTCTCGAGGTCGACCGGCTCACCGGGCGCGAGGAGCCCGTCGTTGTCGACCGTCCTGGTCACGCGAGTCCTCCGGTCCTCGCGGCGCGGGGGCGCCAGCGTTAGCGTCGATGGACCACCTGGTCACGAGGATCCTGTACGACGGTCCAGGCTATCGTGCCAGGACGAGCGTTCGCACATCGCCCGTCCGGCGCGTCCGCGCCGGTCGCGGGGCCGCACCGGCGCCGCCGGACGGGTGGATCCGGACGGGTCGCGGAACCGGGGGGTACCGTCGTTCGTCGGACCGTGCGGGGCACGCGCGACCGAGCGCCGCCCCGAGCCGACCGAGCAGAAGGTGACCATGAGCCCGACCGCCACGCCCCCGATCCTGCGCGCCGCCGGCCTCGCCGCCGGCTACGGCGGGCCCGACGTCCTGCGCGGGATCGACCTCGACGTCGTGCCCGGCGCCGAGCCCGTGGGGATCGTCGGCGAGTCCGGCGCGGGCAAGTCGACCGTCCTGCGCTCGCTCGTCGGGCTGGTCCGGCCGACGGGCGGGCACGCGACCTACGAGGGCCGCACCGTGTCGAAGCTGTCGCGCCGGGACAAGAAGGTGTTCCGGGCCGACGTGCGGCGCGTGTCGCAGGACGGTCTCGCCGGCGTCGGGATCGACCCGCGCTGGACCGTCGACCGCACCCTGTCGGCCGCGCTCACGGAGGCCCGCAAGGCCGGGCGGGCGAACGGGCGGCCGGTCGCGGACCTGCTCGTCGACGTCGCGCTCGAGCCCCGGCACGCGCCGCGCACGATCCAGTCCCTGTCGGGCGGCGAGAAGCAGCGGCTCGCGCTCGCCGTCGCCCTCGCCACCCGGCCGCGCGCGCTCCTCCTCGACGAGCCGCTGACCGCCGTGGACCCGGCGATGCGCGGTGACGTCGTGCGGCGGCTGCGCGAGACGACGGCCGAGCTGGGGACCGCCGTCGTGCTTGTCTCGCACGACCTCGAGCTCGTCGAGCGCATGTGCCCGACCGTGCACGTGCTCGCCGACGGGACCTTCGTCGCGTCGGGCCCGCTGCGCGACGTCTTCGCGGGCGGCGCCCCCGGTGCCGACCACCCCGCCGTCCGCGCGCTCGCCGAGGCCGCTCCGCTCGCGGTGCAGCGCTTCCGCTGACCCACCCGAGGGCCCCGGGAGAACTCGTCCGGCACCCGTGTCGAAAGCGCAGGTGCCCCGTTCGACGTCCTGGTGAACCCGCCCCCTCGGCACTACGGTCGAGGGGCACTCACCGAGGAGGAACGTCATGCGAGTCATGGTCCTGATCACGGGCGCCGGAGCGGACGAGGACAAGATCACCCCGACGCAGGAGATGCTCGCCCAGATGGGCGCGTACAACGAGGAGCTCGTCAAGGCGGGCGTCATGCTCGACGGGCAGGGGCTCCAGCCGAGCGCGAAGGGCGCACGCGTGGTGTTCGACGCGAGCGGCACGTCGGTGCTCGACGGCCCGTTCACCGAGTCCAAGGAGCTGCTCGCCGGCTACTGGATCTGGCAGGTGTCCTCGCTCGAGGAGGCCGTGGAGTGGGCGCGGAAGTGCCCGACCGACCCGCAGCTCGGCGCCACGCAGGTGCTGGAGATCCGGCCGATCTTCGAGGTCGAGGACTTCGGCGCGGAGTACACGCCCGAGCTGCGCGAGAAGGACGAGCGCCTGGCCGAGCAGATCAAGGCGCAGCACGGCTGACGGGCCGGGTACCGGGACGCTGCGGCCGGCAGGCGGGTCATGGACGCACGACGCACCGTCGAGGCCGTCTGGCGCATGGAGTCGCCGCGGCTCGTGGCCGGGCTCGCGCGCACCCTGCGCGACGTCGGTCTCGCCGAGGACGTCGCCCAGGAGGCGTTCGTCGCCGCGCTCGAGCAGTGGCCCGAGCAGGGCGTTCCCGACAACCCCGGGGCGTGGCTGACGACGGTCGCGCGCCGCCGGGCGGTCGACCTGGTCCGCCGCGAGCGCACGCGCGACGAGAAGTACGCGCGGCTCGCGGCGGACCTCGTCGCGCCTGCTGCGGGGGCGCACGGCGGTGCGGCGCGCGCGGCCGACGGCGGTGCGGTGCTCGTGGGCAGCGTCCCGGCCCCGGACGCGGTGGTCGAGCGGCCCGTCGACGACGACCTGCTCGCCCTCGTGCTCGTCGCGTGCCACCCGGTGCTGCCGCGCGAGTCGCGCGTCGCGCTCACGCTGCGCCTGGTCGGTGGCCTGACGACGGACGAGATCGCCCGGGCGTTCCTCGTGCCCTCGGCGACGGTCGGCCAGCGGATCTCGCGCGCCAAGCGCACGCTCGCGGAGGCGCGCGTGGCGTTCGAGGTGCCGCAGGCCGACGAGCTCCGGGAGCGGGTGCCCGCGGTGCTCGAGGTGCTGTACGTCGTCTTCACCGAGGGGTACTCCGCGACCTCGGGCGACGCCTGGGTGCGCCGCGACCTCGCGGAGGACGCGATGCGCCTCGGCCGCGTGCTCGCAGGGCTGCTGCCCGGCGAGCCGGAGGTGCACGGCCTGCTCGCGCTCATGGAGCTGCAGGCGTCGCGCTTCGCCGCGCGGACGGGGCCCGACGGCGAGCCCGTCCTCCTCGAGGACCAGGACCGCTCGCGGTGGGACCGGCTGCTCGTCACGCACGGTCTCGCGGCGCTCGACCGCGCGTTCACGCTCGGCACGCGCGGGGGCCGGGTGCTCGGCCCGTACACGCTCCAGGCGGCGATCGCGGCGTGCCACGCGCGCGCGGCGACGTTCGCCGACACGGACTGGGAGGCCGTCGTCGCGCTGTACGACGCGCTCGCGACCGTCGCTCCGTCGCCCGTCGTCGAGCTGAACCGCGCCGTCGCCGTCCTCAAGGCCGACGGCCCGGAGCGCGCGCTCGCCGTGCTCGACGGCGTCGCGGACGACCCCCGCCTCGCCCGGCACCACCTCTACGGCGCCGCGCGCGGCGACGTCCTCTCCCGGCTCGGCCGGCACGCGGAGGCCGCCGAGGTGCTCGAGCGCGCGGCCGGCCTCGCCCCGACGTCGCACGAGCGCCGCCTCCTGCTCGGCCGCGCCGCCGCCGCGGCCGCGCGGTCCCACCCGCCGAGGTAGAGACCTGGCTCGCACCAGGGCTCTACCCCCGCGGGACCGGGGCTCTACCTCGCGGAGAGGGCGCGCTCGATCGCGTCGAGCTCGTCCGTCGTGAGCGGCGCCGCGGCGAGCGCGGCGACGCTGTTCTCGAGCTGGCGCACGCTGCTCGCCCCGACGAGCGCGGACGTCACGCGCGCGTCGCGCAGCACCCACGCGAGCGCGAGCTGCGCGAGCGTCTGCCCGCGGCCCTGCGCGATCTCGTCCAGCGTCCGCGCGGTGGCGAGGTAGCCCTCGTCGAGGTTGTCCGCCGAGAGGAACGGCGAGTCCGGGCGCGCGGCGCGCGACCCCTCGGGCGCGTCGCCCGACAGGTACCTGTCGGTGAGCAGGCCCTGCTGGAGCGGGGAGAAGACGATCGTGCCGACGCCGAGCTCGCCCACGACGTCGAGCAGCGACTCGCTCTGCACGCCGTCGTAGCGGTCCTCGTGCGCGGCGTCCTCGACGTGCCGGTTGAGCATCGAGTAGCTCGGCTGGTGGATGAGCAGCGGCGTGCCGAGGTCGGCGAGGATGCGGTGCGCCTCGCGCGTGCGCGCGGGCGAGTAGTTCGAGACGCCGACGTACAGCGCCTTGCCGGCCTGGACGACGTCGTGCAGGGCTTGCATCGACTCCTCGAGCGGCGTGCTGGGGTCGGGACGGTGGTGGTAGAAGACGTCGACGTAGTCGAGGCCCATGCGCTGCAGCGACTGGTCGAGCGACGACACGAGGTACTTGCGCGAGCCGCCGTCGCCGTACGGGCCCGGCCACATGTCGTAGCCCGCCTTGGACGAGATGACGAGCTCGTCGCGGTACGCGCCGAGGTCGCGCGCGAGGTGGCGCCCGAAGTTCTCCTCCGCCGACCCGTACGGCGGGCCGTAGTTGTTCGCGAGGTCGAAGTGCGTGATCCCGAGGTCGAACGCACGGCGCAGCACGGCCCGCTGCGTCTCGAACGGCGTCGTGTCCCCGAAGTTGTGCCACAGGCCGAGCGAGATCGCCGGCAGGTCCAGCCCGCTGCGCCCCGTCCGGCGGTAGGTCATCGTGTCGTAGCGGTCGTCGGCGGCGACGTAGCGCGGCGTGAGAGGCATAAACCTCATTCTGCCCGCTGGTCGGCGAGCGGGTCCGCGCCGGCTCGGCCGCCCGCGAGGTCCACCGGCCCGGCGGGTGGACGCTCAGGCGCGGTACACCCAGTGCCACGGTTCGCACGGGGTGTCCTCGACGAAGCCGAAGCGCCCACCGTGGGTGCGCATCCAGGACTGGGCCTGCGCGTCCAGGTCCAGGTCGACCGCGATGCCCCAGCCGTGCGGGCTGGTCCCGGGCTCGGCGGCCAGACCGCCCTGGGAGTAGAGCCCCTTGCGTGCGGCGACGTCCACCTGGGCCTCGTAGGACCGGTACGAGTCCGTGATGCCGATCCGGACGCCGTCGCGGGCCGCCGCCGCGAGCAGACCCTCGAGCGCCTCGCTCGCGGGCGCCCAGAGGCGGTGACCGGTCGTCCCGACCTCGTCCAGCGCGGACCGCGGGACCTTCCCGTTGCCGTAGGCCGCGAGGTCGCGGGGGACGCCGTCGGCCGTGCGTGCCCGGTCGACGCCGGCCGACTCCTCCACCACGGCGCCGAGGACCTGCTCGAAGTGCGCGCCGGAGCTGGTCCCGACCGGTGCTGCCGACCGGGAGCCGCCGGCACCGACGGCACCGGCGGGGCCCGCGACCCCGATCGTCGCCTCGATCGCCGCGACCCGCTGCGCGATCGCCGCGATGGACTCCATGCGGTGCCCTATGCATGCCGCCCGGTGCGAGCCCTGCGGACGGCGGCCCGTGCTTGTACGGTGAGCGCGGAGCACCACGGGACAGCTGGACGACGGCGCGGTGGCCGCCGGGCGGGCTGTCCGCGGGGCAGGAGGAGACGGTGTGACGAGAGCTGGCGACATCGACTTCGCCGCCGTCTTCGACGCGCTCCCTACCCCCTACCTCGTCCTCGACGCCGACCTGCGGATCGTGGCGGCCAACCGGGCCCGCGAGCTCGCGACCGGGCGGGTCGCCGCCGAGGTCGTCGGCCGGCACCTGTTCGACGCGTTCCCCGACGACCCGGACGACCCGGACGCCCGCAGCACGACGCTGCTGGCGCAGTCCCTGCACCGCGTGCTGCGCACCGGCCGCCCGGACGTCATGCCCGTGCAGCGGTACAACATCCCGGCCGCCGAGGGCGGGTTCGCCCAGCGGTGGTGGACCCCCGTCAACACCCCCGTGGTCGACGGCACCGGCCGGGTCGAGCTCATCGTGCACCGCGTCCACGACGTCACGGACTACATGCACGACCGCGACGCCGTCACGCAGGAGCAGCTCGAGACCGCACGCCGCGAGATCTACGTCCAGGGGCACGCCCTGCGCGACGCCCTCACCGCCGAGGCGCTCACGGCGCGGCGCCTCGCCGGCCTCGTCGACGTCGCCCGGGAGCTCAGCGGCACCACCACCGTCGCCGAGCTGACCGACGTCGTCCTCCGACGCGGCCTGGGCGCGCTCGACGCCGACGGCGGTGCCGTCGCGGTCCTCGCGGAGGACGGCAGCGGCCTCGAGGTCACCCTGGCCGGGACCGAAGAGGGCCAGGCGCAGCGGTTGGACGACCTCGACCTGCGCAGCCCCGTGCCCGCGGCCGTGGCCGCGAGCTCCGGCGAACCGCTCGTGCTCCCGGACCTCAGCGGCCGCGGCGCCCGTGAGGTCCCCGCCCTCGGAGACGTCGCGGTGTCCGCGTGCGTCGCCCACCCCCTGCGGGTCCAGGGCCGGGTGCTCGGGTCGCTGACGATCGGCTGGCGCGAGCCGCAGACCTTCACCGAGCGCGACCTCGGCCTGATCGCGGCGTTCGCCTCGCTGTGCGCCCAGGCGCTCGACCGCACCCAGGACCACGAGCGCGAGCAGCGCACGGTCGCGGCCGAGCGCAGCCTGTCCGAGGCGCTGCAGCGCAGCCTGCTGTCGGAGCCGCCACGGCTCGACGGGGTGCAGATCGCGGTGCGGTACTGGCCCTCCGCCGAGCACGCCGAGGTCGGGGGCGACTGGTACGACGCCTTCACCCTCTCCCCCACCACGCTCGTGGCCGCCGTCGGCGACGTCGCGGGGCACGACCGGCAGGCCGCGGCCGCGATGGCCCAGCTGCGCAACCTCGCGCGAGGCGTGAGCGTGAGCCTGCACAGCTCGCCCGCGGCCACCCTCACCGGGCTGGACCGCGCGATGCGCACCCTGGCGGTCGACGCGGTCGCCACCGCGCTCGTCGCCCAGCTGAGGCTGCGCACGGACGCGGGCGGGAGGCGCCGGCTGCGCTGGTCGAGCGCCGGGCACTACCCCCCGCTGCTGCTCACTCCGGACGGCACCGCCCAGCTGCTCCACACCACGCCCGACATGCTGCTCGGCGTCGCCCCGGACACGGTCCGACGCGACCACGAGGTCGACCTGTCGCCCGGGTCGTCGGTCGTGCTCTACACCGACGGCCTCGTCGAGCGGCGCGGCCGGCCGGTGCAGGCCGGGCTCGAGTGGCTCGCGGACACGCTCCGCGGACGGCACGGCGAGTCCGCCGAGGCGCTGTGCGACCTGCTGCTCGACGCCTCCGACGGCGTCCACGACGACGACGTCGCCGTCCTCGTGCTGCGCGTCGAGTGAACGGCCCCCTCCGGTGGGCGGAGCCGACGACCGCTCCGGTCAGCGCCGGCCGTCCGACGTCCGCGTCACCGGTTCGCGAGCGCGCGCACCGCGCGCTCGACGGCGGGACGCACGTCGAGACCGGGGTCGACCGTGAGCCGGTGCAGCAGCAGCCCGTCGGCGAGCGCCATGATCGCCCGGGTCGCCGGCACGGGGTCGGGGATGCCGACGTCGGTGACGATGCGCTCCGTCCACCGCTCGAACTCCCGGCGCTGGTGTCGCAGCGGCCCGCCGAGCTCCGCGTCGCCCGCGAGCTCGAGGAAGAGGGCGTAGCGAGCGCGGGTGCGCGTGGCGAACGGCCCGGTCTGCAGCCCGATCACGGCGCACAGCGACTCGATCAGGTCGTCGGGGCCGGTGATCGCGGGCGCCCCGGCGGGGTCGAAGTCGGCGCGCTCGCTCTCGGCGATCCCGTCGACCACCCCGGCGAGAAGCGCACGGCGGGTGCGGAACCAGTTGGAGGTCGACCCGGGCGGGAGGCCGGCCCGCTCGTCGACCCGGGCGTGGGTCAGCGCGCGCACGCCCTCGGCGCCGAGCAGCTCCACGGCTGCCTCGAGCGCGCGCTCGCGGGTGGTCGCGGCCATGGACGCCCCCTCTCCACGGGTCTACTATGAACATAGTAGTCGTCCGGCCGAGGGAGTCGTCATGGCGACGTCGCAGCCCCGCACCACCCGCTCGCACGGCACGTCGGCGTGGTCGCCGCCGCTGCCGGAGGCCCCCGGGTTCGACCATCTCGTCGTCGAGACGCCCGGCCTGCGCACCCACGTGGCGACCGTCGGCGAGGGCGAACCGGTCGTGCTGCTGCACGGGTTCCCCCAGCACTGGTGGCAGTGGCGCGCCGTCGCCCCGGCGATCGCCGCTCGCGGCTACCGCGTCCTCTGCCCGGACCTGCGCGGGGCCGGCTGGACCGAGGCCGACGACCCGCACGTCGAGCGCGAGACCCGGCTCCACGACGTGCTCGCCCTCCTCGACGCGCTCGACGTCGAGCGCGCCCACCTCGTGTCCCACGACATGGGGGCCATCACCGCCGTGCAGCTCACCTACGAGCACCCCGAACGGGTCCGCACGGCCGTGCAGCTCGCGGTGCCGCCGGCGTTCATGGCGTTCAGCCCGAAGATCCTCCCCGGCTTCCGGCACCTGCCCCCGTTCGTCTGGCACCGCCCGGGCGCGTCCCTGCGCGACGTCTTCTCCCCCGCGTACGTCGCCCACCCGCTGCCGGAGACGACCCTCGACGCGCACCTCGCGCCGATGCGCCGGCCCGAGGTCGACGCAGCGGTCCGCCCGCTCACGCGCGGGATGGTCCTGCCCGAGGGGATGCGCATGGCCCGGGGCGTCTACCGCCGGCGGCGGCTCACGGTACCGACCCTCGTCGTCTTCGGCCGCCGCGACGACCACCCCTGGTCCGAGGAGGTCCTGACGCGCGTCGGCCGGCACCCGGAGCGGTACGCCGACCGGTTCGAGCTCGCCTTCGTCGACGACGCGGCGCACTTCATCACCGACGACGCCCCCGCCGCGGTCGCGGACCTCGCGCTCGACTGGTTCGACCGCGCCGCGTGACGGCCGCGGAGGGCGCCGCCGGAGCCGCGGCTCAGCGCGTCGGCGTCTCCACGACCTGGCCGGCCCACGCGAACCCGCCGCCGAACCCGAACAGCAGCGCGGGGGCCCCGGCGGGGATCTTGCCGGCGTGCCACCACTTCGACAGTCCGAGCGGGATCGAGGCCGCCGACGTGTTGCCGGACTCGACGATGTCCGTGACGACGACGCGGTCCTCCATCCCGAGCGCCTTGGCGAGCGGCTCGATGATCCGCAGGTTCGCCTGGTGCGCGACGAGCACCTGGATGTCGTCGAGCGAGACGCCGGAGCGCTCGACGACCGACCGGGCGCGGTCGGCGGCGCGCGTGATGGCCCACTTGAAGACGGAGCGCCCGTCCTGGGCGAACTTGTCCCCCGGTGCCTCGATCAGCACTGCGGGCGTGAGGTCGGGCTCGGAGCCCCACGTCACGGGCCCGACCCCGGGCGTCTCGGACGCCTGCAGGACGGCCGCGCCCGCGCCGTCGGCCGTGAGGATGCACGTGCTGCGGTCGGTCCAGTCGGTGAACGCGGTGAGCTTCTCCGCGCCGACGACGAGGGCCGTGCGCGCGGAGCCGGCGCGGATCGCCTGGTCCGCGAGCGCCACGGAGTGCGCGAAGCCGGAGCACGCGACGTTGACGTCGAGCACGGCGGGCCCGACGACGCCGCGCAGGTCGAGCTCGGACGCCTCCTCGGGCGTGGACTCCCCCGGCATGACGCCGGTGCGCAGGTGGTAGGCGACGCGGCCGGCGGTGTTGGGCGACCGGTCGACGGCGGTCGCGGTCGCGACGATCACGAGGTCGACGTCGGCGGCCGCGACCCCGGCGTCCTCGAGCGCGTGCCGCCCGGCGGCGACGGCCATGTCCGCGACGGTCGTGGCGTCGTCGGCGACGTGGCGCGTGACGATGCCGGTGCGCGAGCGGATCCACTCGTCGTTCGTCTCGACGAGCTGGGCGACATCGTCGTTGGTCATGGTCCGTTCGGGCTGGAAGTGCCCGAGCCCGACGATGCGCGAGCCGGGAGCGCCGGTGGCGGAAGCGATCATGGACCGATCATTCACCCGGCCTCCCCGATCGACCAACCCGGCTCCGGACGCCCGGGGGCGCCTGCCCTACGCTGACCCCGTGCCCTCCCCCACCCTCAGCGACGTGGCCCGCGAGGCAGGAGTCTCCCTGGCGACGGCGTCCCGTGCCCTCAACGGGAGCGCGACGCGCGTGGTCGGGCCGGCGCTGCGCGAGCGCGTGCTCGAGGCTGCGGAGCGGCTCGGGTACACGCCCGACGCGCGGGCGCAGGCCATGGCGCGCGGGCGGTCGAGCGCGCTCGGTCTGGTGGTGCACGACATCGCGGACCCCTACTTCTCGACGCTCGCCGCGGGGGTCAGCGAGACCGCCGAGGAGGAGGGCCTGGTGGTGACGCTCGCGTCCACGCGGACGGACCCCGTGCGCGAGGCCGAGGTCGTGGAGCTCCTCGCGCGGCAGCGCCCGCAGGCGCTCGTGCTCGCCGGGAGCCGCCTGGGCGGTGGCGACGACCGGGCCCGGCTCGTCGCGACGCTCTCGCGCTACGTCGCGGGCGGCGGGCGCGTGGCGACGGTCGGGCAGCCGCTCGACGACCTGCCGTGCGTGGAGATCGCCAACCGGGAGGGCGCCGCCGAGCTCGCGGGCGCGCTGCACGACCTCGGCTACCGCGACGTCGTCGTGCTCGGTGGCCCTCCGGATCACCGGACCGCGGCCGAGCGCACGCGCGGGCTCCTCGAGGGTCTCGCCGAGCGGGGCGTGCACGTCCCGGCGGAGCACGTCGTCCCGGGCGACTTCACGCGCGACGGCGGGTACGACGCGGCGACGACCGCGCTTCCCCTGCTGGAGGGGCGACCCGGCGTGGTGCTCGTCGCGGTGACCGACGTCATGGCCGTCGGCGCGACGGCGGCGCTCCGGGACGCGGGGATCGACGTCCCCGGCGACGTCGCGGTCGCCGGCTTCGACGACATCGTCACGCTGCGCGACGTCACGCCCGGGCTGACGACGGTGCGCCTGCCGCTGTACGACATCGGGGCGGCCGCCGTGCGGCTCGCCCTCGGCGCGGGCGAGCCGTCGGGGGCGCAGCACGTCGTGGTGCGCGGCGAGGTCGTGGTGCGTGCCTCGACCCCCCGGCGCGCCGCGGGCTGAGCCGCCCTCTTCCGTTCGCGGAGGGGTGTGCCGTACAGTGTGGGAAAGCGCATTCCCGCGCGGGGATCGCGCCGACACACGCCTTCCCGGCCGTGCCGGGCCGACGCAACGGAGCCGAAGCCGAATGACCACCTCCCGCACCCTGCGGATCGCCATGAACGGCGTGACCGGCCGCATGGGATACCGCCAGCACCTCCTCCGCTCGATCCTGCCGATCCGCGCGCAGGGCGGCGTCGAGCTGCCCGACGGCACGCGCCTGCAGGTCGAGCCGGTCCTCGTGGGCCGCAACGAGTCGAAGATCCGCGAGCTCGCCGCGCAGCACGACGTCGAGCACTGGACCACCGACCTCGACGGCGCGATCACCGACCCGGGCGTCGACGTCGTCTTCGACGCCTCGATGACCGCGCTGCGCGCCAAGACGCTGACCAAGGCGATGCAGGCGGGCAAGCACGTCTACACCGAGAAGCCGACCGCCGAGACCCTCGCCGAGGCCGTCGAGCTCGCGCGCCTGCGCGAGGAGACCGGCGTGACCGCCGGCGTCGTGCACGACAAGCTGTACCTGCCCGGCCTCGTCAAGCTGCGCCGCCTCGTCGACGAGGGCTTCTTCGGCCGCATCCTGTCGCTGCGCGGCGAGTTCGGCTACTGGGTGTTCGAGGGCGACCACCAGGCCGCCCAGCGCCCGTCGTGGAACTACCGCAAGGAGGACGGCGGTGGCATGACGACGGACATGTTCTGCCACTGGAACTACGTCCTCGAGGGCATCCTCGGGTCCGTGCGCACCGTCACCGCGCAGACGACGACCCACATCCCCACGCGCTGGGACGAGCAGGGCCGCGAGTACGCCGCGACCGCGGACGACGCCGCGTACGGGATCTTCGAGGTCGAGACCCCCGCGGGCGACCCGGTGGTCGCGCAGATCAACTCCTCGTGGGCCGTGCGCGTCTACCGCGACGAGCTCGTCGAGTTCCAGGTCGACGGCACGCACGGCTCGGCCGTGGCGGGCCTGCGCAAGTGCGTCGCGCAGCAGCGCGCGCACACCCCCAAGCCGGTGTGGAACCCCGACCTGCCCGTCACCGAGCCGTTCCGCGACCAGTGGCTCGAGGTCCCGGCGAACGCCGACCTCGACAACGGCTTCAAGGCGCAGTGGGAGGAGTTCCTCCTCGACGTCGCCGCCGGCCGCCCGCACCGCTACGACCTGCTGTCCGCGGCGCGCGGCGTCCAGCTCGCCGAGCTCGGGCTGCGCTCGTCCGCCGAGGGCCGCCGCCTCGACGTCCCGGAGATCACGCTGTGAGCGCGCCGACCACGTCGACGTCCCGCACGCTCCCCGGCGCGCGCGAGCTGCGCGACCGCGACGGTTCCGGCGCCGTCGTGCACCTCCCGCGCTTCGGCGACGACGGCCGCGTCGCGGGCACCGAGGTGCGCGAGCTCCTCGTGCCGGGACCGTGGACGCGGCCGACGGCGCCGATCACCTCGCGCGTCGCCTTCGCCGCCGCGCACGTCGTGCCGCACGTCGGTGCCGACAACGTCCCGGGCGCCCCGGCCGTCGTCGACTGGGACGCGACCCTCGCCTACCGCCACCGCATCTGGGAGCACGGGCTCGGCGTCGCCGACGCCATGGACACCGCGCAGCGCGGCATGGGCCTCGACTGGGCGGCGACGCAGGAGCTCGTGCGCCGCTCCGCCGCCGAGGCGCGCTCCATCGGCGCGCGGATCGCGTGCGGGGCCGGCACCGACCAGCTCGACCCGGCCGTCGTGGCCGGCTGGGAGCCCGGCGACCCCGCCGCGCTCGACGCCGTCGTCGAGGCCTACC
Source organism: Cellulosimicrobium cellulans (assembly GCF_001722485.1). GTDB lineage: Bacteria > Actinomycetota > Actinomycetes > Actinomycetales > Cellulomonadaceae > Cellulosimicrobium > Cellulosimicrobium cellulans_A. The sequence continues at coordinate 6,978 of NZ_LWGL01000013.1, read as the reverse complement.
GCGAGCAGGTGCGCGTCGTCCAGGACGCCGGGGCTCAGGTCATCGTCATGGCGTCGCGTGCGCTCGCCCGCGTCGCCCGCTCACCCGAGGACTACGCGCGCGTCTACGACGCCGTGCTCGCCGAGGCCGACCAGCCCGTGATCCTGCACTGGCTCGGCACGATGTTCGACCCGGCGCTCGCGGGCTACTGGGGCTCCGGGGACGTCGCCGCCGCGACCGACGTGTTCGTCGACCTGGTCCGCGCCCACCAGGGCCGGGTGGACGGGGTCAAGGTGTCGCTGCTCGACGCCGACCACGAGAAGGACCTGCGCGCCCGCCTCGCCGCGCTCGGCGGCGCCGATCGGACTGGCACGGGCCCGGACGCCCCCGGACCCGTGCGCCTGTACACGGGCGACGACTTCAACTACCCCGAGCTCGTCGTCGGCGACGGCACGGCACACTCGGACGCCCTGCTCGGCATCTTCGCGGCGATCTACCCGGCGGCGTCCACCGCGCTGCAGGCGCTCGACGCCGGGCAGCCGGACCGGGCGCACGCGATCCTCGCGTCGACCGAGCTGCTCGGGCGGCACGTGTTCGCCGCGCCGACGTACTACTACAAGACCGGGATCGCGTTCCTGTCCTGGCTCAACGGTGCGCAGCCGGGCTTCCAGATGGTCGGCGGGCTGCACTCCGGCCGGTCGGTCGCGCACCTCGTCGCCCTGGTTCGGCTGGCGGACCGCGCGGGCCTGCTCCTCGACCCCGACCTCGCGGCGCGGCGCACGCGGACGTTCCTCGAGGCGAACGGGGTGACGCGATGAGCGCCCCCGCGCACGCACCCCGGGCGTCCGACCAGGACGCGCCGGACCTGTCGCGCTGCTCGCTCAACACCGCGACGGTCAAGCGCGCGACGCTCGAGGAGGCCGTCGCGCTCGCCGCCGAGGCCGGCTACGGCGCGGTGGGGCTCTGGCGCGACCGCGTCCAGGAGATCGGGGCCGAGCGCGCCGCTCGCGTCGTGTCCGACGCCGGGCTGCGCGTCTCCTCGCTGTGCCGCGGCGGGTTCCTCACGGCACCTGACGCCGCGGGGGTCGCCGCGGCGCTCGACGACAACCGGCGCGCGATCGAGGAGGCGGCCACCGTCGGCACGAGGGAGCTCGTCTTCGTCGTCGGCGGCCTGCCCGCGAACGGCACGCCCGGTCAGGCGCCGCGCCCCGACGCGGGTCCCGGCGACCGGGACCTCGTCGCCGCGCGCGCCCGGGTCGCGGACCGGATCGCCGACCTCGTGCCGTTCGCGGCCGAGCACGGCGTGCGGATCGTCCTCGAGGCGCTGCACCCGATCTTCGCCGCCGACCGGGCCGTGCTCTCGACGCTCGGCCAGGCGCTCGACCTCGCGGCGCCGTTCGACCCGGGCACGGTGGGCGTCGTCGTCGACACGTACCACGTGTGGTGGGACCCGGCGCTGCGCGAGAGCGTCGCGCGCGCCGGCGCCGAGGGCCGCATCGCCGGCTACCAGGTGTGCGACTGGATCCTGCCGCTCGCCGACGACGCACTGCTGTCCCGCGGGTACGTCGGGGACGGCTACGTCGACTTCCCCACGATCACGCGGTGGGTCGCCGAGGCCGGCTACACGGGAGACGTCGAGACCGAGATCTTTAACCAGGCCGTGTGGGACACCCCCGCGGTCGACGTCGTCGCGCGCGTCGCGGACGGCTACGCACGTCTGGTCCTGCCGCACCTGGGGGGTCCGACGGGCGGCTGACCGACGGCCGCGGCGGCGACGACGGACCGCCGCCGCGGCGCACGAAGGGCGCCGCCCGGGGGTCGCCTCTCCTCCCCCGGGCGGCGCCCCACGAGTGTCTGGTCTCGGTCCCGACGAGCTCCGGGACGCGGAGTGCCGCGCGAGCCCGCCATCCTCCCGGGCGTGGGCGTCCGCCCGCTGAGGCGACGCGTCCGCGCAGCTCAGCGCCGGCCCGGCGCCGAGGCGGGCGCGAGTGCGGCGAGCGCGGTCGCGACGCGCCCGACGCCGGGCGCGGTCTCGGGGTCGACGAGCCACTGCATGACGGCACCGTTGACGATCGCGAGCGCGAGCGACCCGACCGTCAGTGCGACGTCGGGCGTGATCTGGTTGCGCGGGCGGTCGAGGATGAGCGCCGCGACGTCGAGCCGCCCTCGGTCGTACGTCTGCTGGAGCTGGCGGCGGACCTCGGGGGCGAACTCGGCCTGCGCGTAGACCTGGACGGTGGCGGCGAGCAGCCGGCGCTCGCCCTCGTCGGCGGAGAGCAGGCCCCCCACGAACTGCTCCAGACGCTCGGCCGGGGTCGCGCCGCCGACCGCGTCCACCGCGCCGGCGAGCCGGTCGCCCCACTCCTCCACCAGCTCGATGGCGACCGCGTTGAGGAGCGCCTCCTTCGAACCGAAGTGGTAGCCGATCGACGCGAGATTGGCCCCGCCCGCCGCGACGATGTCGCGCGCCGTGGTGTGCGCGTAGCCGCGCTCGACGAGGCAGGTGCGCGCGCCCTGCAGCAGCAGTTCTCTCTGTCCCACGCCTCCGAGGGTACCGCCCCGTGTACGGACGTGTTATACATATGTCTAACACGTGCGTACAAGCGCGTCCGACAGAGAGGCTGCTCATGACCACCCCCTCCTTGCTCGCCCCGCCGGAGCACTCGCCGGCCACCCCGGTCTCCGCCGACTGGAGCGCGCCGGGGCGCCCGGTCGCCACGACGCTGACCACGCACCTGTGGACGGCCCCGACGCTCGCGCGCGGGGCGGTCGCCCACGACGGCGCCTTCGAGGCCCTGCGCGCGCTCCGCGTGGACCACGCCCGCTTCCTGCCCTGGTTCTCCCACCCGCACGTCGCGGTCCCGGCGCTGCACGCGCCGACGCCCGCCGGGACGTCGTGGGACTTCTCGCGGCTCGACCCGTTCGTCGAGGACTTCGTCGCCGCCGCCGAGGGGCGCCCGATCGTCGCGAACTTCGCGACGATCCCGCACTGGATGTTCGTCGGCGGTGACCAGGTCGAGGTCGACGACGACCCGACCGCCAACGAGTGGGGCTACGAGGTCGGCACCGAGCTCCGCGACCCCACCGGCGCCGAGGTCGCCGACTACTTCTTCCGCCTCGCCAGCTGGTACATCGCCGGCGGGTTCACCGACGAGAACGGCGTCCGTCACGAGTCCGGGCACCGGTACCGCTTCGCCTGGTGGGAGGTGCTGTGCGAGCCCGACCTCAACCGGCGCCTCAGCCCTCAGACCTACACGAAGATCTACGACGCCGTCGTCGAGAGGCTGCGCACCCTCGACCCGCAGATGCGGTTCGTCGGGCTGTCACTCAGCCACGTGCACCACGACCCGGAGTACTTCTGGCACTTCCTCGACCCGGCCAACCACGCGCCCGGGATCCCGCTGGACGCGATCTCGCTGCACATGTACGCCTCACCCGACATCGTGAACCCCTTCGGGCCCGAGGGGAACCCGCCGCCGGAGGTCTGGGAGACGGCGTTCTTCGCCCAGGCCGAGGGCTTCCTCGAGCAGGTCCGCCACGTCCAGGCCCTCATCCGCCGCCTGTCGCCCGGCACCCGTCTGATGCTCAACGAGATGGGCACCTACCCGTCCGACATCATGAACCCCGAGCCCGACATCCCGCACGAGTACTGGGCGCTCAGCGCGAGCTGGCAGACCTACCTGTGGGCACGCTGCCTCGAGCTCGACGTCGACCTGTTCGGCGTCGCGGAGTTCATGGACTACCCCGGCATGATCCCCGGGACCACGCTCGTCGACTGGGAGACCGCGGAGCCCAACGCCCGGTACCACGCCCTGCGGCTCATGGTCGAGCACGTGCGCCGCGGCGACCGCATCGTCCCCACCGTCACGGGCCACCCGGCCTTCCCCGACGCCCGGGTGCACGCCCAGGGCGTGGTCGCCGCCGACGGCACCCGGACCCTGGTCCTGGTCAACAAGCGCGACCACCCGGTCGACGTGGAGATCGGCGACTGGCCGGCGCGCTCGACGCTCCGCAGCGTCGACTCGACCACCCCGACGGGGATCCCCGTCACCAGCGAGAACGTCGGGACCCGCGTGACGCTCGCCCCCTATGCGAGCGCAGCACTCGTCGCACCCCCCGCTGGCCGCGACTAGTCCCTACCATGTCGCCCGGGAGTCCGTCGGGACGATCCGGGTGCCGACGTCGCCGCACCTCTGATGCGGCGACGTCGGCGCGTGGACGGACGGGCGGCCACCGAGGGCGAGCAGGAGTGCTTCGAGCCCGACCGACGAGGAGCAGACGTGATCTCACACGACCGGCGAGGCCGGGCCGGCGATGAAGCGGCCGGACCCGCGGTGGACGTCCGAGCCGTGCGCACCACCGACCGGGTCCTCGTCTACGGGGCGACAGGGCACACGGGACGCTTCGTCGTGGACGAGCTCCTGCGCCGTGGCCTCGTCCCCGTGCTGGCTGGCCGCAGCGCCGAGCGCCTCGCCGCCGTCCCGTCCCGGCACACGGTGCTGGAGCGACGCGTGGTCGGCATCGACGACCCGGACCTCCTCCGCGACGCGGCCGCCGGCGCCGCCGCGGTGATCAACTGCGCAGGTCCGTTCCTCGACACCGCGCTCCCCCTGGCCCGGGCCGCGGTCGAGGCAAGTGCCCACTACCTCGACGTCACCGCCGAGCAACCGGTCGTGCAGGCGCTCTACCGCGAGCTGGACGGCCCGGCGCGGGCAGCGGGCGTCGCCGTCGTACCCGCCATGGCGTTCTACGGCGGGCTCGCCGACCTCCTGGTCACCGCCATGCTCGACGGAGACCCCCACGCCGACGAGATCGACATCGCGATCGGCCTGGACCGCTGGTGGCCCACCGCCGGTACCCGAGCCACCGGGGCGCGCAACACCGCGCCCCGCCTCGTGATCCGCGACGGCGCGCTGGTTCCGCTGGAAAACCCCGCACCGTCCGGCACCTGGCCCTACCCCTCACCGCTCGGTGAGCAGCAGGTGGTGCAGCTGCCGTTCTCGGAGGTCGTCACGATCGACCACCACCTCCACGTGGGCGAGCTGCGCTCCTACCTCAACACCGCCTCGCTGAGTGAGCTGCGAGACGCCGCGACGCCGGCGCCCACCGCGGCCGACGAATCCGGACGCTCGCCCCAGCGGTTCGTCGTCGACGCCGTCGTGCGCGCCGGAGCGAAGACCCGACGAGCCGCCGTGACAGGGCGCGACATCTACGCCATCAGCGCGCCCATCGTGGTGGAGGGCGCCGTCCGACTCCTCGACGGACGCCACCACGGCGCCGGCGCTGCGGCGCCCGGCGAGGTGTTCGACGCCGCCGCCGTCCTGGCCAGCCTGCAGGGTCATGCCGACACGCACGTGACCCCGGTCGTGACGACGTCTCCCTGAGGCCGGTGCTGTCGCCGCGGCACGCGACGGCGCGGTCCTCCAAGGTGGGCACTGGTCCTGCCCCGATTCCCGGTGCCCCTGCTCACGTGACCGTGCCGAGCTGCCAGGGCACGAACTCCTCGCCGCCGATGTCGAGGTCCTCGCTCGCCGTCTGCTCCCCCGACGCGACGTCGAGGATGCGCGCGAAGATCTCGTCGCCGACCTCCTCGAGCGTGGCCGTGCCGTCCACGATCCGCCCGCAGTCGACGTCGATGTCGTCGCCCATGCGCGCGACGAGCTCGCTGTTCGTCCCGAGCTTGATCGACGGCGTGGGCTTGCAGCCGAACACCGACCCGCGGCCGGTCGTGAAGCACACGACCGTCGCGCCGCCCGCGACGAGCCCCGTCACGGACACCGGGTCGTAGCCCGGGGTGTCCATGAACACGAAGCCCTTCGTCGTCATCGGCTCGGCGTACTCGTGCACGGCCGCGAGGTCGGCCTGGCCGCCCTTCGCGACGGCGCCCAGCGACTTCTCGAGGATCGTCGTCAGACCGCCCGCCTTGTTGCCCGGCGACGGGTTGTTGTCCAGGCTCCCGCCGCCCGCGGCGGCGTACTCCTGCCACCACGCGAGGCGGTCGAGGAGGCGCTGGCCCACCGCGGGCGTGACGGCGCGCCGCGTGAGCAGGTGCTCCGCGCCGAAGACCTCGGGCGTCTCCGCGAGCGCCGACGTCCCTCCGTAGGCGACGAGCCGGTCGGACGCGAGGCCGAGGGCCGGGTTCGCGGTGATGCCCGAGTACCCGTCCGAGCCGCCGCAGTTGAGGCCGAGCACGAGCTCGGACACGTCGCACTCGGTGCGCTCGAACCGGCCGTCGATCTCCTCGACCATCTCGCGGACCGCCTGCACGCCGGCCCGCACGGTCGCCCGGACTCCCCCGGTGTCCTGGATCGTCAGCGTCCGCACGACGGTGTCGGGCGACAGGCGGGCGCCGGCGAGGACCGTGTCGACGGCGATCATCTCGCAGCCGAGGCCGAGCACGAGCACGCCCGTGACGTTGGGGTGGCCGGCGTAGCCGCGCAGCGTGCGCAGCAGCACCTGGGCGCCCTCGCTCGTCGGCACGAGGCCGCAGCCGGACTGGTGGGTGAGGGCGACGACGCCGTCGACGTCGTCGTACGCGTCGAGCGCGAACCCGCGGAACTGGTCGGCGATCATGCGCGCCGTGCTCGCCGAGCAGTTCACCGACGTGAGGATCGCGACGTACGAACGCGTGCCCACGCGTCCGTCCGCGCGCCGGTAGCCGCGGAACGTCGGCCGCGGGCCGTCGGGCACGGCGAGCTCCGTGTGCACGGTCGCGAGCTCGTGCTCGCGCTCGCCCTCCTGGAACCCGAGGTTGTGCCCGTGGACGTGGTCTCCGGGCGCGACGTCGGCCGTGGCGATCCCGATGACCTGCCCGTACTTGCGCACGGGCTCGCCGGCCGGCACCGCGCGCAGCGCGACCTTGTGCCCGCGCGGGACGTCGTCACGGACCGTGACGGGACCACCGCCCTCGGCCGCGACGACGTCGCCCGGCGCGAGGTCGCGCGTCGCGACCGCGACGTCGTCCTCGGGGCGCAGCACGAGCAGCGCCGCCCGGGCGCC
>NZ_LWGL01000129.1 GCF_001722485.1 Cellulosimicrobium cellulans | reverse complement strand
ACGACGCGCCGTCCGCCCCGGCGCTGCCCGCGCCCGACCCGCGCGACCCCGTGGCGCGGCGCGAACGGCTCGCGCTCGTCGCGGTCCTGCAGTACCCGCAGCACGTGCCGCCGCTGTTCGACACCCTCGGTGACGACGCGTTCTCCGTGCCCGCGTGGCAGGCGGTGCACGCCGCGATCCGTGCCGCCGGGGGAGTGCGCGAGGGCACCGCGCTCGGGGCGGGCCACTGGGTCGAGGCGGTCGCCGAGCAGGCCGCCGAGCCGGTGCGCGCGCTCGTCACGCAGCTCGCCGTCGCACCCCTGCCGGAGGACCGCGAGAGCGTCGTCGGCGGCTACGTGTCCGGCGTCGTGCGCGGTCTCGTCGACCTCGGGCTGACGCGGCGCATCGCCGACGCGAAGAGCCGGCTGCAGCGTCTCGACCCCTCGGGCGACGCCGACGCGTACCAGGCCGCGTTCGCGCAGCTGCTCGCGCTCGAGACCGAGCGCCGCACGCTCCGCGAGGGCGAGATCGCCTGACGCGTGCCGGGCTGTCGGGAGCCCGGGGACGACGCGACGAAGAGCGTGAGGAACGCGAAGAGCCCGGAACCAGGGGTTCCGGGCTCTTCGCTGTGGGCTCCCGCGGTAGGACTTGAACCTACGACCGTCCGATTAACAGTCGGATGCTCTGCCAGCTGAGCTACGCGGGACCGGCCACGGCTTCACCGTGGCGGCCGGGGAAAACTCTAGCAGGCTCAGAGGGGTAGTCCGGACGCCGACCGCACGCGCCCCTCGGCCGCGTCGACACGTGCCGCGACCTCGGGGTCGTGCAGGTCGACGCCGGGCTCCGCGACCACCTGGGAGAAGAGGCCGCCGTCGCCGTCCCGGCGCACCGCGACCCGCGCCGTGCGCCCGGCGGCGAACGTCACGGTCTCCGACAGCACCACCGACGACTGCACCCGCTCGCGCAGCGTCTGGACGAGCCCGCTGCGGCGCGGGTCGACGAGGCGCAGCTCCAGCGACGCCGACCCGTCGACCCACGTGACCGTGATCGTCGACGGCTCCGGGGAGTACGCGGCCCGGTCGACGTCGGACCACGGGCGGGCCACGACGGCCCGCCCTGCCGGGTCGCTCGTCACGAGCGACGTGCGCGTCGCCACGGCCCACGAGCCGTCGACGAGCTCCGCGGACGCCAGGACGCGGTCACCGGCGCGCAGGTCCAGACTGCGGCGCACGTCGTCGGGCAGCGAGGGGCGGCGGAACCAGGACACGCCCCCACGGTAGCCGCTGCACGAGAGCGGACGTCGTGGTGCCCCGTGCAGGACTTGAACCCGCGACCGAGAGATTATGAGTCTCCTGCTCTGACCAGCTGAGCTAACGGGGCGCGCCGAGAGCATACCGCCCGACCGCGTCGCGTCCGGCGGGCTCGCCGTCGCGCGCGTGCGGTCCGCCGCCCGGCACGGTGTCATGGGGCCCATGGACATCCGCACCAAGCGCGTCTACGACGAGCCGGCGGACGACGACGGGTTCCGCGTGCTCGTGGACCGCCTGTGGCCGCGCGGGGTGAGCAAGGAGCGTGCTCGCGCCGACCTGTGGCTCAAGGACGTCGCCCCGTCGGACGAGCTGCGGCGGTGGTTCCACCACGAGAGCCCGCGGTTCGCCGAGTTCGCGCGCCGTTACCGCGCCGAGCTCGACGACAACCCGGCGGTCGGCGAGCTGCGTGAAGTCGCCGGGAAGCACGACGTCGTGACGCTCCTGTACGGGGCGCGCGACGAGACCGAGAACCAGGCCGTCGTGCTGCGCGACTACCTCACCGGGGAGGGTGCCGGCGCTGCGGGCGCCGGCTGAGCGCCGTCGACCCGCCCCGGCTCGGAGCCGCGGCGCAGGTCGCTCTCGACCGCCCGGCGCAGCCGCGGCCCGACGGGCTTCTCGACGAGGCGGTGGAGCGCGAGGGCAAGCCCGAGGCACACGGCCGTCGCGACGGCGAGCGTCGCCCACGCGGGCAGATGCGGGTGCACCGACTCGATGACCCAGCGGCCCCACGAGGAGTGCACGAGGTACAGCGGGTACGTGAGCGCGCCGAGCGTCGTCAGCCAGCCCCACGGGATCCGCGCGAGCGGCGTGAGCGTCACGGCCGCCACGAGCGCGAAGCAGGCCACGATCGCCGTCCAGTACGTCGCCGGGCCGAGCGTGAGGTCGGTGCTGTTCTCGATCCGCACCGCCTGGATCCGGCCCGAGTGCGCGGCGGCCAGCGCCATGTTCAGCCCGAGGGCGAGCCACAGGACCGGCGAGCGTGGCTCACGCGCGAGCAGGAACAGCACCATGCCGCCCGCGAAGAGCGGCGCGTCCGCCGCGACGAGCACCGTCGAGACGAGCTCGGAGCCGGTCTGGGTCGCGATCGCCCCCACGACGGGCCACAGCGTGACGAACGCGAGCACGCGGCCGCGTGTCAGCCCCAGCCCGACGAGGATCCCGACGAGCACGTAGAACCGCAGCTCCGACCAGAGCGTCCAGTAGACGGCCTCGACGTCCTCGACGCCGAACGCCCGCTGCACCATCGTGAGGTTCAGGACGGCCTGCGGCACGTCGACGTCGCGCCGCCCGGGGGCCACGAGCACGAGCAGGGCGAGCGTGAGCAGCACCGACGCCCAGTACGCCGGCAGCAGGCGCCCCGCGCGCGAGGCGACGAACCCGCGCACGTCCCGGCCCCACGCCGTCATGAGGATCACGAAGCCGCTGATGACGAAGAACAGCTGGACGCCGAACGACCCGAACGCCGCCAGCTGCTGCACGCCCGGCATCACCTCGTCCGTGCGAGCACCCCACGCGTGGTGGTTGACGGCGACGAAGTGGTACAGGAGGACCGCTGCCGCGGCGGCGAAGCGGAGCCCGTCGAGCGCGGCGAGACGCGGGGAGCTGCGGAGCATCCGGCGGACGTTACCAAGTCGTGATGTGCTCGCACCGGGACCGTGCCCGACATGCGCGGTTCGGCGACGGCTGGCAGATTGGCCCGGTCCGGAGACCCCGGCGGCGTACCGACGGCGTCCGACCACGAAGGAGCACCGATGGCATCCACCACGAGCCCGGCACGCAAGGGAGCGGCGGCGCGCAGCGCCCGCGGCAGCAGGACCCTCGAGCTGCTCGCGCGCGCCGGGTACGGCGTGAGCGGTGTGCTGCACCTCGTCGTCGGTGTCCTCGCCGTCCAGGTCGCGACCGGCTCCGCGTCGAGCCAGCAGGCCAGCCAGACCGGCGCGCTGTCGACGATCGCCGGGACTCCCGGGGGCACCGCGCTCCTGTGGTTCGCCGTCGTCGCGTTCGCCGCCCTCGGCCTGTGGCAGCTCACCGTGGCGATCAGCGGCGCGGGCGAGACGTCCGACCGCCTCAAGGCCGCCGGCAAGGCCGTGCTGTACGTGGCCCTCGGCGTGCTCGCGCTCCGGGTCGTGACGGGCTCGTCGGGCGGCGGCGGCCAGGAGCAGAGCCTCACGGCGACGCTCCTGCAGAACCCGGCGGGCAAGGTGCTCGTCGGCTCCGTGGGGGTCGGGATCGTCGCGGGCGGCGTCTACCACGTCGTCAAGGGCTGGAGGAAGAAGTTCCTCGAGGACCTCGAGGGCGGCACGAGCGGGCGCCTCGGTCGCGCCGTCGTCGTCCTCGGACGCGTGGGCTACGTCGCGAAGGGTGTCGCGCTCGGCGTCCTCGGCGGGCTCTTCGTCGTGGCCGCGGTGCAGTCGGACCCGCAGCAGGCCGGCGGCCTCGACGCGGCGTTCGCGACGCTCGCGGCCCAGCCCTTCGGCGCGGTGCTCCTCGTGGCGGTCGGCCTCGGGTTCGCGGCGTATGGGCTCTACTCGTTCGCGCGGGCCAAGCACGCGCGCATGTGACGCGCGCCCCGGTCCGGCCGCGCCCGCCCGACGCCGAGGCGCGGCCTCCCCGTGGAAGAATGCGGGCATGGCGATGAGAGAGATCCGCACCATCCCCGACCCCGTGCTCCGGACGCCGTGCGACGAGATCACCACCATCGACGACCGCGTGCGCTCGCTGGTCGCCGACCTCGTCGAGACGGTGGACCACGAGGGCCGGGCGGGTCTTGCCGCCAACCAGATCGGGGTCAACCTGCGCGCCTTCTCGTGGAACATCGACGACGAGATCGGCTACGTGCTCAACCCGCGCATCGTCGAGCTGTCCGACGACTACCAGGACGGCGACGAGGGCTGCCTGTCGGTGCCCGAGCTGTGGTTCCCGACGCGCCGCGCCTGGTACGCGCGCGTCGTCGGCACGGACCTGGACGGCAACGAGGTCGTCGTCGAGGGCACCGAGCTCATGGCCCGCTGCCTGCAGCACGAGTGCGACCACCTCGACGGCATGCTCTACCTGGACCGCCTCGACCGGTCCGTGCGCAAGAAGGCGATGCGGGAGCTGCGCGCGCACCTCTGACCTCCACGAGCGGGTGGAACCGGCGGCTCGCCGCCGGCAATCCCTCGCGCAACCTCGCGCCGTCGTGCAAGATGGGGCACGCGAGCACGCCGCGACGTACGGGTGCCGGGTCATCGCACCACCCTGGTGAGGACGTTGGGGAAGACGAAACCTCGACCTAGGGAGGCAGACATGGCCGGTGCCATCACCCGCGGTGTTCTTTTCGTGCACTCAGCACCGCGCGCTCTGTGCCCGCACATCGAGTGGGGCGCAGGCAACGTGCTGGGCACGCGCGTGTCCATGGACTGGACGGAGCAGCCGGCAGCGCGCGGGCTCTTCCGTGCCGAGCACTCGTGGCAGGGTGCCCAGGGCACGGGCGCAAAGCTCGCCTCCGCGCTGCGCGGGTGGTCGCACCTGCGGTACGAGGTCACCGAGGAGCCGAGCCACGGCGTCGACGGCGCCCGGTGGTCCCACACGCCGGACCTCGGCATCTTCCACGCCGCGACCGACGTGCACGGCAACATCGTCGTGCCGGAGGACCGGATCCGCGCCGCGCTCGAGCAGGCGCACGACACGTGGGCGATGCGCGAGGCGCTGCACCTCGCGCTCGGCCAGGCGTGGGACGACGAGCTCGAGCCGTTTCGGCACGCCGGCGCGGGCGCTCCCGTGCGCTGGTTGCACCGCGTGGGCTGACCGCAGCCCCTGACGACGCGAGGCCGCCTCCCTTCCCCGGGGAGGCGGCCTCGCGTCGTCAGGCGGTCGTGGTCAGGCGTTCGTCACCGCGAGGGCGACGTTGTGCCCGCCGAATCCGAACGAGTTGTTGATCGCGACGACGTCGCCCTCCGGCAGCGCCGACGGCGTGTCGCGCACGAGCGGCACCTGCAGCTCCGGGTCGGGGTTCTCCACGTTGATCGTCGGCGGGGCGAGGCGCTCCGCGACGGCCTTGATCGTGAAGATCGACTCCAGCGCTCCGGCGCCCCCGAGCAGGTGGCCCGTCATCGACTTCGTCGCCGAGAGCTGGACGTGGTCGGCGTCGTCGCCGAGCAGCGCACGGATGGAGCGCGTCTCGGTGAGGTCGCCCACCTTGGTGGACGTCGCGTGGGCGTTGACGTGCACGACGTCGCGCCCCGTCGCGCCGGCCTCCTCGAGCGCCCGGCGCATCGCGGCGACCTGGCCGCGGCCCTCCGGGTCGGGGGACGTGATGTGGTACGCGTCGGCGGACAGGCCGACACCGGCGAGCCGGGCGTACACGCGCGCACCGCGGGCGGCGGCGTGCTCGGCGCTCTCCAGGACGACGACCGCCGCTCCCTCGCCGAGGACGAAACCGTCGCGGTCGACGTCGTAGGGGCGCGACGCGCCCTGCGGGTCGTCGTTGCGCAGCGACAGCGTGCGGGACGCCGCGAAGGCGGCGATCGGCATGGGGTGGATCGTCGCCTCGGTGCCGCCCGCGACGACGACGTCCGCACGGCCCGCGCGGATCATGTCGACGCCGTAGCCGATGGCCTCCGCACCGGACGCGCAGGCCGAGACGAGCGCGTGCGCGCCCGCGCGGGCGCCGAGCTCGAGCGAGACGTACGCGGTGGGGGAGTTCGGCATGAGCATCGGCACCGTCATCGGCAGCATGCGGCGCGCGCCGCGCTCGCGCAGCGTGTCCCAGCCGTCGAGCGTCGTCCAGATGCCGCCGATGCCCGAGGACACCACGGACCCGAGGCGCTCCCCGTCGACCTCGGGGCTGCCGGCGTCGGCCCAGGCCTCGCGCGCGGCGATGACCGCGTACTGGGTGGAGGGGTCCATGCGCTTGATCTCGGGGCGCGGGAGGACCTCCTCCGGCTTGACCTTGATCGTCGCGGCGAACGTGACCGGGATCTCGTAGCGCTCGGACCAGTCGTTGTCGAGCGGGCGCGCGCCGGACTCGCCGGCGAGGGCGGCGGCCCAGGTCGAGGGCACGTCCCCGCCGAGCGGCGTGGTGGCACCGAGACCGGTGACGACGACTTCACGGACGGCGGGCATGGGGGCTCCTCGAGTGGTTCGACGGGGGTCGGGCGGGCCGGCGGTTCGCGCCGGCCCGCCCGCGGGGCCTGCTGGTGCAGGCCGGGTGCTTCAGGCCTGGGCGCCCGTGATGTACGACACGGCGTCGCCGACCGTCGTGAGGTTCTTGACCTCCTCGTCGGGGATGCGGACCCCGAACTTGTCCTCGGCGTGCGTGACGATCGTCATCATCGAGAGGGAGTCGATGTCGAGGTCGTCCGTGAAGGACTTCTCGAGAGCGACGGCGTCGGTCGGCAGACCCGTCTCCTCGGCGACGATCTCCGCGAGGCCGGCGAGGACTTCCTGCTCGGTGTAAGCCATGGTTTCTCCTTGTCGTGGGCCCGGACGACCCGGTCCCGGTGGCGGCGCTCGGGGCGGGCCCGAACGGTTCTGCGGTACTGGCGAGGACGTGGTCCGTCGGACGACGGCGGTCCGTCCCGGGTGATTCTCCCCTACGGGAGGACGACGACCTGCGCGGCGTAGACGAGACCGGCGCCGAACCCGATCTGCAGGGCGAGGTCGCCGGAGCGGACCTGACCCTCGTCGAGAAGGCGGCGCGTGGCGAGCGGGATCGACGCCGCGGACGTGTTGCCCGTCTCCGCGATGTCGCGGGCGACCGCGACCGTCTCGGGCAGCTCGAGCTGCTTGATCATCTGGTCGATGATGCGCATGTTCGCCTGGTGCGGCACGAACGCCTGGATGTCGCCGGGCGTGACGCCGGCCTCCGCCATCGCCTTGGCGGCGATCGGCGCCATCTGGAAGCTCGCCCACTTGAACACGCTCGGCCCGTCCTGGCGCAGCGTCGGCCAGCCGAGGGACGGGTCCTGGCGCAGCTCGGACCACGCGTGGGTCTGCCGGATGGCCTGGGCCTTGCCGCCGTCGGAGCCCCACACCGTGGGGCCGATGCCGGGCGTGTCGGACGGGCCGACGATCGCCGCACCGGCGCCGTCGCCCAGGAGGAACGAGATCGACCGGTCGGTCGGGTCGATGAAGTCGCTCATCTTCTCGGCGCCGATGACGAGCACGTGGCGTGCGACGCCGGACCGCACGAGCGCGTCGGCCTGGGCGATCGCGTACGTGTATCCGGCGCAGGCCGCCGACACGTCGAACGCGGCGGCGGGCGTCGCGCCGAGGCGCTCCGCGAGGACCGCGGCGGCAGCCGGGGTCTGGTGAAAGTACGTCACCGTGGAGACGATGACGGCGTCGACGTCGGCGCCCTGCAGGCCCGCGCGCTCGAGCGCGTCCCGGGCGGCGGCCTCGGACAGGTCCAGCACGTCGACGTCCGCACCGGCGCGACGGCGTGTGACGATGCCCGTGCGCTGGCGGATCCACTCGTCGGACGAGTCGATCGGCCCGGCGATGTCGTCGTTCGTCACGACGTTCTCGCCGCGCACCCCGCCGATCGCGAGGATGCGCGAGTGGGCCGGTCCGGTGGCCTGCCGCAGCGTCGCGCTCACGCGTCCGCCCCCGCGGCCCCGCCGACGACGGAGTGGCGCGCGACGAGGTCGCGGGCCTTGTCGAGGTCCGCGGGCGACTTCACGGCGACGGTCTCGACGCCGGGCAGCGCACGTCGGGCGAGGCCCGTCAGCACCCCGCCGGGGGCGAGCTCGAGCAGCGCGGTCACGCCCAGCTCGGAGAGCGTCTCCTGGCACAGGTCCCACCGCACGGGGGCGGCGATCTGCGCGGTGAGGCGCCGCACGACGTCCCGGGCCGTCCCGTGCGCGCTGCCCTCGACGTCGATGCGCCCGTACGGCTCGCCGTCGGCGTTCGACAGGAGCGGCAGGCGCGGGTCGGCGACGGTCCAGCCGGCGGCGACCGGCTCGAACGCCTCGAGCGCGGGCTGCATGAACGGCGTGTGGAACGCCCCGGCGACCTGGAGCGGGATGACCCGGGCCTTCGCCGGCGGGTTCTCGGCGAGCGCGGCGAGGCCCTCGTGCGCGCCCGCGGCGACGACCTGGCCGCCGCCGTTGACGTTCGCGGGCCACAGGCCGGCGGCCTCGATCGCGGCGAGGACCTCCTCGGGGTCGCCCCCGACGACGGCGCTCATGCCGCTCGGGCTCGCGGCCGCGGCCTCGGCCATGGCGCGCGCCCGGTGGGACACGAGCCCGACGGCGCCCGCGTCGTCGAGCACGCCCGCCACCGCTGCCGCGGAGAGCTCGCCGACCGAGTGGCCGGCCGTCACGTCGACGACGTCCGCGGCGTCCCGGCCGTCGAGGAGCGCGCGGAGCGCGACGAGCGACGACGCGACGATGAGGGGCTGCGCCACCGCGGTGTCACGGATCGTGTCCGCGTCCGACGTCGTGCCGTGGGCGAGGAGGTCGGTGCCGGCGGCCTCGCCGAACGCCGCGAGACGGTCGGGGACGCCGGGCAGCTCGAGCCAGGGGGCGAGCATTCCGGGGGACTGGGAGCCCTGTCCAGGGCAGACGACGGCGAGCACCCGTCAACTGTGCCAACGCGGCGACCGGGCGCGTCGTCACGAAGCGGACCAACCTTCTCGAAAGCCTTTGTGCCGAACCTACAACCGGTCGGTCAGCGCCCGGACGTGAGCTGTCCCAGCGCGAGCGCGACCTGCAGGACGAACGACTCGCGCGCGTCGAGCGGGTCCCACCCCGTGATCTCCGAGACCTTGCGCAGCCGGTAGCGCACGGTGTTCGGGTGGACGTACAGCGAGCGCGCCGCGGCCTCGAGCGAGCGGCCCGTGCCGAGGTAGGCCGAGAGCGTCTCGAGCACCGAGCCGGTGGCCTCCGCGAGGGGCTTGTAGGCCTGCGCGACGAGGGTGCGCCGCGCCGTCGTGTCCCCGGTCAGCACGCGCTCGGGGAGCAGGTCGTCGGCGAGCACGGGCCGCGGCGCCTGCGGCCACGCGGGGGCGGCGCGCAGCCCGGCGAGCGCCGCCTGCGC
>NZ_LWGL01000128.1 GCF_001722485.1 Cellulosimicrobium cellulans | reverse complement strand
GTGCCGCGGCCCCGCCCGCCCGGTCCGTGCCCCGCAGGTCCGCGCCGCCCGCGTCGCCCGACCCGACGGGCTCGCCGGCCCCGGTCGAGCCCGCGGCCTGGACGAACTCGGCGTACCGGTGCATGAGGCGCTTCTCGCCGGCACCGTAGGCGTACGCCTGCCGGCACACCTGCCACAGGCCGTCGCGACGGCGCACGTGCAGCACGATGTCGGGCACGAACACGAGCTCGTGCCCGGCGAGCTGGACGCGCAGGCAGAAGTCGTCGTCCTCGGCGGTGCGGGCGCCCTCGTAGAAGCCGCCCACCTCGTCGAACACGGCGCGCAGCACGCCCATGTTCCCCGAGCCGGCGGTGACGAACTGGGGGAGGAACGGCTTGACCGTCAGCCCGTGCGCCTGCGCCGTCCACGACACGGCCGACCCCGCGTCCGCGTTGAGCAGCGAGCCCTCGAACGGCCCGGCGACGAACTCGTGCTCGTCGAGCGCGCGGCGCACCGCCGCGACCCAGCCGTCCCCGACGCGGTCGTCGGCGTCGCAGAACGCGACGCGGGGCGCGCGGGACTGCCCGACGCCGATGTTGCGCGCCGCGCTCGGGCCGCGCCGCGCGGACGCGTCCACGAGCCGCAGCTCCGGCATGCGCTGCGTCCACGCCCGCACGAGGTCGGCCGTGCCGTCGGTCGAGCCGTTGTCGCAGACGAGCACCTCCCACGGCCACGCGGGGCGCTGCTCGAGGAGCGCCTCGAGCTGCGTGGGCAGCGTCTCCTCGGCGTCGTAGGCGGGGATGACGACGGACAGCTCCGGGGCCCCGGGCACCGGGGCCTGCGCGGGCGCCGTCATGCGCGCGCCATCCGCTCGCGCGCCATGCTCTTCACGCGGCGGTAGCGGCCGAGCAGCTCGCCGACGGTGCGCTCGGCGTACCCGTCGGCACGGGTCTCCTCGAGGATGCGGCGCAGCACGTCGGCGCGGTCGAACGCGGGCAGGCGCTCGCCCGGCCCGAGCGTCTCGGGGTCGGCGCGCGTGTCGTGCAGGAGGACGATCGCGCCGGGGAAGACCGACGCGACGGCCCGGCGGGCGACGGCCTCCTCCTCGTCGTGCACCCAGTCGAACGCGTCGCCGGACCAGATGACGGTCTCGAGCCCGAGCCGACGGATCCCGAGCGCCTGCTGCAGCGTGTGCGCGCCGTACGGCGGCCGGAACAGGCGCACGCGGCGGCCCGCGACGTCCTCCACCGCGGCGCGCGCGTCGCGCACGGACGCGACCGCGACGCGGTCGGGCAGGGTGACGAGGGAGCGGTGGTCGCGGCCGTGGAGCGCGAGCTCGTGCCCCTCGTCGACGATCCGGCGGACGATGCCCGGGTGCCGGCGCGACGGCTCCGACAGGACGAAGAACGTCGCCCGCGCGCCGTGCTCGGCGAGCGTGTCGAGCACCGCCGGGGTCGACGCCGGGTCCGGCCCGTCGTCGTAGGTGAGCGAGAACACGCGGTCGGCGGTGTCGACGCAGAACGTGCCGAGCGGCGTCGTGAGCGGCGAGGGCAGCAGGCCGCGGGCGTAGGCGACGCCGCGGAACGCACCGGCGGGCGGTGCGTCGCGCTCGATGTCCCGGCGTCGGACCACGAGCGGCCGCATCCGCCGCCCCCGCGGGACGGTGGTGGGCGTCGCGGCCGTCACGTGCGCTCCCCGTCGAACGTCGCGAGCCGCTGGGCGGCCACGGGGGACGTCGCGGCCTCGTCCACGAGCCGCGCGCGCAGCGCGGCGGCGGCCTCCTCGAGGCTCACGCCGAGGACGTGGTGGAACGACCAGTCGTCGTCCGGGTCGAACGCCGGGTCGAGGGGGCGGGGCCGCGGCGCGGGGTCGTTGCCCGTGACGTCGCCCGAGTCGAGGAACGGGATGCCCGGCGTGCGCGGGGCCAGCGTCTCGAAGTCGGTCGCGACGAGGCGGCCGTCGAGCAGCCAGACGTTGTGCGGCTGGAGGTCGCCGTGGAGGTAGCCGGCGGAGTAGACGTCGAGCAGCACGTCGAGCGCCCACACCGAGGCGTCCAGCCGCTCGGCGCGCGTCATCGTCCGGCACGCGAGGTCGAGGCGGTCCTCGTCGCGCAGCCGCGGCACGGTGAACCCGCGCCGGTGCCAGCGTGCGACGGGCATGCGCCACGGCCGGTCCCGGAACAGGTCGTCGCTGAGCCGCTCGGCGGCGAGGCCGAGCCGGCCGAGCTCGGAGCGCGCGAAGTACTTGCCGACCGTCGGCTCGCCGCGGGTCGTCGTGTAGACCGTGACCGCGTAGTCGGTGCTCTTGACGAACGTCGACCGCACGGGGCACCCGAAGATCCGCACGAGCTTGGCGCGGCCGAGCACCCGGCTCGTCAGCGTGCGGCGCACGCCCGGCTCCGGGCGCACGTCGCGCCCCACGGGGGCGCCCACGCGCTCCGGCGCGGAGATCTCCGGCGCGAGGGTGCCGGGCTCGGGCAGCGTCATCGGCCCACCCGGCGGCGTACCGCCCGGACGCCGTCGCGCGCCCCGCGGTACGTGCGGCGCAGCAGCTCCGAGCGCGCGGCGAGCTCGCCCGCGCGCGAGCCCCGTGCCGCCGCGACGAGCTCGGTGCGCGCCCGGTCGACGGCGGTCGGCTCGACCGTCGTCAGGGTCAGGCCCGCCACGAAGGCGTCGTTGCGGTGCACGCCGCGGTCCACCGTGCGGGGGACCGTGTAGCCGTGCCCGGACAGGAAGCCGTCGAGGACGCGCGCCGCGACGGCGTCGGTCGTGATGTCCGCGGCGAGGGCCGGCGGCAGGTCGAGGTCGCGCGCGAGCGCGCCGAGACGCGGCACGTACGCGGGCTTGACCGCCGGCTTCTGCACCTTCGCGTGGTAGAGCAGCGAGAACAGGTGGTCGTCGGCGCGGGGGACCGCGAGGCCCTCCGGGGTCCACGTGCGCCGGCGCAGCAGGTCGTCCTGCCAGCGCACGTCGAGGTACCCGTCGCCGACCCACCGCACGTCGAACGCCACGGGGACGCCGCCGACGGTCGTGCCGAAGCGCGCGCCCGTGCCGTCGTGGTCGAGCGGGCGCGCGTTCAGCAGGGCCGCGAAGTCGGTCTGGTCGCGGGCGAGGACGTCGATCTCGGGGTCGTCGGCGAGCACGCCGGGCAGGCCCTCGAAGTTGCGCAGCACGACGTACTCGCTCGCGCGGCGCAGGAGCGCGGCCAGCTCGTCGAGGTCGGCCCACCCGGCGTCGCCGACGAGGTCGGCCTCGAGCGTCTCGCGGGGGTGCGCGGCGTGCGGGTCGCGCGCGAGGATCTCGTCGAGGCGCTCGGGCCCGAGCAGCAGCGTGGTGTCCCGGAAGAACTCGCGCAGGTTGTTGCTGGAGTGGACGGTGTACCCGCCCGCGAGCCGGCGCGCGGACGCCTTCACCTGCGCGACGTGCACGTTCGTCAGCTCGACGAGCCCGGAGACGTTCTGCCGGTACGCGTACCGCGGCTCGGGGTCCTCCACGACGACGAGCAGGAACGGGTCGGCGCCGACCTCGAGGTGCTTCGGGGACGTGCCCCACAGGCTCTGGCCGTAGAGGCGCTCGAAGTTCGTGACGACGCGGTCGGGCGACCAGCGCACCTCGACCTCGGCGAGCACCTGGAAGCGCTCGCGCAGGATGTCGAGGATCTCGGGCTCGCGGTGCCGCGCCCCCGACCACAGGGCGACCAACTGCAGGTCGCGGTCGTACTGGTGACGGAACCCGCCGAGGCCCTCGTCCCAGCGCAGCTCGTAGTCGCTCGGGGTGAACGTCGTGACGTCCACGGCCGGTGCCGTGGACGTCGCGGGTGCGTCGGCGGAGGGCCTGGCGACCGTAGCGGTCCGTTCGCGCGCCATGCGTCCTCCTGGCTCGGGCGTGAGGTCCGGGCGGACCGGGAGACATCAAGGTACGGCCGGCCCCGGAGCGGGAAGAACCTCTCGAGCGGGTGAACTTGGGCTGAACGGCTGCCTCCCGGCGTGTCGGGGTGCTTCCATTCTCGGTAGACGGAGCACCGCAGGGGGACACGCGCCGTCGCCCCCGAGCACCGTCGAGCAGAACCGGACCGCCCGCATGGCACCGAGCCCCCAGACCCACCGGCGCACCGGACTCCAGCGCCTCACCGCGGCCGCGGCGTCGGTCGCCCTCGTCGGTGCCGTCCTCGTCGCCTCGTCCGCCCCGTCACCGTGGTCGGTCCCGGACGCGGTCGCCGCGCAGCCCGAGGTCGAGGGCGACGTCGCGCCGGAGGCGCGGGCCGTCGGCGGCGCCACCGGCCAGGACGTGGCCGCCACGTTCCCCGCCGAGCACCGCGGTCCCGGGCCCGCGTCGCTCGTCGCGCGCTCGCTGTGGTGGCGCTGGACGGCGCCCGCCACCGGCCCCGTGACCTTCTCCACGGCCGGCAGCGAGCTCCCGACGACGCTCGAGGTGCGCGAGGGCTCGGCCGACGGGCCGGTCGTCGCGAGCGGCGACGACGACGGCGACCTCTCGACCTCGCGCGTGACGTTCGACGCGCGCGAGGGCGAGGAGTACCTCGTCGAGGTCGGGGCGCAGGACCCGGACGGCGGGCTGCTCACGCTGTCGTGGCAGCCCGAGCCGCCGGCCGCGGACGCCGCGCCGGACACCGCGGCCCCGGGCCCGCAGGCCGGGCCGGAGGCGGGTCCCGAGGCCGGCCCGGAGGCGATGACGCTCGCGGCGGCGGACATCCCGATCGCGGGCAACACCGGCGAGAAGCCGCAGTCGAAGGTGTGGCGCGCGCACGGCACCTGGTGGGCCGTGCTCGCGTCGACGTCCACGTCCCCGGTCGGCACGTGGGTGTGGCGCTACGACGCGGCCGCCGCCACGTGGACGGCCGTGACGCGCGTGTCGAGCCGCACGGACGTGCGCGCCGACGTCAAGCCCCACGGCGACGCGGTCCACGTGCTCCTGCACGGCCCCTCGACGTCGCTCGTGTCCCTGCAGCACGTGGCGACGTCGAACACGTACGCCCCGTGGTCCCGGCGGACCACCGCGACGTCCGTGTCCCTGCCCGGGAGCGAGACGGCGACGATCGACGTCGACTCGACGGGGCGGATGTGGCTCGTCGCGGACACGTCCTCGTCCGTCGTCGCGCGGTGGAGCGACGCCCCGTACACGACGTTCTCGTCGCCGGTCACGGTCGCGAGCGGCATCGCCGAGGACGACATCGCGCTCGTCACGCGGCTCGGCGGCAACCGGATCGGCGTGCTGTGGTCGAACCAGCAGACCGAGCGGTTCGGCTTCCGGACGCACGCGGACGGCGCGAGCCCGCAGTCGTGGACGGCGGACGAGGTGCCGGCCGGGTCGTCGGCGCTGAACCTCGGCAACGGCATGGCGGACGACCACCTCAACGTCGCCCTGGCGTCCGACGGCACGCTCTACGCGGCGGTCAAGACCTCCTACGACACCCCGTCGGCGACGACGATCGGCCTGCTCGTGCGGCGGCCGTCGGGCGCGTGGGACCGGATCCACGAGGTCGACCGGCGCGGCACGCGCCCCACCGTGCAGATCGACGAGCAGACGGGCACGCTGCGCGTCGTGTACACGGCGAGCGAGCAGCTCGACGACATCCTCGAGAAGGTCGTCCCGCTGGACGACCTCGACTTCTCCGGAGGCGCCGACGTCGTGCTCGACGGCGCCTACAACAACGTCACGGGACCGAAGGACCAGGTGCCCGGCGAGACGCTCGTCCTCGCCGCGTCGTCGAGCACCGCGGGGGCCGCGCGGCTCGCGTGGACGCACCCCGGCGCTCCCGTGGCGTCCGACGGGACCCTCGCGACGACGCGGGGCACGCCCGTCGCCGGGACGCTGGAGGCGTTGGGCGTGCGTGCGGGCGACCGCTACGAGGTCGTGTCCGCGCCGGCGTCCGGCACGGTCCAGGTGACGGACCCCGCGACCGGCGCGTTCGTCTACACGCCGCCGGCCGGGTTCGTCGGCGCGACGTCGTTCACCTTCCGCGTGGGCGCGGGGTCCGTGTGGTCGAACGTCGCGCGGGTCGACGTCGCCGTCACCGACGAGTCGGGACTGCGCGGACGCTGGGAGCTCGACGAGGGCTCCGGCACGCTGACCGCCGACGCGTCCGGGTGGGGCGGGCAGGGCCGGCTCTCCGGCGGGGCGTCCTGGGTGCCCGGTGTCGCGGGCTCCGCGGTCCGCCTCGACGGGTCCTCCGGCCGCGTCACGGTCCCCGACGGGCCCGCCCTCGACGTGACCGGGGCGCTGACGGTGTCCGCGTGGGTGCGGCCCGAGCGGGTCGCGACCCAGTACGTGGTCAAGAAGGCCGTCGGCTACGAGACGGACGGCTACGAGATCGGCCTGTCCAGCGGCGGCCGCGCGTACTTCCGCGTGAACCAGGCCTCGAACGGCAACGCGTACCGCGTGGAGTCGACGTCGCCGTACCCGAGCGACGGCCGGACGTGGGTGCACCTCGTCGGCGTGTTCGACGGCGACCGCGTGCGCCTGTACGTGAACGGCGTCCAGCAGGGCTCCGTCGCCGGACCGGACGCGGTCGAGGCGAACGACCTGCCGCTCGTCCTCGGCGGTCAGACGGACGGCGCGTACCCGCTGCGCGGCGCCGTCGACGGCGTCCGGGTCTACGGCCGGGGGCTGTCGGCCGCCGACGTCGCCGCGCTGCACTCCGGCACGACGCCGCCCCCGGCCGCGCCCGTCGCGCTCCCCGGGTCGGCGAGCACCGTCGCCGGGACGCCGGTCACGGGCGTCCTCGGCGCCCAGGTGCCGTCCGGCACGCCGGAGTTCCAGGTCGTGACCGGCCCGTCCTCGGGCACGCTCACCCTCACCGGCCCCACCACGGGCACGTACACCTACGCGCCGCGCGCCGGCTTCGTCGGGACGGACGCGTTCACGTTCCGCGTCCGCGCGGGCGGCACGTGGTCACCGCCCGCCACGGTCTCGGTCGCCGTCCTCGCCGAGGCGGGGCTGCGCGGGTCCTGGTCCCTCGACGAGGGCTCGGGCACGGTGACCCGCGACGCGTCGGGGCAGGAGCTCGACGGCGCGCTGTCGGGCGGGTCGTCGTGGGTCCCGGGCGTCTCCGGCTCCGCGGTGCGGTTCGACGGCTCCACCGGCCGCGTCACGGTCCCCGACGTCCCGGCGCTCGACGTCTCGACGGCGCTGACCGTCTCGGCGTGGGTGCGGCTCGAGCGCACGGCCACGCAGTACGTCGTCAAGAAGGCCGACGGGTACGAGGTGGACGGCTACGAGCTCGCGATCGCGAGCACCGGCCGACCGTTCTTCCGGGTCAACCAGGCGAGCGGCGGCAACTCCTACCGCGCGGACGCGCGCACCGGGCTGCCCGCGGACGGGCGGACGTGGGTGCACCTGGCGGGCACGTTCGACGGCGACCGCGTGCGGCTCTACGTCGACGGCGTCGAGGCCGCGTCCGTCGCGGGCCCGTCGGCCGTCGCCACGAACGCGCTCCCGCTCGTCCTCGGCGACCAGCCTGGCGGCGGCTACCCGCTGCGGGGAGCGGTCGACGACGTGCGCCTCTACGACCGGGCGCTCACGGCACCGCAGGTGGCCGCCCTGGCCGCGTCGTCGGACACCGCACCCGGCGCGCCGGGCGGCACCGCGCCGGCCGACCCGACCGCACCGACCGACCTGACCTCGCCGACCGAGCCGACCGCGCCGATCGACCCCACCGCGCCCACCGAGCCGACCGAGCCCACGGACCCGACCACCGGTCCCGGCGCCCCGTCGGAGCCTCCGGCCGAGCCGGCCGAGCCGGCCGAGCCGGCCGAGCCGATCGAGCCGACGGAACCGTCCGTGCCCTCCGAACCGCCGGCCGTGGACGACGCCGAGCTCACGACGACCAGCGGCACGGCGGTGGAGGCCGCCCTCGTGGTCACGGCGCCGGACGGCAGCGGCGACGGCACCGGGATGACGCTCGAGGTCGTCGGGCCGCCGTCGGCCGGGACGGCGGAGGTGCTCGACGCGGCGACCGGCACGGTGCGCTACACCCCCGCGCCGGGCAGCGTCGGCACGGACACGTTCACCGTGCGCGCCGGCGTCGGCGGCACCTGGTCGGAGCCCGCGACCGTGACCGTGCGCGTGCTGCTCGCCCCCGGCGCGCAGGGCGCGTGGGGCTTCGACGAGCCGTCGGGCACGGCCGTGCTGGACGGCTCGGGCTGGGCACGCACCGGCGCGACGTCGGGCGGCGTCACGCGCGTGCCCGGCGTGACGGGGCCCGCCGTGCGCCTCGACGGCGCGTCGGGTCTCGTGACGGTCCCCGACGCCGACGGTCTCGACCCGCAGGAGGGCCTGACGGTCTCGGCGTGGGTGCGGCCGGAGCGCGTCGGGACGCAGTACGTCGTGAAGAAGGCGCAGGGGTACGAGGTCGACGGCTACGAGCTCGGGCTCGCGGGCGACGGCCGGGCGTTCTTCCGCGTGAACCAGGCGTCCGCCGGCAACGCGCACCGCGCGGACGCGACGTCGCGGTACCCGGCCGACGGGCAGCGGTGGGTGCACCTCGTGGGCACCTACGACGGCTCCCGGGTGCGCCTCTTCGTCGACGGCGTCGAGCAGGGGTCCGCGCCGGGACCGGCGGCGGTCGCGGCCAACGACCTGCCCCTGCTCGTGGGGAACGAGCCGGGCGGGGGCTACCCGCTGCGCGGCGCCGTCGACGAGGTGGCGGTCTACGACCGCGCGCTCGCGCCCGCCGACGTCGCGGCGCTCGCGGCGGCGGGCGTCGGGGTCGCCGCGGTCGGGCTGTTCGCGCTCGGGGACAGCCCCACGGTCACGCCCAGCCTCCACCCGACGGACCCGCTGACCGTGCTCGCGCAGGCCGCCCCGCGCGCGACGGCGGCGAGCGGGGAGCACGCGCCCGTGGACGGCGCGGCGACGCTCGCGGCCCTCGCGGCGCAGGGCTGGACGTGCCCCACGGAGCTGCCGGACGGCGTCACGGTCGCCGCGGTGCGCGACGATGGTCACCTCCTGGAGATCGACCTGCGCACGCCGACCGGCGAGGCGGTCGTGCGCGAGCAGCCCGGCGTCCTCGACCGCACGGTTCTCGAGGGCGTCGGCACGTGGGACGTCGACGGGCGCAGCGTCCACGTGCTCTCCGAGGAGCCGTGGCACGTCGTGTGGCAGGCCGGCGACACCGTCGTGGACGTCGTCGCCGACACCGAGCAGGACGAGGTCGCCGACCTCGTGGCGAGCTTCCCGGCCGGTGACTACGATGCCGGGGTCCCGGCGCGCATCTCCCGGGGCTGGACGACCATGACAGGAGCGCTCGGCACCTCATGACCGACCCCTCGAACGGCGGGGACGCCACCGGTCGTCCCGACGACGCCGCCCCCAACCCGTTCGCGCCGCCGGGGCCGGGGAACACGACCTTGTGGTCGAGGCCGCGCGGACGCAGGATCGTCGACTCGAACGTCTCGAGGAACTCGCGCCGTGCGCTCGTCAGCATGTCG
>NZ_LWGL01000127.1 GCF_001722485.1 Cellulosimicrobium cellulans | reverse complement strand
GCCCACCGACGCCGGCGCGCCGCCCCCGCACGCGTTCGGCGACGGCGAGCACCTCGGGCCCCTGCCGCTGCACGTCGAGGCGGTCCCCGGCGCCCTCGTCGTCCTGCACCCCGGGGCCGCGGCGCGCTGACCAGCGGGCTGACGGTGCGCCGACCGGCGAGCGCGGCGGCGAACCGTAGGCTGAACCCATGACGGCTGCCGACACGCCCGCCGACTCGCCCGCCGCCAGGTACGCGGCGTCCCGCGCCCGCCAGGCCGCGTCCCGCACCCGCCTCGCCGAGTTCCGGCGCGTCCTGGACTTCCCGCTCGACGACTTCCAGGTGCGCGCGTGCGAGGCCCTCGAGGAGGGCCGCGGCGTGCTCGTGGCCGCCCCCACCGGCGCGGGGAAGACCGTCGTCGGCGAGTTCGCCGTGCACCTGGCGCTCGCCACCGGCCGCAAGGCGTTCTACACCACCCCCATCAAGGCGCTGTCGAACCAGAAGTACGCCGACCTCGCGCGCCGCCACGGCGCCGACCAGGTCGGGCTCCTCACCGGCGACACCACCATCAACGGGGACGCGCCCGTCGTCGTCATGACGACCGAGGTGCTGCGCAACATGCTGTACGGCGGGTCCACCGCGCTCGACGGCCTCGGGTACGTCGTCATGGACGAGGTGCACTACCTCGCCGACCGCTTCCGCGGACCGGTGTGGGAAGAGGTCATCATCCACCTGTCCGACGACGTCCAGCTCGTGTCCCTGTCCGCCACCGTGTCCAACGCCGAGGAGTTCGGCGACTGGCTCGAGATGGTGCGCGGCGACACCGCCGTGGTCGTCAGCGAGCGCCGGCCGGTGCCGCTGTGGCAGCACGTCCTCGTCGCCGCGGGCGACTCCGCGCGCGTCGAGCGGGGCCCTGGCCGGCCGGGCCTCGGGGCGGAGCTGCTGGACTTGTACGCGGGGCACGTCGACCCGACCGACCCGGGCGTGAACCCGCCGATCAACCCCGACCTGCTCGCGGCGTTCCGCTCCGCGCCGCGCACCGGCACGTCCGGGCCCGGGGGGAGGGGGCGCGGGCCGGGCGACCGCGGTTACCGCGGGCGAGGGGGACGGCGCCCGGGGCCGGACCGGGCGGGGTTCTCGCGCCGGACCCCGTCGCGGTTCTCCGTGGTGGACGCGCTCGACGAGGACGGGTTGCTGCCCGCGATCTACTTCATCTTCTCCCGGGCCGGGTGCGAGGGCGCCGTGACGCAGTGCCTGACGGCGGGGCTGCGCCTGACGACGCCCGAGGAGGAGGCGGAGATCCGGCGGGTCGCGGAGGAGCGGACCGCGCCCATCCCGACCGAGGACCTCGACGTGCTCGGGTACTGGACGTGGAGCGAGTCCCTCGCGCGCGGCATCGCCGCCCACCACGCCGGCATGCTGCCCGTGTTCAAGGAGACGGTCGAGGAGCTGTTCAGCCGCGGCCTCATCAAGGTCGTGTTCGCCACCGAGACCCTCGCGCTCGGCATCAACATGCCCGCCCGGTCGGTGGTGCTGGAGCGGCTCGTGAAGTGGGACGGGTCCGCGCACGTCGACGTCACCCCCGGCGAGTACACCCAGCTCACGGGGCGCGCCGGGCGGCGCGGCATCGACGTCGAGGGGCACGCCGTCGTCGTCGACCACGCCGGCCTCGACCCGGTGCACCTCGCGGGCCTGGCGTCCAAGCGCCTGTACCCGCTGCGCTCCAGCTTCCGGCCCACGTACAACATGGCGGTCAACCTCGTCGCGCAGGTCGGGCGCGAGCGGGCGCGCGACGTCCTCGAGACGTCGTTCGCGCAGTTCCAGGCCGACCGCGGCGTCGTCGGGCTGGCGAAGCAGGCGCAGGCGCACGCGGAGGCGCTGGAGGGGTACGCGCAGGCCATGACGTGCGACCGCGGCGACTTCTCCGAGTACGCCGCGCTGCGACGCCGCATCGCGAACCGGGAGGCGGACCTGTCGCGCGCGGCGAGCCGGTCCCGGCGCGCCGAGGTCGTCGCGGCGTTCGAGCGGCTGCGGCCGGGGGACGTCGTCGAGGTGCCGTCCGGTCGCCGCGCCGGGTACGTCGTCGTGCTCGACCCGGGGGAGGGCGCCGGGTTCGACGGCCCCCGCCCGACCGTCCTCACGCAGGACCGCGCCGTGAAGAAGCTCACGATCGCCGACGCGCCCGGCGGGGTGCGCACGGTCGCGAAGGTCCGCATCCCCAAGACGTTCAACCCGCGCGTGCCCGCGCACAGGCGCGACCTCGCGTCGTCCCTGCGCAACGCGCTCGGCGCGCTCGACGAGCCCGGCACCCGCCCCGGCAAGGGCCCGCGCGCCCGGTCCGCGGCCGCCGACGACGCCGAGCTCGCCCGCCTGCGCGCGCAGCTGCGCGCCCACCCGTGCCACGGCTGCCCCGACCGGGAGGACCACGCCCGCTGGGCCGAGCGCTGGCAGCGGCTGAAGAAGGAGCACGACCGGCTCGTGGGCCGCGTCGAGGGCCGTACCGGGTCCATCGCCAAGCTGTTCGACCGCACGTGCGACGTACTGCTCACCCTCGGCTACCTCGAGCGCCCCGGCGACGACGGTGCGGCCGCTGGCGACGGTGCGGCCGGCGGGGACGGCACGGAGCTGCGCGTCACGAGCGACGGGCGGTGGCTGCGCCGCCTGTACGCCGAGAACGACCTGCTGCTCGCCGAGTGCCTGCGCCGCGGCGTCTGGGACGACCTCGACGCCCCGGCGCTGGCCGCCGTGGTGTCCACGTGCGTGTACTCCGGGCGCCGCGACGACGCCGCCGAGCCGTACATCCCCGGCGGGCCGCACGGCACCCTCGCCCAGGCCCTGGACGCGACCGTGCGCGTGTGGTCCGAGGTCGACGACCTCGAGAGCGCGCACCGTCTCGACGCCACCGGCGAGCTCGACCTCGGACTCGTCGCCGCCGTGCACCGGTGGGCCGTGGGCCGCAGCCTCGACGCCGTGCTGCGCGGCTCGGAGATCGCCGCGGGCGACTTCGTGCGCTGGTGCAAGCAGGTCATCGACGTGCTCGACCAGCTCGCCACCGCCGCACCCACCCCGGCCCTGCGCCGCACCGCGAACCAGGCGATCGACCGCCTGCGCCGCGGCGTCGTCGCGTACTCCAGCGTCTGACACCCCGACCCGCGCGGGCGGGTGCGGTGTGCTGCCATGGCAGCGACGACGTGACGGTATCGTGCAGGACCGTGACCTCCACCCTCTACCGCGGCGGCGTGATCCACTCCGCCGCGGACCCGTTCGCGGAAGCCCTCCTCGTCGACGACGGCGTCATCGCCTGGATCGGCGCCAACGACACCGCGGACGGCCTCGCCGCCCGCGCCGACCGGGTGGTCGACCTGCAGGGCGCGCTCGTCGCGCCCGGCTTCGTCGACGCGCACGTCCACCTGTTCGAGGTCGGACTCGCCCTGGCCGGCGTCGACCTGTCCGCGAGCGCCGGCGTGACGTCGCTGGACGCGGCGCTGGCCGCGATCGGCCGGGCGGCGGCGCAGGCGGGCGCGGACGAGACCGTGCTCGCGTTCGGGTGGGACGAGCGGTCCTGGCCGGAGGGCCGGCCGCCGACGGCCGGCGAGCTCGACGCGGCGGCGGGCGGTCGGCCGGTGTACGCGGCGCGCGTGGACGTGCACTCGGCGGTGGTGTCGACGACGCTCGCGCGCCGCGCGGGACTGGAGTCGCGGCCCGGGTGGGACGCGTCGGGCTGGGTGACGGGCGAGGCGCACCACGTGGCCCGGGACGTGGCGCGCGACGTGCCGCCGGCTCGCCGCACGGCGCTGTACCGGGCGGCGCTGGCCGCGGCCGCGGAGCGGGGCATCGTGTCGGTGCACGAGATGAGCGCGCCGCACATCGACACGCGCGACGGCCTGCGCGAGGTGCTCGACCTCACGCGCGACCCGGCGAGCGGGCTCGCGCACGTCGTGGGGTACCGGGGCGAGCTGTGCGAGAGCGCGGACGACGCGCACGCGCTGCTGGCGGACCTGCCGGGGCTGGCGGGCATCGCGGGGGACCTGAACGTCGACGGGTCGATCGGGTCGCGCACCGCGGCGATGCGCCAGCCGTACCGGGACGCCCCGGTGCCGGGGGAGCGGGGCAGCCTGTACCTCACGGCGGAGCAGGTCGCGGACCACCTGGCGGCGGTCGCGGCGGTGGGCACGCAGGGCGGGTTCCACGTGATCGGGGACCGGGCGATGGACGAGCTCGTGGCCGGGCTCGAGGCGGCGGCGCAGGCGCACGGCGCGAGCGTGGTGCGCACGGCGCGGCCGCGTGTGGAGCACGCGCTGTTCGTCGACGCGACGGCGTTGGCCACGATGCTGCTGTACGGGGTGAGCCTGAGCATCCAGCCGGCGTTCGACGCCGCGTGGGGCGGTCCGCAGGGGACGTACGCGGCGCGCGTGGGCGCGACGCGGGCGGAGGGCCTGAGCCCGTTCGCCGACCTCGCCGGTGCCGGCGTGCCGCTCGCGTTCGGGTCCGACGCCCCGGTGACGCGCCTGGACCCGTGGGCAGGGGTGCTCGCGGCCATGTCGCACGTGGACCCGGACCAGCGCATCTCGGCCCGAGCCGCGTTCCGCGCGCACACGCGCGGCGGGTGGCGCCTCGCGGGCCTGGACCACACCGGTGCCGGCCAGCTGCGCGTGGGCGCCCCGGCGCACCTGGCGGTGTGGCGCGCGGAGCACCTCGCGGTGCAGGGCCCGCTCGGCCGCGCGACGTCGTCGTGGAGCACGGACGCGCGCGCCGGCACGCCGCTGCTGCCCGAGCTCGGCCCGGACCTGCCGCGCCCGGTGTGCCTGCAGACGGTGCGCGACGGGAACGTCCTGTTCGACACGTTCGACTGATTCCTGCCGCTTGACACCACGAGGAGCACCGGTAGTTTCGAGGGGTGTTCCGGCCCCGGCGGCCGCAGGGGGAACCAGCCACCATCGACGGGCCCTCGGTGTGCCCACGTCGGGCGTCAGGCCGGGCCCGCGCGCTCAGTAGAAAACGTGCTCCGTCGGTGGCGGCGGGGCACGGGCCGAAGGGTGCGCGGGCCCGCCGCACGCCGCTGCCCGTGCAGGTCGGTGGCGTAGTCTGCACCCCGTGGCCGCCCCTGCACCGCTGACCGACCCGGCCTCCCGGCCGGCCTCCCCGCCCCGCCGGCCCGCGACCGATCCGCAGGCTCCGTCCGGCGTGTCGCGGCTCGTGGCGGTGCTGCTCGCCGTCGTCGGGGGACTGGTCACCGACGCGGCGTTCCCCGACCGGGGCTGGTGGCCCGCCGCGTTCGCCGGGGTGGCGCTGCTGTTCGTGGCCCTGCGGCGCGACGACGCCCGCTGGGGCGCGCTCGTCGGTCTCGCCTGGGGCCTGGCGTTCTTCCTGCCGCACCTGTACTGGGCCAACGAGGCCACCGACACGGTGCCGTGGGTCGCACTGTCCGTGATGGAGGCGTGCTTCGTCGCCGTGCTCGGCGCCGGCTGGGTGTGGGCGCGCCGCTGGCCCTGGCTGCGCGCACGCCCCGCGGCGCAGGCCGTGGCGTTCGCGGTGGCGTTCGTCGGGGTCGAGCAGGCGCGCACCGAGGTGCCGTTCGGCGGCTTCCCCTGGGGGCGCCTCGCGTTCTCCCAGGCCGCCTCCCCGCTGGGCCGGGCGGCGTGGCTCGGCGGCGAGGTGCTCGTCTCGCTGCTCGTCGCGCTCGTCGGGTCCCTCCTCGCGGTCGCCGCGGTCGCCCTGTGGCGCGCCCGCACGCGCGCCGCGGGAGGCACGGACGCGGACGGCACGGATGCGGACGGCACGGACGGCGGTGCCCGGCGCGGCCGCCCGTCCCGGTTCCTCGTCCCGGCGTCCCTGCTCGCCGCGGCAGCTCTCGTCGCCGCCCCGCTGCTCGTCCCGCTCGACGACCGCGCGCAGTCCGGGACGCTCGAGGTCGGCGCCGTGCAGGGGAACGTCGCCGAACCAGGGCTGGGGTCGTTCGCCAACCGCGCCGAGGTGCTCGACAACCACCTCGACGGCACGCTCGCGCTCCTCGACCAGGTCGAGCCGGGCGGCCTTGACGTCGTGCTGTGGCCCGAGAACGGCTCGGACCTCGACCCGCAGGAGGCGCGCGACGTCGCCGCCGCCATCGACGACGCCGCGACCGAGGTCGACGCGCCGATCCTCGTCGGTGCGCAGGAGTTCCCCGCCACGGGCGGGCGGTACAACGTGGCGCTGCTGTGGGAGCCGGGCACCGGCGTCGTCGACCGGTACGCCAAGCAGCACCCCGCACCGTTCGGCGAGTACATGCCGATGCGCTCGTTCCTGCGGCTGTTCTCCGACCAGGTGGACCGCGTGACGATCGACATGATCCCCGGCACCGAGACGGGCGTCGTCGACCTCGACGCCGAGCGCCTCGGCCGCACCGTCCCCCTCGGCGTCGTCATCTGCTTCGAGGTCGCCTACGAGGAACTCGTGCGCGACGCCGTGACGTCCGGCGCCGAGGTGCTCGTCGTGCCGACCAACAACGCGTCCTTCGGGTACACGGCCGAGTCCACCCAGCAGCTCGCCATGTCCCAGCTGCGCGCCATCGCCACAGGCCGCGCGACCGTGCAGGTCTCCACCGTCGGGGTCAGCGGCGTCATCGCCCCCGACGGCGAGCTCCTGCAGCGCACCGGCCTGTTCACCGCCGACCAGCTCGTCGCGTCCCTGCCGCTGCGCACCGACCTCACGCCCGCCGTGCGGGCCGGCGCCGTCCCCGCCGCCGTCGTCGGCGCGGCGGCCCTCGCGCTGCTCGCGTGCGGCGTCGTCGCAGGCGTCCGCGAGCGCCGCCAGGTCTCGGCGCGCGCGGTGTGCCAGGACGGCGGGGAGCCGGCGTGAGCGGCGCACCCGGGCGGGTCCTCGTCGTCGTGCCCACGTACGACGAGGCGCTGACGCTGCCCGGCACGCTGGGGCGCCTGCGGGCGGCGGTGCCGGACGCGGACGTGCTCGTGGTCGACGACGCGTCCCCGGACGGCACGGGCGACCTCGCGGAGGAGATGGCCGCGCGCGACGCCGGCGTGCACGTGCTGCACCGCGCGGGCAAGGACGGGCTCGGCGCCGCGTACGTGGCCGGCTTCGGCTGGGCGCTGGAGCGCGGCTACGACGTCGTGGTGGAGATGGACGCGGACGGCTCCCACCTGCCGGAGCAGCTGCCCCGGCTCCTGGCGGCCCTGGGCGAGAGGGGCGGCGACGGCGCGGTGCCGGACCTCGTCATCGGGTCGCGCTGGGTGCCGGGCGGCGAGGTGGAGAACTGGCCGTGGCACCGCGAGGTGCTCTCGCGCGGGGGCAACGCGTACGTGCGTCTCGCGCTCGGGCTGCGCCTCGGGGACGCGACGGCGGGCTTCCGCGCCTACCGTGCGAGCGCGCTGCGCGCCCTGGACCTCGCGACGGTCGCGTCGCACGGGTACTGCTTCCAGGTCGACATGGCGTGGCGCGTCGCACGGGCCGGCGGAGGCGTGGTGGAGGTGCCGATCACGTTCGTCGAGCGCACGGCGGGGCGGTCGAAGATGAGCCGCGCGATCGTCACCGAGGCGCTGTGGCGCGTCACGGTCTGGGGAGTGCGACGGCGCGCGGAGCAGCTGCGCGGGCTCGCGCGCCCGCGTACGGCCGCGCGCACGCGCGTGCGCTGACCGTGCACTAAGCGTGCACTGACTCGGCCCGTACGACGGTCGGCGGGCGTGCGAGAGGCCCGGCCCCCGGACGGGGACCGGGCCTCTCGCGGCGCCGCGCGGGCGGCGGGGGTCAGGCGCTGCGGCGGAGCTTGCCGGCGCGCAGCAGGTCGAGGCGCTCGTCGAGCAGCTCCTCGAGCTCGGAGATGGTGCGGCGCTCGAGCAGCATGTCCCAGTGGGTGCGGGCGGGCTTGCCGGCCTTGGGCTCGGGGCGCTCGGCGTCGCGCAGGAGCGCCTCGGCGCCGCAGCGGCACTCCCACACCGGGGGGACCTCGGCGTCGGTCGAGAACGGCAGGATGATGGTGTGGCCGTTGGGGCAGTCGTAGTGCGCCTGGAAACGCGGCGCGAAGTCGACGCCCTCGTCCGACTCCATGCTCTTCGCACCGATGCTCATGCCACGCAGCGAACGGTCGGCCATGGTGTCCTCCAGAGGATCGTCGGGGGGTCTCGGGGCGCCCCGAGGGGGTGCGAGGGTGCCCGGTCTACGAGTACGCAACGCGTGATGGTGACGAGGTGTTCCGACGCGTGGTGAAGGTCCCGTGAACGAACGCGCGCGCGCCGCAGTGCGGGCCGCGCACCGTCCGCCGGGTCCGCCACGGTGCGTCGCGGACCTCAGGCTCCCGGCTTTCCGGGTCGCACGCAAATCCTCGCGGGGTGACGTCCGCCGCCGCGAGAGGAGGAGGAGGGCGGGAGGGAGGCGGCCGGGAACAAACGGGGAGGGTGCTCGGTTGAGCGCCGTGTACATGCAAACGCATGGACATCGGCAGAGGTATCGCATCGGCCCGAGACACTGGGAGCACACCATGCAGTTCGGCATCTTCACCGTCGGTGACGTCACGACGGACCCCACGACGGGCCGGACCCCGGACGACACCGAGCGGGTGCGCGCCATGCTCACCATCGCCGAGCACGCCGACGAGGCGGGCCTGGACGTCTTCGCCACGGGGGAGCACCACAACCCGCCGTTCGTGCCGTCGTCGCCCACGACGATGCTCGGCTACCTGGCGGGTGTGACGAAGAACATCGTCCTGTCGACCTCCACGACGCTCATCACGACGAACGACCCGGTGCGCCTCGCCGAGGAGTACGCGATGCTCCAGGTGATCTCCGAGGGCCGCATGGACCTCATGATGGGCCGGGGCAACACCGGCCCCGTGTACCCGTGGTTCGGGCAGGACATCCGCAACGGCATCCCGCTCGCCGTCGAGAACTACGCGCTGCTGCGCCGGCTGTGGACCGAGGACGTCGTGGACTGGGAGGGCAGGTTCCGCACCCCGCTGCAGGGCTTCACCTCCACGCCGCGCCCCCTGGACGGGGTGCCGCCGTTCGTGTGGCACGGGTCGATCCGCAGCCCCGAGATCGCCGAGCAGGCGGCCTACTACGGCGACGGGTTCTTCCACAACAACATCTTCTGGCCCATGAGCCACACGAAGCAGATGGTGCAGTTCTACCGCCAGCGCTGGGAGCACCACGGCCACGGCCCCGCGGACACCGCGATCGTCGGCCTCGGCGGCCAGGTGTTCATGCGCAAGGACTCCCAGAAGGCGTGGGACGAGTTCCGGCCCTACTTCGACAACGCGCCCGTGTACGGGCACGGCCCGTCGATGGAGGACTTCACGCGCGAGACGCCGCTGACCGTCGGGTCCCCGCAGCAGGTCATCGACCGCTACGCGGCCATGCGCGAGCACGTCGGGGACTACCAGCGCCAGCTGTTCCTCATCGACCACGCCGGCCTGCCGCTCAAGACGGTCCTCGAGCAGATCGACCTCCTCGCGGGCGAGGTCGTGCCCGTCCTGCGCGCCGAGATGGAGGCCGCGCGCCCCGCGCACGTCCCGGCGAACCCGCCGAGCCACGCCGAGCGCGTCGCCGCCGCCCGCGCCGCCGGCACCGCACCG
>NZ_LWGL01000126.1 GCF_001722485.1 Cellulosimicrobium cellulans | reverse complement strand
GCCTTCCCCGACGTCCGCGGCGCTGCAGCGCCAGGCGGACCGACGCGACGGACGCGGAGAACAGCGAGGGTGAGACGAGGAGTACGACGTCGGCGTCGGGCCAGTGCACGGCCACCGACCGCACGCCCACATCGACCCCGAGGCGCTGCTCGAAGGGCTCAACCCGCAGCAGCGCGAGGCCGTCGTGCACGCCGGCGCGCCGCTGCTCATCGTCGCGGGCGCGGGCTCGGGCAAGACGCGCGTCCTCACGCACCGCATCGCGCACCTGCTCGCCACCGGCCGCGCGCGGGCGGGGCAGATCCTCGCGATCACGTTCACCAACAAGGCCGCGGCGGAGATGCGCGAGCGCGTCGAGCACCTCGTCGGGCCGGCCGCGCAGAGCATGTGGGTCTCGACGTTCCACTCCGCGTGCGTGCGGATCCTGCGCCGCGAGGCCAAGACCCTCGGGCTGCGGTCGAGCTTCTCCATCTACGACGCCGCCGACTCCCAGCGGCTCATCACGCTCGTCACGCGCGAGCTCGACCTCGACCCGAAGAAGTACCCGGCGCGGTCGCTCGCCAACAAGATCTCCGACCTCAAGAACGAGCTCGTCGACCCCGAGACCTACGCGCGCGACTCCGGCGCGCGCGCGACCGAGGACGGCCTCGCGGAGCACCCCGGGGCGCGCGGCGCCCAGGTGCCGGAGTTCGACCAGGTGCTCGCCGACGTCTACACGCGCTACCAGGCACGCCTGCAGGCGGCCAGCGCGCTCGACTTCGACGACATCATCATGACCACGGTCAACCTGCTCCAGGCGTTCCCGGCCGTGGCCGAGCACTACCGGCGCCGGTTCCGCCACGTGCTCGTCGACGAGTACCAGGACACCAACCACGCGCAGTACGTGCTCGTGCGCGAGCTCGCCGGCGTGGGCGCGGACTCCGCCGCCACCGACGCGGCGACCAGCGGCACCGGCGAGGCCCAGGTGCCCGCGCTCGACCCCGCCGAGCTCACCGTCGTCGGCGACGCCGACCAGTCCATCTACGCCTTCCGCGGTGCGACGATCCGCAACATCCTCGAGTTCGAGGCCGACTACCCCGACGCGCGCACCATCCTGCTCGAGCAGAACTACCGCTCGACCCAGAACATCCTCTCCGCCGCCAACGCCGTCATCTCGCGCAACCCCGACCGCAAGCCCAAGCGGCTGTGGACCGACTCGGGCGCGGGCGCGAAGGTCATCGGCTACGTCGCCGACAACGAGCACGAGGAGGCGCGGTTCGTCGCCGAGGAGATCGACCGCCTCGGCGACACCGAGGGCGTGCGCCCCGGCGACATCGCGGTCTTCTACCGCACCAACGCCCAGTCCCGCGCGCTCGAGGAGGTGCTCATCCGCGTCGGCCTGCCGTACAAGGTCGTCGGCGGCACGCGCTTCTACGAGCGGCGCGAGGTCAAGGACGCCGTCGCGTACCTGCGGGCCATCGACAACCTCGACGACGACGTCAACCTCCGCCGCGTCCTCAACGTGCCCAAGCGCGGGCTCGGGGACCGCGCCGAGGGCGCCGTCGCGGCGCTCGCGGACCGCGAGCGCATCTCTTTCGGCGCCGCGCTCGACCGCCTCGACGAGATCCCCGGCCTCACCAACCGCACGCTCAACCCGCTGCGCGCGTTCGCCGAGCTCATGACCGGGCTGCGCGAGCTCGCCGACTCCGGCGCGACGCCCGCCGACGTGCTCGGCGCCGTCCTCGACCGCACCGGCTACCTCGCCGAGCTACGTGCGAGCGACGACCCCCAGGACGCGACCCGCGTCGAGAACCTCGCCGAGCTCCACGCCGTCGCCGCCGAGTTCACCGAGCTCGACCCCGAGGGCACGCTGTCCGACTTCCTCGAGCGCGTCTCCCTCGTCGCCGACGCCGACCAGATCCCCGCCGACGACGCGGTCGACGGCGAGGACGACGGCGAGGAGAAGGAGGACCCGGGCGTCGTCACCCTCATGACGCTGCACACCGCCAAGGGCCTCGAGTTCCCCGTCGTGTTCCTCACCGGCATGGAGGACGGCACCTTCCCGCACATGCGCTCCCTGCACGACGACGCCGAGCTCGCCGAGGAGCGCCGCCTCGCCTACGTCGGCATCACGCGCGCCCGCGAGCGGCTCTACGTCTCGCGCTCCGCCGTGCGGTCCGCGTGGGGCATGGCCAACGAGTTCCCGCCCAGCCGGTTCCTCGAGGAGATCCCCGACGAGCTGTGGGACTGGCGGCGCCGGGAGTCGTCGATGCAGACGCTGCGCGCCGGCGGGTCCGTCTGGGGGCGGGGTTCCGGCGGGTACCGCGGGTCCGGTTCGTGGTCCGGGTCGGGAACGCGGGGTCGGGGGGACGACGACGGGTCTACCATCCGCGGTCCTCGTTCCTCGGACCGCTCCCGCCAGACCCGCCACGACCCGTCGTCGTCCCCCCGACCCCGCTTCGGCTCGGGCTCGTCCTCCGGCGGCGCCACCGGAGGGGATGGCAGCGGGGCGACGTTCGGGTCGGCGACGCCGCGCAAGGACGGCGACATCCCGAGCCTGTCGGTCGGGGACAAGGTGACCCACGACGCGTACGGGCTCGGGACGGTCGTCGCGCTCGAGGGGGCCGGGCCCAACGCCGTGGCGAAGATCGACTTCGGCGCGGACGGGACGAAGCGGCTGCTGCTGCGCTACTCGCCGGTGACGAAGATCTGATCCGTCGGGCCGTGCGGCCCGCGCAGGGGCCGTTCGCCCAGCACGTTCCCGCGTCGGTTCCGGCGTCGCGGCGTCAGGACGCGGCGCGACGGTCCCCGCCGTCGCCGGACCGCAGCTCCGCGAGGGCTGCGCGGAGCGCGGCGACGTCCGCCCCGGCCCGGTCGAGCGCCGCGACGAGGGTGCCGTGCGCCGTCGTGCCCTCGTCGCGCAGGAGGGCGAGGAGCACGTGACCCGAGTCGATGCTGCGCGAGCCCGCGTGGACCGCCTCGCGCAGCGACAGCTCGAGCGCCTTCTTGGCGGCCTTCGTGAAGGGCAGGTGCCCGCGGCGGGGGCGGCGGCCGGCCCGGTCCAGCGCGCCCTCGCCGAAGGCGGCGTCCGTCCGGGCGCGGACCGCGTCGAGGTCGATGCCGAGCGACGCGAGCGCCTCGGCGTCGAGCGGCTCGCCACCCTCCGCGACGGCGAGCCGCTCGAACGACGCCCCCGTGAGGCCGACGGCGGACAGGGCGCGCGCACCGGGCCCGCCGGGCTGCTCGGCGAGCGCGACGAGCAGGTGGACCGTGTCGATCGACGTGGCGCCGCGGCGTCGGGCGACCTCCTGGGCGCCCACGACGGTCGCGCGGGCGTCGGTCGAGAAGCGTTCGAACATCATGACCTCCGGTTCCGGGACGTCCCGTACTTCTTGTGCACCGCCTGGCGGCTCACGCCGAGCCGCTCGGCGATCTCCTGCCACGACCAGCCCAGGCTCCGCGCGTTCTCCACCTGCAGCGCCTCGAGGCGCTCGGCGAGAGCCCGCAGCGACCGCACCGCCCGCAGGCCCACGTCCGGGTCCGGGCTGCTCGCGTCCTCCATGTCGATCGTCCGCATGGTGTCAACGTAGATTGACGGAGCACAGAGTGTCAACCCATGTTGACGCTACAGCGCGCCCGCGGCGTGACGAACCGAACACCCGGCTCCCGGGACTGGTCCCCGGGCCCGGTAGGCCCTCCCGGCGTCGAGGGCTACCCTGTACGGGGATGTCTTGATGTCGAGACATCGGTCATGCCGCACACGGCGCATCAGACGGAAGGACGCAGCAGGGTGGACCTGTTCGAATACCAGGCGCGCGACATCTTCGAGAAGCACGGCGTGCCCGTGCTGGGCGGGATCGTCGCGACGACGCCCGACGAGGCCCGTGCGGGCGCGGAGCAGCTCGGCGGCGGGACGGTCGTCGTCAAGGCCCAGGTGAAGACCGGCGGCCGCGGCAAGGCGGGCGGCGTCAAGCTCGCCCACTCGCCGGAGGAGGCCGCCGAGAAGGCGTCCGAGATCCTCGGCATGGACATCAAGGGCCACACCGTGCACCGCGTGATGATCGCGGCCGGTGCGAAGATCGCCGAGGAGTACTACTTCTCGCTGCTCCTCGACCGGGCCAACCGCTCCTACCTCGCGATGGCGAGCGTCGAGGGTGGCATGGAGATCGAGCAGCTCGCGGTCGAGCGCCCCGAGGCGCTCGCCAAGGTCGCCGTGGACCCGACGGTCGGCATCGACGCGGCGAAGGCCGCCGAGATCGTGGAGGCCGCCGGCTTCGCCGACGACGTCCGCGAGGCCGTCGCGCAGACGATCCAGAAGCTCTGGACCGTCTACCAGGCCGAGGACGCGACGCTCGTCGAGGTCAACCCGCTTGTCAAGACCGAGGACGGGCAGGTCGTCGCGCTCGACGGCAAGGTCTCGCTCGACGAGAACGCCGGCTTCCGCCACGCGGAGCACGCCGAGCTCGAGGACAAGGCCGCGGCCGACCCGCTCGAGGCGAAGGCCAAGGAGAACGACCTCAACTACGTCAAGCTCGACGGCGAGGTCGGCATCATCGGCAACGGCGCGGGCCTCGTCATGAGCACGCTCGACGTCGTCGCGTACGCCGGCGAGGCGCACGGCGGCGTGAAGCCCGCCAACTTCCTCGACATCGGCGGCGGCGCGTCCGCGGCCGTCATGGCGGCCGGTCTCGACGTCATCCTCAACGACCCGCAGGTCAAGAGCGTGTTCGTCAACGTCTTCGGCGGCATCACCGCGTGCGACGAGGTCGCCAACGGCATCGTGCAGGCGCTCGGCATCCTCGGCGACGAGGCGAACAAGCCGCTCGTCGTCCGTCTCGACGGCAACAACGTCGAGGAGGGCCGCCGCATCCTCGCCGAGGCGAACCACCCCCTCGTGACGCTCGCCGACACGATGGACGGCGGGGCCGACGCCGCTGCCGCCGCTGCGAACGCCGCCTGAGCCCGCCCGAGACGATTCGAGAAGAGAACAGACACAGACATGGCAATCTTCATCAACGAGGACTCCAAGGTCATCGTCCAGGGCATGACCGGCTCGGAGGGCATGAAGCACACGACGCGCATGCTCGCCTCGGGCACGAACGTCGTCGGCGGCGTGAACCCGCGCAAGGCCGGCCAGAGCGTCGACTTCCCCGGTGACGTGACCGTCCCCGTGTTCGGCTCCGTCGCGGAGGCGATGAAGGAGACCGGCGCGGACGTCTCGGTCATCTTCGTGCCGCCGGCCTTCACGAAGGCCGCCGTCGTCGAGGCGATCGACGCCCGCATGCCGCTCACGGTGATCATCACCGAGGGCGTCCCCGTCGCCGACACCGCGGAGTTCTTCACGCTCGCGCAGCAGGCCGGCGTGCGCCTCATCGGCCCGAACTGCCCCGGCATCATCAGCCCCGGGAAGTCGAACGTCGGCATCATCCCGGCGAACATCACGGGCCCGGGCAAGATCGGCCTCGTGTCGAAGTCCGGCACGCTGACCTACCAGATGATGTACGAGCTGCGGGACTTCGGGTTCTCGACGGCCATCGGCATCGGCGGCGACCCGGTCATCGGCACGACGCACATCGACGCCCTCGCGGCGTTCGAGGCGGACCCGGAGACCGAGGCGATCGTCATGATCGGCGAGATCGGCGGCGACGCCGAGGAGCGCGCCGCGGCGTTCATCCAGGAGAACGTCACGAAGCCGGTCGTCGGCTACGTCGCGGGCTTCACCGCTCCCGAGGGCAAGACGATGGGCCACGCGGGCGCCATCGTCTCCGGCTCGTCCGGCACCGCGCAGGCCAAGAAGGAGGCCCTCGAGGCCGCCGGCGTCAAGGTCGGCAAGACGCCGTCCGAGACCGCCGCGCTCATGCGCGAGATCCTCTCCTGACCCCGGGGGCGCCGCGAGGCGCCCCCGGTCACGACGACGCCCCGCCCCGGTCACCCCGGGCGCGGGGCGTCGTCGTCCCGGTCGTCGTCCTGGTGGTCTTCCCCGGGCCCCGCGGCCGGTGTCCGGCAGCGACCCGACGGCGGGTACGCTGGCGCGCCGGGGACGATCACCCGCTGCGTGCACAGGATCGACGACGATAGGGACCATGAGCTCCACGACCGGCCGCCGCACCCGCCCGCACACGGTGGAGGGCGTGCCCGCCCCCGTGCCCGTGGCGCCGCGCCGCGCGGTCTCGGGCGTGCTCGCGGCGCTGCAGGCGCTCGCCCTGTCCCTCGCCGTGGTCGTCCTGCCCGGCGTCGTCGCGTACGTGGCCGCCACCCCGGAGACGACCGACGGCTGGGGCCAGTCCGTCACGGTGGCCTCGGGCCTGTGGCTGCTCGGGCACGGCGTCCCGCTCGTCGCGAGCGGCGCGACCGTCACGCTCGTGCCGCTCGGGCTCACCGCCCTCGCGCTGTTC
Source organism: Cellulosimicrobium cellulans (assembly GCF_001722485.1). Taxonomy (GTDB): domain Bacteria; phylum Actinomycetota; class Actinomycetes; order Actinomycetales; family Cellulomonadaceae; genus Cellulosimicrobium; species Cellulosimicrobium cellulans_A. Next base: position 3,257 of record NZ_LWGL01000126.1, on the reverse strand, counting down.
TGCTGCTTCGCGTCCGCGCGCCGCTCAGCCCACACCGCGCTCTCCGCGTGGCTCGCCGGGACCGCGACCTACGCCGTGCTGACGTTCGGCGTCGCGGTCCTCGCCGGCACGACGACGGCCTGGGGGCTGGTCGTCGCGGCCGTCGGGGGAGGGGTGCTCGGTGCCGTCGGCCTCGGGGCGGGCATCCTCGCGCGCCCGGACGCGCCGACGGTGGCCGAGGTCGCCCGTCTGAGCGACCGCTGGCTGCCGGCGACCGCCCGGCTCGGCCTGCGCGGCGCGGTGCTGGCCACGAGCCTCCTCGTCGCGGCCTCGGCCCTCGTGGTCGCCGCGTGGGTCGTCGCAGGCCGCGCGACGACGGGGGACATCGTGGTCGGGCTCGCTCCCGGTCCCGTGGGCGGGCTCGTCCTCGCGGTGGCCCAGCTGGCGGTCCTGCCGAACCTCGTGCAGTGGGCGACCGCGTGGCTCGTCGGCCCCGGCTTCTCGGTGGGGGAGGGCAGCACGTTCAGCGCGTCGGGCTCCGAGCCGGGCGCGCTGCCCGCGGTCCCGCTGCTGGGCGCGCTGCCGGGCGACGACTGGTCGAGCGCCCTCACCGCGTGGCTGCCCGCTGCCGTGGTCGTGCTCGGCGTCGTCGCCGGCTCGTTCGTCTGGCGCCGGCTGCCCGCCGCGACGCCGGCCGGCACGGTGCGCTGGTCCGACGTCGCGCTCTCGCTGGGGGGCGTCGCCGTCGGCGCGGGTCTCCTGCTGGGCGTCGGCACGTGGCTGGGCAGCGGCTCGGTCGGTCCCGGGCGGTTCGCGTCCGTCGGGTCCGACCCGCTCCTGGTGGGGCTCCTCGCCGCGGTCGAGATCGGCGGCGGCGCGACCCTCGCCGTCCTGTGGGGGCGGCTGGACCCGCTGGAGCGGCGCCGCCGCTGACCGTTAGGGCCGGTCCGACGCGGGGGTGCCCGTGACCCCGGACACCCACCCCTCGATCGTTCGCAGCCGCTCGGTCTCGCACCGCTCCTGGACGCCGACCGTGATCGCCCCGTCGAGGCAGCGCTGGTACTCCACCTCGACCTCCCACGTGGCGAGCGAGCCGACGGTCTGCAGCGCGATGACCGCCGCGAGACCCACGCCGATGCCGAGGGCCGGCACGAGCAGGCCTCGCACGCGGGCACGCCGGGCCGCGACCAGCGCGCGCACCCCGACGACGACCGCCGCCACGGCGAGCACGAGCGCCGCCGTGCGCCAGGGGAAGCGCAGCGCGCTGACGAGGACCACGAGGAGCATGACGATCCCGAAGTGCAGCGCACGGCGGGTCGCCAGGCGCGCGTGCTCGGGGTCCACGGGCTCCGGCTCCGGCGCCCGGCGCGGCGGCTCCTGCGGCGGGGCGGCCTGCGGCGGGGGTGGGGGCGCCGGGGCGCGTCGTCCGGGCTCGTCGGGACGGGGCGGGGCGTAGGGGTTCCCCAAGACTGCTCCTCGGTCGTCGGCGGGCTCGCGGTACATTCTCCCACCGGGGCGTGGTGGCCTGCGGCCACCGCCGGTACGCCCCCGCCCGACACACCCACCCCAGGGAGCACCGTGCAGACGCCCTCCGGCCACCTCGTCGAGTCCACGTCCGCGAGGCGCGTCGTCGTCCTCGTGTCGGGGGCAGGCAGCAACCTCGCCGCGATCCTCGCGGCGCACGACGACCCCGCCTACGGGGCCCGCGTCGTGGGCGTCGTCTCCGACAAGCCCGGGGCCGGCGGTCTCGACCTTGCGCGCGACGCCGGGGTCCCCGCGGTCGTGGTCGAGCCCGGCGACTTCGCGGACCGCGCGGCGTGGGACGCGGGCGTCGCGCAGGCCGTCGACGTCTTCCGCCCGGACCTCGTCGTGCTCGCGGGATTCATGCGGATCCTCGGCCCCGCGTTCGTGGGGCGGTTCGCCGGCCGGACGATCAACACGCACCCGGCGCTGCTCCCGTCGTTCCCCGGGGCGCACGGCGTGCGCGACGCGCTCGCCTACGGCGTGAAGGTCAGCGGCTGCACGGTGCACGTCGTCGACGACGGCGTGGACACCGGGCCGATCATCGCCCAGACCGCCGTGCCGGTCGAGGACGGCGACGACGAGGCGTCGCTGCACGCGCGCATCAAGGTCGCCGAGCGTGCGCTGCTCGTCGAGACCGTCGGTCGTGTCGCGCGCGAGGGGATGCGCGTCGAGGGCCGGAGCGTCGTCCTCGGCTAGCGTCCCGACGGCGGGTCGTCGACCGCGGTCGTCCCCGCAGCGGTCTCCGCCTCGGTCTCCGTGTCGGTCTCCGTGCCCGGACCGGGCTCGCCCGCGCGCGGCCCGAGCACGGCGAGGAGCTGGTACGTGCGCCGGTCCGCGTCCGGCGTCTCGCGCGCCTCGGACAGCCACCGGTCCGACCACCGGTGCAGCAGCCGCTCGATCTCCTCGGCCAGCTCGGTCGCCTGCTCGGGCGTGAGCGCGAGGCTGCTCAGGGCGAGCACGCGGTCGCCCTGTGCCCACCCGCCGCCGGCGGCCTCGGCGAAGCTCTCCTCGGCCCACACCAGCGCGGGGCGCACGACGTCGCGCATCGCCCCCGGCGTGCCCGGCTGCACCGCGTACGTCTCGGCCACGTTCGTCCACACGCGGTCGCGGCGGTCCCGGGCGTGCTCGGGCGCCTCGACGATCATGCCGGCGCGCGCGAGGACCCGGAGGTGGAAGCTCACCGAGTTCGCGGGCTCGTCGATGGCCCGGGCCAGGTCGGCGGCGCGCGCGTGCCCGAGCACCGCGAGCTCGGTGAGGATCCGCTGCCGCACCGGGTGGGCGATCGCCCGCAGCGCCGCGGGGTCCTGGACGTGGAAGGTGTCGAGCACGTCCCGAGGCTAGCAACGCGAGGCGCATCGCGCGCCGGAACTTGCGCAACGTCTATTGCGCAATAATCGGTGCGCGTCTACGGTGTCGTCATGCCCACCGAGCCGAGCGCCGCCCCTTCCGTCACCGCCGGCACCCTGGTCGCCGACGACCTCGCCCCGGCCGTCGGCGACGTCCCGCCGCCCCTCCTGCGCAACCGGTCGTACCTGCTGCTCATGTCCGGCCTCACGGCCGAGTCGCTCGGGGCGGGGATCGCGCTCTTCGCCGTGCCGCTGATCGCCTACGGCCTGACGGGGTCGGTCGTCCAGGCGGGCGTCGTCGCCGCCGTCGGGCAGGTGGGCGCGCTGCTCGCGACGCTGCCCGCGGGCGTCGTCGCGGACCGCGTCGACCGCCGTCGCCTCGTCGTCGGCGCGGCGGGAGCCGGCGCC
>NZ_LWGL01000125.1 GCF_001722485.1 Cellulosimicrobium cellulans | reverse complement strand
CGTCGGCCCACGCCGCGCGCGCACGGCGGGCGGCGACCGGCCCGCCGCCGGCGACGAGCACCGTGCGGCCCGCGAGGTCGAGCCCGAGGAGTGTGGTCACGGCGCACCCGGCCCGGGTCCGGCGTCGTCCCCGCCCCTCGGGCGGGTCGTCACGTGCACGACGCCGTCCCGCACCTCGACCGCCCACGTCGCCAGGTCGTCCGCGAGCCCGTCGACCGGCTCGAAGCCGACCTTGTCGAGGCACCGGCCCGTCGCGAGGTCGAAGACCTGCTTGTACATCGGGCTCGCGACCGTCGGTACGCCGCCTCGCGTCCCCACGATGCCGCGCGACATCACGTTCGCGCCCGAGAACGGGTCACGCTGCTGGACCGCGCGGACGGTGTCGTCGGGGAGCCGGAACAGCGCCACCTGGACGCCGCCGACGAGCGCCGCGGCGCCGCGCTCGACGGCCAGGTCGGGCAGGAGGCACACGCGCTCCCACGTCGTGGGGGTGAGGGTCGGGGCGCTCATCGACGGACCTCCAGGGTCGAGCCGGCGATCACGACGGGGCCGGCGGGGACGAGGTCGGCGCCGGACGCCCGGGCCGCCTCGAGGGCGGCCGCGCGCTCGGCGGCGGTGGCGGGCCGGACCTGCCCGCGCTCGGTGACGTACGCGAGGTCGGGGTCCGGCTCCGACGGGGCGTTGACGAACGAGCCGAAGCGGCGCAGCTTCTCCGGGTCCTCCAGCACCGCGCGCCACTCGTCCTCGTAGGCGTCGACGTGGCGGGCCATGGCGGCGTCGAGGTCCGCGCCGATCCCGAGCAAGTCCTCGAGGACGACCGCGCGGATGGCGTCGATCCCGCCCTCGTGGTCCTCGACCCACGCGGCCGTGCGCTGGAGCCGGTCGGCCGTGCGGATGTAGTACATGAGGAACCGGTCGATCGTGCGGATCAGATCGGCCGTCGAGAGGTCCTCCGCGAGCAGCTGCGCGTGCCGGGGCGTGAAGCCGCCGTTGCCCCCGACGTAGACGTTCCAGCCCTTGTCGGTGGCGATGACGCCGACGTCCTTGCTGCGCGCCTCGGCGCACTCGCGCGCGCAGCCGGAGACGCCGAGCTTGAACTTGTGGGGCGCGCGGAGGCCGCGGTAGCGCAGCTCCAGCTCGACCGCCATGCCGACCGAGTCCTGCACGCCGAAGCGGCACCACGTGGACCCGACGCACGACTTCACGGTGCGGAGCGACTTGCCGTACGCGTGGCCGGACTCGAAGCCGTGCTCGACGAGCCGGCGCCAGATGTGCGGCAGCTGCTCGATGCGCGCGCCGAACATGTCGATGCGCTGACCGCCGGTGATCTTCGTGTAGAGCCCGAAGTCCTTGGCCACCTGGCCGATGACGAGCAGCCCGTCGGGCGTGATCTCGCCGCCGGGGATGCGCGGGACGACGGAGTAGGTGCCGTCCTTCTGCATGTTCGCCATGACGTGGTCGTTGGTGTCCTGCAGGGCCGCCTGCTCGCCGTCGAGGATGTGCCCGTTGCCGAGCGACGCGAGGATCGACGCGATCGTGGGCTTGCAGATGTCGCACCCGCGCCCCGCGTCGCGGACGAGGACGGCCCCCTGGGTGTCGGTCACCGGCTCGGGCACCCGGCCGAAGCGCCCGATGATCTCGCTGAACGTGTGCAGCTCGGCGACGCGCACGGCGTCGAACAGCTGGGCGCGGGAGAGCTCGAAGTGCTCGCACAGCGCGTTCGAGACCTCGACGCCGGCCCGTTCGAGCTCGGTCGTCGTGATCTTCTTGACGAGCGGCAGGCACGACCCGCACGACGTCCCGGCCCGGGTGCACGCCTTGACGCCCGCGAGGTCCGTGCAGCCGTGCTCGGTGACCGCCTCCCGGATGGTCCCCGCGGAGACGTTGTTGCACGAGCAGACGGACGCGTCGTCGGGCAGCTCGAGCGAGGGAGCGCCCGAGCCCGAGCCCTCCGGCAGGAGGAAAGCCCCCGGGTCGCCCGGCAGCTCGCTGCCGACCATCGGGCGCAGCGACGCGTACGGCGTCGCGTCGCCGACGAAGACGCCGCCGAGGAGCGTGCGCGCGTCGTCGGACAGCACCAGCTTCTTGTAGACGCCAGCGACGGGGTCCGCCCAGACGAGCTCCATCGCGCCCTCGGTGCGGGCGAACGCGTCGCCGAAGCTCGCGACGTCGACGCCCTGGAGCTTGAGCTTGGTCGCCGTGTCGGCGCCGGGGAACGTCGCCTCTCCGCCGAGCAGGCGGTCCGCGACGACCTCCGCCATCGCGTAGCCCGGGGCGACGAGGCCGATGCAGCGCCCCTCGATGCACGCGACCTCGCCGATCGCCCAGACGTGCTCGTCGGCGGTGCGGCACGCGAGGTCGACGACGGCGCCGCCGCGCGCGCCGACCTCCAGCCCGGCCGCCCGGGCGAGCTCGTCGCGCGGCCGCACGCCCGTCGCGACGACGACCACGTCGACGTCGAGCCGGCCGCCGTCCACGAAGTCGAGCCGGCCCACGTGCCCGGACCGGCGGGACGCCTTCATCTCCTTGGTCCCGGTGTCGCAGCGGACCGCGATGCCCATGCCGTTGATGAGCCGCTTGAGCGCCTCGCCCCCGCCCAGGTCGATCTGTGCGTCCATGAGGTGCGTGCCGAACTGGATCACGGTCGCCTGCGCGCCGAGCGCCTTGAGCGCGCCCGCGGCCTCGAGGCCGAGCAGGCCGCCGCCGATGACGGCGCCGCGCACGGGCCGCTCCCAGCCGCCCTCAGTGGTGGCGCTCCGCCGCTTCTCCTCGACCCAGCCGCGCAGCGCCGCGACGTCGTCGATCGTGCGGTACACGAAGACACCCGGGAGGTCGCTGCCCGGGATGGGCGGCACGAACGCGTTCGACCCGGTCGCGAGCACGAGCTCGTCGTAGGCGTGGACGCGGCCGAGGCGGTCCGTCACGGTCCGCGCCTCGCGGTCGACCGCGGTGATCGCGCAGTCGCGGTGCAGCGTGACGAGCGGGTCCTCCCAGAGCGCGGGGTCGCCGAGCGCGAGCTCCTCGGCGTCGCGCGCCGAGAAGTAGCTCGTGAGCGCGACGCGGTCGTACGGGGCCCGGGGCTCCTCGGCGAACACGGAGATGCGCCAGGTGCCCGCGCCGTCGCGGGCGCGGAGCGCCTCGACGAGGCGCTGCGCCACCATGCCGCCGCCGACGACGACGAGGTGCCGGGGGCCGGCGGGTCCGCCCTGCGCGGCGTCCGGGACGGGGTCGTTCTGAGGTCCGGTCACGATGGCTCCTGGGGGTCGGGAACGTGCGGACGACGCTACGGACGAGCCGTTTCGCGACCGTGCCTCCGTGGTTGCCCGCCCGTAACGGTCTTCTCACCCGGGCGGGCCGCGCCGTGTGAGAAGCCCTACGGGGCGCCCGCGCCGGCGTGCTCCGCCGGTGCCTCCTCGGGCTGCTCGGGGTCCGCCGACGCGAGCCAGTCCGCGAGCCCGCAGACGACGTCCCGGCACCCGCCGCAGCCCGTCGTCGCGCGCGTCGCACGCGCCAGCTCGTCCACCGAGCGCGCGCCGGCCCGCCAGCAACCGACGAGGTCGCCCTTGGTCACGCCGTTGCACTGGCACACGGTCGTGCGGTCCGGCATGAGCGTGGGCGTCGTCGCGGGCGCGGGCGCGGGGCCCACCGGCCGGACCAGGAGCTGTGCCGGGTCCGCGGGCACGGGCAGGCGCCGCGTGTACGCGGCGGTGAGGTCGGCGCCGACCTCGGGAGCGCCGACGCACGTCGCGCCGGCGAGCACCCCGTCCGCCACGACGACCTCGACGTGGCGGCCCGACGCCGGGTCGCTCAGCGTGACGGTCCGGTGCGCCGGGTCGTGCACCTGGCGCGCGCCGCACACGCCCATCGTGACGATCTCGAGTCCTGCGGCCTTGACGCGCACGACGTCGGTCCCCGGCGCCGCGGGCTCCGGGGCCGCCTCCCGTGCCCCGTCCGACGCGGGCGCTGCCGGGCGCGCGACGACGCCCGTCGCGAGGCGCAGCGCCATGCTGGGCCTGTCGGGACGACTCAGCCGCACGCGCGGCGTCGGGTCCCCCGCGTCGGGCACGTGCGACGCCAGGGCGGCCGCGAGCCGACGGGACTGCTCCCAGCCCTGGGCGACGAGGCCCGTGCCGCCCTCGGGCGGCTGCGCGCAGTCGCCGATCGCGAAGACGCGCGGGTCGTCGGGGCTCGCGAGGTCCGTGCCGACGACGACGCCCCGGTCCACGGTGAGGCCCGCGGCCCGGGCGAGCCCCGCCTCGGGGACCGTGCCGCACGCGAGGACGAGCAGGTCGGCATCGAGATTCACGGCGCGCGTGGCGCCGGGGTCGTCGCCGCGGGTCTCGGGCACGCGGAGCGCGACGCCCCGCACGTGCCCCTCAGGGTCGACGACGACCCGCTCGGTCCGCGCGCCCGTCCACGTCCGGACGCCGAGCCGCGCGAGGCTCCGCTCGACGACGCGCCCCGCGGGCGTGTCGAGCTGGCGGTCCATGGGGCTCGCGCCGCCGTGCACGAGGCTCACCGGGACGCCGCGCCGCGCGAGGCCGCACGCGACCTCGAGGCCCAGCACGCCCGCACCGACGACGACGGCGTGCCGCGCGTTGAGCGAGGCGGCGACGATCTCCCGCGCGTCGTCGAGCGTGCGCAGCGCGTGCACGCCCCGCGGGAGCCCGGCCGGGCGGTCCGTCAGCCCGGCGACGTCGGGCACGCGCGCTGCCGCGCCCGTCGCGAGGACGACCACGTCGTAGGGGTACGCGCCGTCCGCGGTGACGACGCGCCGGGCCGCGCGGTCGACGGCGATCGCCTCGGTCCCGCGCCGCACCGTCACGTGCGGGTCATCGGCTTCCGGCAGCCCGATCGCCGCGACGTCGACCTTGCCGGCGACGACGTCGCTCAGCAGCACCCGGTTGTACGGCTCGTACTCCTCGGCGCCGAGCACCGTGACGTCGAACGACCCGGGGCCGGCGCCCGCGCGCGCCACGAGGTCCTGCGCGAACCGTCCGCCCACCATGCCGTGGCCGACGACGACGACGCGGGTCGACGGCACGGGTGGCACAGCCGGTGGAGACGTGGGGGACGCAGGGGACGTGGATGCGGCGGACGTGGCGGTCATGCGGGGACCTCCTGCGGGGACGCGGACGCGCCCACCGCGTCCGCGAGGTCGGCCGGGTCGGGTGCCGGACGCACGTCGACCGCGCACACCTTGAACTCGGGCATGCCCGAGTCCGGGTCGGTCGCGTCGGTCGTCACGCGGTTGACGCCGCCGGCGCCGCCCCAGTGGAACGGCATGAAGACGGTGTCGGGACGGATGCGGTCCGTCCAGCGCGCGGCGGCCTCGACGTGGCCGCGGCTCGACGTGAGGCGGACCCGGTCGCCGTCCTCGACGCCGAGCCGGGCGGCGAGGAGCGGGTGGATCTCGACGAACGGGTCGGGCACGAGCCGGTCGAGCTCGGGCACGCGGCGCGTCTGGGCGCCCGACTGGTAGTGCTGGAGGACCCGGCCGGTGACGAGGTAGACCGGGGCGTCGGGACGCACGTCGTCGCTCGGGCCGACGTGGTCGACGGCGACCGCTCGCGCCCGCCCGTCCGGCGTCGCGAAGCGGTCGAGGAACGCGCGCGGGGTGCCGGGGTGCGGCGTCGAGTCAGCACCCTGCGCCGCCTCGGTGACCTGTGCCGCTGACACATCGCCCGGCACCGGCCAGAACAGCCCCGGGCCGCCCGCGTCCTCGTCCGCGTCGAGGCGCGCGTGGCTCAGCCCCGAGTAGTCCGCCACGCCGCCCGCGGACGCCCGCGCGAGCTCGTCGAACACGACGGCCGGGTCGGCGGGGAACGCGACGTCGGACCCCAGGCGCCGCGCGAGCTCGGCGAGGACCCACAGCTCGGAGCGCGCCTCGCCGGGCGGGTCGACGGCCCGGCGCCGGCGGATCACGCGCCCCTCGAGCGACGTCATCGTGCCCTCCTCCTCGGCCCACTGCGTCACGGGCAGCACGACGTCGGCGAGCAGTGCCGTCTCGGACGGCACGACGTCGCACACGACGAGCAGGTCGAGCGCGCGCAGGCCGTCGACGACCCGTTCGGCGTTCGGAGCGCTCACGACGACGTTCGACCCGTGAACGAGCAGCGCGCGCGGTCGCAGACCTGCGCTCGGCGCGCCGAGAAGTGAGCTTCCGCCCCGGATCTGCCCGGAATCGGGGCGCGAACCCGCTTCTCGGTGGTCGGGCGTGACCAGCGAGCGCAGTAGCTCCACGGCGGGCATCCCCGGTCCGGGGATGGAGTCCGGGTCCACGCCCCACACCGCCGCGACGTGCGCGCGCGCCGCCGGGTCGTCGATCTTGCGGTAGCCCGGGAGCTGGTCGGCCTTCTGCCCGTGCTCGCGCCCGCCCTGCCCGTTGCCCTGGCCCGTGATCGCCCCGTAGCCGGACCCGACCCGGCCCGGCAGGCCGAGCGCGAGCGCGAGGTCGATCGCCGCCGTGACGGTCGCGGTGCCCTGCGTCGACTGCTCCACGCCGCGCCCGGTGAGCACGTACGCGCCCGCGCCCCCGCGTCCCGGGCTCGCGGCGGCGAGCAGGCGCGCCACATGACGCAGCCGCTCGGCCGGGACGCCGCACACCGTCTCCGCGCGCTCCGGCCACCACGCCGCGACGGACCGGCGCACCGCGTCGAACCCGGTGGTGCGCGTTGCGACGTACTCCTCGTCGACGAGGCCCTCGGCCACCACGACGTGCAGGAGCGCGAGGAGCACGACGAGGTCCGTGCCGGGCACGGGCTGCAGGTGCACGCCCTGGTCCCCTACCGGCCCGGCGCCCGCCGCACCCGGCCGCGGCGCGGCGTCCCCGGTGAGCGCGGCGGTCGCGCTGCGCCGCGGGTCCACGACGACGAGCCCGCCGCGCGACCGCACGCCCGCGAGGTGCTGCACCGCGGGCGGCATGGTCTCGGCGAGGTTCGAGCCCAGCAGCAGCACGACGTCCGCCCCCGCGAAATCCCCGAGCGGGAACGGCAGGCCGCGGTCCATGCCGAACGCGCGGTTCGACGCCGCCGCGGCCGACGCCATGCAGAAGCGCCCGTTGTAGTCGATGTTCGCCGTCCGCAGCACGGTGCGCGCGAACTTCCCGAGCGCGTACGCCTTCTCGTTCGTCAGGCCGCCGCCCCCGAAGACGGCGACGGCGTCGCGGCCGTGGTCGGCCTGGACCCGCGCGATCCCCGCGGCGACGACGCCGAGCGCCGCGTCCCACGTCGCGGGGCGGAGCTCGCCGTCGGGGCCGCGCAGGAGCGGTGTCGTCAGCCGGTCGGCGGCGCGCAGCACGCTCGCGCTCGTCCAGCCCTTCTGGCACAGCCCGCCCTTGTTCGTGGGGAAGTCGCGCGGCGCGACCTCCACGGGCAGGTGTGCCCTGCCGTCCGCGCCCACGGCGCCCGCGGCCGGCACCGTGGTGAGGGACATGCCGCACTGGAGCGCGCAGTAGGGGCAGTGCGTGCGGGCGGGCGCGGTCGTCATCGAGTGTCCTCGGATCCCGTCAGATGCCGGCCGACGCGAGCGCCGACCCCTTGCGCAGGTACACGGCCCAGGCGACGACCGCCATGACGGCGTAGACGCCGATGAACACCCACAGCGCGGGCACGAGCGACCCGGCGAGGCTCGTCGAGGCGGCGAACCCGCGCGGGATGAGGAACCCGCCGAACGCGCCGACCGCCCCGGCGATGCCGATGCACCCCGCCGCCGCCTTGCGCGCCCGGGCACGTGCGGCACCGACCTCGTCGAGCGCTGCGGCGTCCGCCCTGCCGCCGTCGGTCGCGCCGACCGGCACGGCGCTCGCCTGGAACACCGCGGGGATCATGCGGTACGTCGACCCGTTGCCGATGCCGGTCGCGACGAACAGCACGAGGAACGAGCCGAAGAACAGGCCGAAGCTGTGGGCCTGGAGGGCCTGGATCGCGCCGAACGCGCCGAGCGCCATGACGCCGTAGGACGCGATGGTGACGCGCGTGCCGCCGACGCGGTCCGCGACGATCCCGCCGAGCGGACGCGTGACCGACCCGACGAGCGCGCCGAGGAAGGCGATGGAGAGCGTGACCTCGGGGAACTGCCCCTTGAGCAGCATGGGGAACGCGCCCGCGTAGCCGATGAAGGACCCGAACGTGCCGATGTAGAGGAACGAGATGATCCACGTGTGCTTGTTGCGCGTCGCGACGGCGAACGAGCGGGGGTCGGCCTTCGCCGTGGCGAGGTTGTCCATGGAGCGCCACGCGAGGAACGCGGCGAGCACGACGAACGGGATCATCATGAGCCCGGCCCGCTCGAGCGCGATGCCCGCGCCGGCGACGATGACCAGCGGCACGGCGAGCTGGACGGCCGCGGTGCCGAGGTTGCCGCCCGCCGCGTTGAGGCCGAGCGCCTTGCCCTTCTCCTTCTCCGGGTAGAAGAACGAGATGTTCGCCATCGACGACGCGAAGTTGCCCCCGCCGAAGCCGGCGAGCGCCGCGGCGCCGAGCATGAGCCCGAACGGCGTCCCGGGGTTCTGCACGACGACGGCGAGCGCGGCCGTCGGGAGCAGGAGCAGCAGCGCGGAGACGACGGTCCAGTTGCGCCCGCCGAACACCGGCACGGCGAACGTGTACGGGATGCGCAGCGTGGCGCCGACGAGGCTCGGCACGGCGATGAGCCAGAACTGCTGGTCGACCGTGAGCGTGAAGCCGGCCGCGGGCAGCTGCGGCACGACGATCGACCACAGGGCCCACACGGCGAACCCGAGGAACTCGGCGAAGATCGAGATCCACAGGTTCCGGGACGCGACCGTCCGGCCGCCGTCGCGCCAGAACGTGGGGTCCTCGGGGTCCCAGTGGTCGATCCAGCGACCCGAGCGGTGCCGTACGGCCCCGTGCCCGACGGCGGTCGGCGCGCCCCGCGTGAGGGTCGCGGCGGTGCTCTGGGCCGGCTCGGTGCCGGCGGGTCGGTCTGCGGACTGCTCACCCTCGTGGGTGGTGGGGCTCGTGGGCGCGGACATGGCGTCTCCTTGAGGCAGGTCCCGGTCGGTGGTCGAGACGCTAGGAAGCGCGTGTTTCGGCTGCGGCCGACGTCCGTTAAGCGTGTGTGAGGTCTTCCGCACACCGCCGACGGCCCGGGTGTGAGCGGAGCGGGCCACGCTGCGTGCCGCCGGCCTCCGTGCTAGGCAGGAGCCATGTCGATGGCCGAGCCGTTCATGCCCCACCCGCCTCAGGACGAGGAGATCGCGGCGTCCGATCCCGGCCCCGGAGGCCCCGAGCCCGCGCCGGGCACCGGTGTCCAGGGAGAGGACGCCGACGCGCGCCGCTCAGCCGAGGAGAGCGACGACGAGGACGAGCATCACGACGGCTGACACCAGCCCGGTCGCGAGCCGTCCCCGCGGCCCGGAGAGCCGGCGGCCGAGCACCGCTCCCCCGCTCGCGAGCAGGAGCTGCCAGCTCGCCGACGCCAGGAACGCGCCCGTGACGAACGCGGCCGCGCCCGCTGTGCCACCGGGCTCGCCCGCCGTGGCGCGCGCCCCGACCACGACCGCCGCGAAGTAGACGACCGTGGCGGGGTTGACGACCGTCAGCGCCAGGAGCTGCGCGTAGGCCCGTACGGGGCCGGGCGTGCGGACGCCCGTCCGCGCCCGGCGCCGCACGGCGACCGGCGCCGTCGGCTCGAGCCCGTCGGGCCAGCATCCGCCGTAGATTTCCTCCAGGACGCGTGCCTCTGTCTCGCGGCGGATCGCGAGACCCGTGC
>NZ_LWGL01000124.1 GCF_001722485.1 Cellulosimicrobium cellulans | reverse complement strand
TCGTGCGTTCATGTTGTAGCTCTCCATCGTTGGAGTTGTTGTCGGACCGGATCACCATAGCGGCGAACCATGCGGGAGCCCAGAGATGCGCGTGAAGTGGTCAACCACTGTTAAGGAAGTGAACGAACCGTCCATGGATCGTCCATTGCCCCGTTGCGTACAGTCCTCTCTCCGTCGTTCGTCGTCGAACAGCGTCGACGGTTCACCACGCTCGCGCGCGTGCTTCCGCACGGATGATGATGCCATCACTCCAGAGCTGCGTCACCCAGCTGACCATGGCGGGTCGCGCGAGCGCTGTCAGGGAGACCTCCGCGGTCCGCCCGTCCGGGGTCGACGCCTCGACCACCCGCACCTCGTGCAGGCCGGCGAGCGCGTCGGGGTGTTCGCGCAGGTGGTCCCCCACCTCGGCCTGGATCTCGCCGTCCGTGAGAGTGAGCACCGCGCCGTCCGTGGGCCGCTCCGCCGCGCCCGTGTAGAACGTCTCGTGCGACATCGAGTCGGCGGCCGTCAGAGCGAGCGCGTCGGCCAGGTCGAACAGGCGCTTGCGCTCGAGGTGGATCTGCGTCGCACTCACCACCACGGTGACGAGCAGCAGGGCGAACGCGACGAACGCCGAGGTGAGCAGCATGATCTGACCGCTCTCGCGGTCGACGGCCGGATCCGGATCCTGGGAGCCCGTTGCGGCGGGCGTCCTCCGCGCGCTCACGGTCGCCGCGCCGCGTACTCGTCGACCGCGGCGACGTACCGCGACTCGACCGGGACGGACAGGGGCACGACGTCGCGCACGAAGGCAGGGACGAACGGGAGCGGCACGTCGAGCCGCACGTGCGCCGCGACCTCGCTGCCCGGCTGCAGACACGGGGTCGTGGAGCAACCCAGCGAGAGCGCGTCGGCGGCATCGGTCCCGCCGAAGCCCTGGTCGTCGAGCGCGATCGCGACGGCCGCACCCGCGCGCCGGCCGGCCTCGGCGCTCGACGGCGCCGTCACGAACGCGCGCGCCGCCTCTCGCGCCGCGCCCTCCACCGCGAAGGTGCCGGCCTGCACGCGCCCCACGGTGAGCACGAGGTAGAGCAGCGGCAGGAGGAGCACGAGCGCCACCCCGAGGAACTCCACGACGGCGTTGCCTCGCTCCCCCGCACCGACGAGCCGCGCACGGATTCGGCGCACCACCTCACGCAGCGCGCTCATGCGCCCTCCTCGAGAGCGTGCCCGTCCACGGTCACGACGCCGGACGGGCCGAGCAGCCCGACGACGGGCAGCGGCGCGGAGACCGTCACCTCGACCACCGGGAGGCCGTCCACGGTGGTCTGCCGCGCCACGACGTCCTGCGAGTACCGGGAGGACAGCGACGCCGCGATGAGGTCACGCGTCCGGGCGACGCCGTCGGCGGGCCCGCGGTCGGCGCGGCCGGCGACGCGCGCCCCTTCTGCGGCGCAGTCGATGAGCGTCGACCGGACGTGCACGGCGAGCGCGACCTGCACGACGCCGAGGAACAGCACGAGCACGAGGACGGACACGAGCGTGAAGTCCACGACGGCGGACCCCCGCTCGTCCTCCATCGACGCGCGCACGTCAGGGGCCGCTGACGCTGCTGATCGCGTCGCTGAAGGCGGCGGTGAGCGCGGGGCCCGCGACGGCCCACAGCGCGATGACGAGTCCCGCCGTCATCAGGGTGATGAGCACCCACCCCGGCACGTCGCCGCGCTCGGTGCCGTCTCCCGACAACCGTCGCACCACCGCCGAGCCGACCGCCCGCACCGTGCCGGCCGTCCTGCTGAGCCGCTCTCGCATGTCTCCTCCTTCTGTCGCACGCCCGCTGGGTCGTGCCGTCCGACGCCACGTCTCGTCCCGTCGACGTGGCGCGCTCTCGTCCTTCGAGCTCGTGTGCTTGCGTGGTCGGGCCGGTCAGAACCCGATCCGCAGGGTCGCGACCGACGGGAAGACGGCGAACACGACCGTCACCGGCAGGATGAGGAACACCACCGGGACCATCATGAGGACCTCCTTCCGGCCGCCGGACTCCATGAGGGCGCGACGACCCGACTCGCGCACGTCCTGGGCCTGGGCGCGCAGCACCTCGGCGAGCGGTGTCCCACGCTCGACCGCGACGGCGACACCCTCCGCGAAGCGGGTCAGGCTCGGCAACGACGTCCGGTCCGCGAGCTGCTCGAGGGCGCGCGTCAGAGGCGTCCCGGCACGGACGGAGGCGAGCGTCGTCGCGAGCTCGGCGGAGAGCTCGCCGCGGGCCGTCGACGCGACACGTTCGAGCGCTGCGACAGGCCCCTCCCCGGCGCCCACCGCGAGCGCGAGCAGCTCGGCCACGGTCGGGAACTCCGCGAGCATCCGCTCCTCGCGCCGCCGGACCGCACGGGCCAGGTGCTGGTCGCACGCGAGCACCCCGCCGACGCCGCACAGGAGGGCGAGCAGGACGAGCGCGACGACCGACGACCCGCGCGTCGCGGCCAGGACGACGGCCAGGAGGGTGCCGGCCGCCAGGCCGAGCACTCCCCACACGAGCTGGCGCGCCCGGAACTGGTCGACGCTCTCCGCGCGCCCGGCGCGGTCGAGCCGTCGCCGGAGCTCGCCCCGCGTGGAGCCGAACCGGTCGAGCGCGCGCCCGGCGTCGGCGACCCACGGCGCGACGAGGCGTTCGATCGTCGGGAACGGCGTGTGCACCGGCTGGTCGCGCAGCAGGGCCGACGTCGCGTCGTGCCGGCGCAGGTACGGCGCGAGGCGTTCGTCCAGCCGGATCACCCGGCCGCGCACGCCCGCGACGACGAGCAGGACGCCCACACCGCACAGCGCGCCGGCGACGGCGCCCACCCAGGAGACCTCGAGACCGGTCATCGCAGCACCCTCTCGTCCTCGGGGAGCCGGCCGATGCGCAGCATGAGCTGGTAGGCCACGACGGTGCACGCCGCCCCGCCCGCGAGGACGAGCGCGCCCGTGACCGTGTTGTACGCCGCCGCGGTCTCCGGCCGCGTCGCCAGGAACGCGAGCACCGCCCACGGACCGGCCACCGCGAGCCGCGCCCCGTTGACCGTCCACGACTGCCGCGCCTCGAGCTCTCCGCGCGTGCGGGCGTCCTCGCGCAGGAAGCTGGACAGCGTGCGCAGGAGCCGGCCGAGGTCCGTGCCGCCGACGTCGCGCGTCAGGCGCAGCGCCTCGACGATGCGGTCCGCGACGGGGTCCGCCAGGCGCTCCTTGAGGGCGTCGAGGCAGTCGCCGAAGCGCCCGCTCGCCCGGTAGTCCTGCGCGAAGCGCCGGAACGGGTCGCGCAGCTCGAGCGGACCGCGGTCGCCCAGCTGGCCGACCGCCTCGGGCAGGGACAGCCCGGCCCGGACGCCCGACGCGAGGTGGTCCACGACCTCGGGCCAGACGTCGCGCAGCCGCGCGCGCCGACGCCTCGCGCGCGCCCGGACCAGCATCGCGGGGGCGGAGGCGGCGATGAGCGCGAAGCACGCGGCGATCGTCACGGAGCGCATGAGGACACCCGCGACGAGCAGGACGGCCACCCCGACCCCGACGCTGGTGCCCACGAGGGCGCCCGGCGTGACCGACGGCGCGCCCGCCTGGACGAGGAGGTCCTGCGTGCGGGCGGCCCATCCGTCGGGGCGTCGGGGACGACGTGCCCCCGGCTCCCAGAAGGACCACCAGACGCAGAACAGGCCGGCCCCCAGCAGGAGGCCCACGACCACGCCCACGTCAGCGCACCCCCGACCACGCGGCGTCGGGCGCGGCACGCCGTTCGTGCCGTCCGTCCGGCCGGAGCAGCGCCGCCAGGTCGATGCCGGCCCGAGCGAAGCGGTCGGCTGCGGGCGGGTAGCCGTCGGCCCGGACGAGGTCGCCCCCGGCACGGACGAACAGGTCGGCCGTCTCGACGACGCCCTCCTCCACCCGGCCGGGGACGCCGACGATCTCCCGCACGTGACGGCGCCCGTCGACGTCGACCCCCAGGTGCACGACCAGGTCGACGGCCGCCGCGACCGTCGGCACGACGAACCGGTCGGAGACGTTCTCGCCCGCGAGCAGCGGGAGCGTGCACATCTTCGCGAGCGCCTCGCGCGCCGAGTTGGCGTGGATCGTGCACATGCCGGGAACTCCGGCGTTCAACGCGATGAGGAGGTCGAAGCTCTCCGCCTCGCGGACCTCGCCGATGACGATGCGGTCGGGGCGCATGCGCAGCGCCTCCTTGACGAGCCGCCGCAGCGGGATCTCGCCGGTCCCCTCGAGGCTCGGCTGGCGGCACTGCATCGACACGATGTCACGCACGGCGAACCGCAGCTCGAACACCTCCTCGCACGTGATGACGCGCTGCGTCGCGGGGATCGACCCGGCGAGGGCGTTGAGCATCGTCGTCTTGCCCGCCTGCGTCGCACCGGCGACGAGGATGTTGAGCCCGGCGCGCACGGCGGCGTCGAGGAACGCGGCGGCGTGCGGCGCCAGCGAGCCGAGACGCACGAGGTCGTCGAGGTGCGACGCCCGGACGACGTGCTTGCGGATGTTGACGGCGAAGCTGTCCCGGGTGACGTCGGGGATGACGACGTGGAGCCGCTCACCGCCGGGAAGCGCCGCGTCGACGAACGGGCTGGACAGGTCGAGGCGCCTGCCGGACGACCGGAGCATCTGCTCGACCAGGTCGCGCACCTGCTGCGCCGTGAGGATCGTCGTCGTGAGCTCGGACTCCCCGCCGCGCGCGACGAACACCTGCTGCGGGCTGTTGATCCAGATCTCCTCGACCGCCGGGTCGTCGAGGTACTGCTGCAGCGGGCCCAGACCCGCGACGGCGTCGACCACGGCGCGGCCGGCGGCCACCGGGTCGGCCAGCGGCGCGACGGCCCCGATGGCGCTGCGCGTCTCGTAGTCGGCGACGGCCTCGCGCACGAGGCGGTCGATCCCGGCCCGGTCGCGCGCCGGGTCGACACCGCGACGGCGGACGAGCTCGCGCACCTCGCTCTCGAGCACGGCGATCCCGTGCGCGTCGACGGACATCCGCGCGTCTACCCCGCTCCCGTATGACGTGTGACCAGCACTGTCGTGCCTGGATATGGACGAACAGCGCCCGAGCGTAGGGCATCGGAGCCCTGCTGCAGAACACTGCTTGTGGACAACCCCGTCCGGTCCGAGCGATCGCGGCGGCGTCGGGGCCCGCCGGTAGGGTCGGCGCATGGCACCGCAGACCGGTCCGCTCCCGCCCGGCCGCTGGCAGGACGCCGCGCGCGCGACCGGCCTGCTCTCCCCCGACGGCACGGTCGCGTCGACGATCTTCGCCGAGATGACGGACCTCGCCCGCCGCACGGGCGCCATCAACCTCGGGCAGGGCTTCCCCGACGTCGACGGGCCGGCCGCCGTCAAGCACGCGGCGCAGCGCGCGATCGAGGACGGGCACAACCAGTACCCGCCCGGGCCGGGGATCCTCGAGCTGCGCAACGCGGTCGCGGCGCACCAGTTCCGCCACTACGGGCTCGACCCCGACCCGGAGACCGAGGTGCTCGTCACCACCGGCGCCACCGAGGCGCTGGCCGCGACGCTGCTCGCGCTCGCCGGACCGGGCGACGACGTCGTGACGCTCGAGCCGTTCTACGACTCCCACGCGGCCGGCATCGCGCTCGCCGGCGCCCGCCACGTCACCGTCCCGCTCGTCCCGGGCCGCGACCGCTTCCGCCTCGACGTCGACGCGCTGCGCGCCGCGGTCACCGACCGCACGCGGATCATCCTCGTCAACTCGCCGCACAACCCGACCGGCACGGTCCTCACGCTCGACGAGCTCGACGCGATCGCCGCCGTCGCGCGTCGCCACGACGCCGTCGTCGTCACCGACGAGGTCTACGAGCACCTGACGTTCGACGACACCGCGCACGTCCCGATCGCGACGCTCCCCGGCATGCGCGAGCGCACGATCACCATCTCCTCGGCCGGCAAGACGTTCTCGTTCACCGGCTGGAAGGTCGGCTGGCTCCACGGTCCCGCGCCGCTCGTCACGGCCGTGCGCACGGTCAAGCAGTTCCTCACCTACACGTCGGGCGCGCCGTTCCAGCCCGCCGTCGCCGACGCCCTGTCCGACGACGAGACGCCGCGCGCCCTCGCCGACTCGCTCGCCGCGCGCCGGGACCTGCTGTGCTCAGGCCTCGTCGCGGCTGGGTTCGACGTCGTCGTGCCGCAGGGCACCTACTTCGTCGTGGCCGACGGCGCCCCGCTCGGCCACGACGACGGCGTCGCCCTGTGCCGCGCGCTGCCCGAGCGCGCGGGCGTCGTCGGTGTCCCGGTGAGCGCGTTCTGCACGCCCGGATCCGCGACGTCGCGCGCCCTCGCGTCCCGCGTGCGGTTCACGTTCGTCAAGCGCGAGGACGTGCTGCACGACGCCGTCGAGCGCCTCGGCCGGCTGCGTCGCCCCTGACGGTCAGCCGCAGACGCCGGGCAGCAAGGTCGGCGTCGGCTCGGGAGCCGGCTCGCCCGTCCCGGGGTCCGTCGTGCCGGGGTCGGTCGCACCCGTGCCGCCGTCGGCGGGCGGGGCGGTGTCCTCCGGGGGCGCCGCACCGTCGGCCGGCTGTCCCGCGTCCGGCGCACCGGCGTCGGGTGCGGTCGCGTCGTCGCGCGGGTCCGCCGGGGCCTCGTGGCCGGGCGGCGGCTGGTCCGTGGCGATGCGCTCCCAGATCGCGTCGGCCTCCGACGTCCACACGACGCGGTTCGGGTCGCTCGGCGCCGGCGCCACCGGGAGCTGCGTGAACACGACCTCCGACGGATTGATGTTCCGCAGGCTGAACGCGAGGCCGGCGAGCGCCGTCGGGTCGGCGATCGAGGGGTCCGCGCTGATGGAGCCGAGCACGGCCTGGATGACGCCGTAGAGCTGCGGGGAGTTCGTGATGAGGTTCTTCCCGAGGATCTCGCGGATCATCGAGTCGATGAACGCCTGCTGGCGGGCGATGCGCGTGAGGTCGCTGCCCATGTCGAGGCCCATGCCCGTGCCGTGGCGGGCCCGGAGGAAGTCGATCGACTCGCGGCCGGAGAGCGTGTACTCCCCCGCGGGCAGGTCGAGGTTCCCGTAGCGCGGGTTCTCCTTCACCGGCTCGGGGAAGCACATGGTGACTCCGCCGACGGCGTCGACCACCCCGATGACGCCGGTCATCTTCACGACGACGTGGTTGGTGATCGGGACGCCGGTGAGCTCCTGCACGGCGGTGATGGTGCACGCGGCGGCGTGGTCGATGTCGTCGACGCCGCCGGAGCCGGTCTCGAAGGCGGAGTTGAACATCGCGCTGCGCCGCGGGGACGACATCGACCCGTCCGGGAGCTTGCACGCCGGGAGCGCGACGAGCGAGTCGCGAGGGATGGACACGACCTCCATGCGCGTGCGGTCGCCCGACACGTGCGCGACGAACGTCGTGTCGGACCGCATGCCCGGCTCCTCGCCGGCGATCGCGGCGTTCTCGGCGTCGCGGTAGTCGGTCCCCATGACGAGGATGTTCAGCGCGCGGCCGGCGAACGGGTCGTCGGGGTCCTTCGGCGGCTCCGCCACGGGCCCGCCGACGACGAGGTCGGACACGTCGCTCACGGTGATCTGCGACTTGAGGTCGAGGTACACCGCGCCGGCGGCGACGGCGACGAAGCTTAGGGCGCCGGTGAGGAGCATGCCGACCACCCGCGCGACGCCGTGCGAGGCGAGCCGGCGCGCGTGGTGGGGACCGCCCGCGGGACGCTTCGCGGACGGCTGTCGGGTCGATGGCACCCACGCAGGGTAGAGGGTCCACGCGGAGACGTCCGTACGACGCCACGCCGAACTCGTGAAGGCCGCGCGAAGATCACCTCGCGGACCGTCCTCGCACGGACGCCGCGGGCGGCGTCAGACCGGCGTGTGCCAGCCGCCCTTGCGGAACGCCGGCGTGGCGAGGCCGAGCACGAGGAGCGACGTCACGACGGCGCCGAGCATGACGCCGGACATCGCGACCGCGTCGCCGCCGAAGAAGCCGACGAGCGGGCTCACGAGCCCGGCGACACCGGACTGGAAGGCCCCGATGACGGCGGCCGCCGTGCCGGCGATCTCCCCGTGGCGCGTGAGGGCGAGCGCCGACGCGTTCGCCGGGATGAGGCCCTGCAGGGCCAGCACGAGCCAGAGGGCGACGAGGAGGCCGACGAGTCCGCCCGCTCCGGTCACGGCGACGACGACGAGCCCCGTGGCGAACACGCCCTGCACGACGAGCGCGGTGCGCAGGAGCCGGATCGGCGCGACGCGCCGCACGAGCGCCGCGTTCGCCTGCGCCGAGACGACGAGACCGATGCCGTTGATCGCGAACAGGAGCGCGAACTGGCCGTGGCTGAGGTCGTAGCCCTCCTGGAGCACGAACGGCGACCCGACGACGTAGCTCATGAGGACGGCCTGGCCGAGCCCGGGCAGGACGGCGAGGGCCACGAAGTGGCGGTCGCGCAGCAGGCTCCCGTACCCGCGCAGGATCGTCCGGGCCCCCGCGGGGCGGCGGCGCTCGACCGGCAGGGACTCGGGCATCCAGCGGAGCACGATCGCGCCGAGCACGACGCCCGCCGCGGCGAGGACCCAGAACACCGCGCGCCACGTGGAGTGCGCGCCGATGAACGAGCCGAACGTCGGCGCGAGGAGCGGCGCGAGCCCGATGACGAGCATGAGCCGGGAGAGGATGCGCGCGGCGTCGGAGCCGGTGAAGCGGTCACGGATCGCGGCGATGGCGACGACCGACGCGGACGCGTTGAAGAAGCCCTGGAGGACGCGGAGCGCGACGAGGAGGCCGATGTTCGGCGCGAGCGCGCAGAGCAGCGACGTCACGACGTGCAGCGACAGGCCGACGACCACGGGCAGGCGTCGCCCGTAGCGGTCCGACAGCGGCCCGATGACGAGCTGGCCGACCGCGCCGCCGACGAGCATGCCGGACAGCGTGAGCTGCGCGAGCGAGTCGGGGGCGCCGAGCTCCGCCCCCACCTCGGGCAGGAGCGGCAGGTACATGTCGACCGTCAGCGCGGGCAACGTCGCGAGCGCACCGAGCAGGAGCACCCACTTGGCCGACGACCGCGTCCTGGGCATGGCTGTGTCGACCGAGGGTGTGGGCATGACGCCCATCGTAACGATTCGACATCGAAAACCGTCGCCCCGGGCGACGTGATCCGCCTCTCGTCGCCCGGCCGCGAGGCAGACGGCGCGGCGCGCCGCGTGTGGGCGGCGTGCGGCACGCTGGAGGCATGTGCGGACGCTACGCCTCCTTCCGGGACGCCCAGGACCTCGCGGACGAGTTCGCGGTCGCGGAGATCGCCGACGACGCCCGCCTGCTCCCGCCGTCGTGGAACCTCGCGCCGACCGACCCGGTGCGGATCGTCGTCGAGCGCGCGGCGAAGGACACGGGCGAGGTGCGGCGCTCCCTGCGCGTCGCGCGCTGGGGGCTCGTGCCGTCCTGGTCGAAGAGCCCCGCGGGCGGCGCCCGCATGATCAACGCGCGGGCGGAGTCCGTCCTCGACAAGCCCGCGTTCGCCAAGCCGTTCGGGGTCCGGCGGTGCCTCGTCCCGGCGGACGGGTACTACGAGTGGCGCCCGCTGCTAGACGGCGCGTCACCCGCGGGCGACGGGGGCCGGCCGCGCCGTGGGAAGACGCCCAAGCAGCCGTACTACATCGCTCCGCAGGACGGGCGCAGCGCCGCGTTCGCCGGGCTGTACGAGTTCTGGCGCGACCCGGCGAAGGCCGACGACGACCCGGCCCGCTGGCTCGTCTCGACGACGATCATCACGACCGACGCGGCCCCCGACCTCGCCGAGATCCACGACCGGATGCCGCTCGCGCTGCCGGCCGACGCGTGGGACGCGTGGCT
>NZ_LWGL01000123.1 GCF_001722485.1 Cellulosimicrobium cellulans | reverse complement strand
GGGCACGACGCCGGTCGCGCACGGGCCGGGCGGGACGCACGACCTCGTCACCGGGGAGGTCCGCGGCCGCGACCCGCTCGCGCCGTACGGGGACCGCGCGGCCCCGGACCTGCTGCGCGTCGCGCGGCTCGCGGACGCGGGGGACCTCGTCCTCGTCTCGCGCGTCGACGACGTCGGCATGGTCCACGCGTTCGAGGGCCTGGTGGGGTCGCACGGCGGCCTGGGCGGCGCGCAGAACGCGGCGGTGCTCGTGCACCCGGCGCACCTGCACGTGCCCGCGGACGAGCTCGAGGAGGTCGACGGCGAGCCGGTGCTCGTCGGCGCCGAGGCGGTGCACCGCCGCCTCGTCGCGTGGCTCGAGGACCTCGGGGTCCGCGCGCCGGCGCCGTCGCACGAGGTCGTGGGGGAGGGCGACCGGTGAGGCTGCGCGTGACGTGGCTCGGCCACGCGACGGTCGTGCTCGACGTCGAGGACGACGACGGCCGGACGCGCGCCCGGCTGGTCACCGATCCCCTCCTGCACCGCCACGCCGGCCTCCTGCGGCGCCGGGGCGCGCGGCCCGCCGAGGCGTGGCGCGACGCCGACGCCGTCCTGCTGTCCCACCTGCACCACGACCACGCCGAGCTCCGGTCGCTGCGGCTGCTCCCGGACGTCCCGGTGCTCACCGCGCCCGCGAACGCGCGGTGGCTTCGCGGCAAGGGCCTGCGCGGCACCGGGCTCGGCGACGCGTGGCACGGCGTCGTCGCTGCGGGAGACGGCGGGGAGGACGGGAGGGAGGCCCGCGGTGCCGGCGCCGGGGGTGGCGTCGACGCCTCCCTGGCCGTCGAGGTGCGGCTCGTGCCCGCGGTGCACGGCCACCGCCCGATGCCGCACCGGCCGAACGCGGCGAACGGCCACCTGGTCCGGGTGCGCACGCCCGGGCGGTCGGACGCCGGCACGCGGGTCTGGGCGGTGGGCGACACCGAGCACTTCCCGGGGATGGCGCGCATGCCGCGGCTCGCGGGCGGGCCGGTCGACGTCGCGCTCGTGCCCGTCGGCGGCTGGGGGCCGCGCCTGTCGGGCGGCCACCTCGACCCGGTGCGGGCCGCGCGCGTGTGCGCCGAGGTGGGGGTGCGCGTCGCGGTCCCCGTGCACTGGGGGACGCTCCACGCACCCGGTGGGCGGCACCTGCCGCGCGGGTGGATGGACCGTGCCGGCGCCGCGTTCGTGGCGGCGGCGCAGCGCGAGGCGCCCGGCACGCAGGTGGTCGTGCTGCGGCCGGGGGAGTCGTGGTCGACGGCGTGAGCGCGCGTGGCGTGAAAGTGCGCGGCGGCCGGAGAGCCGTCGACGACACGCCGGGAGGAGACGCCGCGAGGGACGTGCTGATCGAACACGTGTTCGGCTAGAGTTGTGCACAGGTGCTCGTCGTGGCGCCCCGCGACCGCGGTCGGCGGCGACGGTCCACAGGTCGCGGGCCGCAGGCCGTGCGTGTCGGTGGCTGCCCGTACTGTCGGGCACGACGAACGACAGACCTGAACCTGTCGGGGCCGCAGGGCCCCGGCGACCGAAGCACGGCGTCCGGCGACACCGGGTGCCCCGTCCACGAAGGTGACCGACATGCCCGCACCCGCAGACCGCGAGAAGGCGCTCGAGGCGGCTCTCGCCCAGATCGACCGGAGCTTCGGCAAGAACTCCGTCATGCGCCTCGGGGACGAGGGGCGCGCGCCCGTCGA
Organism: Cellulosimicrobium cellulans; assembly: GCF_001722485.1. GTDB lineage: Bacteria > Actinomycetota > Actinomycetes > Actinomycetales > Cellulomonadaceae > Cellulosimicrobium > Cellulosimicrobium cellulans_A. The sequence continues at coordinate 8,243 of NZ_LWGL01000123.1, read as the reverse complement.
CGTGATCCCCACCGGCTCGATCGCCCTGGACGTCGCGCTCGGCATCGGCGGCCTGCCGCGCGGCCGCGTCATCGAGGTCTACGGCCCCGAGTCGTCCGGAAAGACGACGGTCGCGCTGCACGCCGTGGCGAGCGCGCAGCGGGCCGGCGGCATCGCGGCCTTCATCGACGCCGAGCACGCGCTCGACCCGGAGTACGCCAAGAAGCTCGGCGTCGACACCGACGCGCTCCTCGTCTCCCAGCCGGACACGGGGGAGCAGGCGCTCGAGATCGCCGACATGCTCATCCGCTCCGGCGCGCTCGACATCATCGTCATCGACTCGGTCGCGGCGCTCGTGCCGAAGGCCGAGATCGAGGGCGAGATGGGCGACAGCCACGTCGGCCTCCAGGCGCGCCTCATGTCGCAGGCGCTGCGCAAGATCACCGGTGCGCTCAGCGCCTCGGGCACCACGGCGATCTTCATCAACCAGCTCCGCGAGAAGATCGGCGTCTTCTTCGGGTCGCCCGAGACGACGACCGGTGGCAAGGCGCTGAAGTTCTACGCTTCCGTCCGCCTCGACATCCGCCGCATCGAGACCCTCAAGGAGGGCACGGACGCGGTCGGCAACCGCACGCGCGTCAAGGTCGTGAAGAACAAGATGGCCCCGCCGTTCAAGCAGGCGGAGTTCGACATCCTCTACGGCGTCGGCATCTCGCGCGAGGGTGGCCTCATCGACATGGGCGTCGAGCACGGGTTCGTGCGCAAGTCCGGGTCGTGGTTCACCTACGGCGGAGACCAGCTCGGCCAGGGCAAGGAGAACGCGCGCGCTTTCCTGCGCGACAACCCCGACCTGGCGAACGAGCTCGAGAAGAAGATCAAGGAGAAGCTCGGCGTCGGCGCCCGGGTCGACGCCCCGGCCGACCCGGCCGCGGGTGCGGCTGCCCCGGCCGACGCTGCGGCCGCCCCCGCCGCGGGCAAGGCGCCCGCCGCGGCGAAGGGGAAGAAGTCGCCGTTCTGACGGGCGACGACCGACGGTCGCGCGAGCGTCGCGCGGAGGGCACGTCCTCCGCGCGGCGCTCGCGCCCGTCTCTGCACGAGCTCGTCGAGAACGGCGAGATCTCCGACGCCGAGCTGGAGGAGCGGGCACGCGAGACGCTGCTGCGCGTCCTCACCGCGGCGCCGAAGAGCCGGGTCGAGCTCGCGCAGTCGCTCGGCCGCAAGGGGTACCCCGAGAGGGTCGTCGGCCCGCTCCTCGACCGCTTCGAGGAGGTGGGGCTCGTCGACGACGCGTCGTACGCCGAGATGCTCGTGCGCACGCGCCACGGCGAACGCAGTCTCTCCCGGCGGGCGATCGCGGCGGAGCTGCGCCGGCGCGGCATCGACGAGGAGACGTCCGCCTCCGCGCTCGACCAGGTCGACGACGACTCCGAGGCCGACGCGGCGCGCGACCTCGCGCGCGCGCGGCTGCGCCGGACCGCCGGGCTCGACCGCGACGTGCGGATCCGCCGCGCCGTCGGCGCGCTCGCCCGCAAGGGCTACTCGCCGTCGCTCGCGTTCGAGGTGGTCCAGCGGGAGCTCGACGAGGAGCCGTCCCTCGACGACTGAGGCGCGACGCGCGCGGCGCGCCGGTACGGACCGGCGCGCCGTGCGGTTCGCTCAGCGCCCGGTCGGCTCCCCAGCCCCCGTCGTGACGGCGTCCGTGGCGGTGGTGGTGGCGGTCGGGTTCCCGATGCCGGGACCGGCGGAGGTCGCGCCCGCCGTGCGGCCGCGCAGGAAGCGGGAGAGCCACTGGGCCACCGTCGTCAGCGCGAAGTTGATGACGATGAAGATGACCGCCGCGACGGTCAGCGTCTGCAGGTTGTTCCCGTTCCCGTTGCCGAAGATCTGGGCGGCGCGCAGCAGCTCGTTGTAGACGATGATCTGCCCGAGCGCGGTGTCCTTGAGCACCACGACGAGCTGGGACACGAGCGCCGGCAGCATCGCGATGAGCGCCTGCGGGAGCTGGATGGAGCGCAGCGTCTGGCCGCGCGTCAGGCCGATCGCGAGACCGGCCTCGCCCTGGCCCTTCGGGAGGTTCCCGACGCCCGACCGCACGAGCTCGGCGATGACGGAGCCGTTGTACAGCACGAGGGCGATGACGACCGCGAGGAAGGACGGCTCCGGCACCTGGTTGAAGCCGAGCAACAGCCAGAAGAAGATCATCAGCAGCAGCACGGGGACCGCACGGAAGAACTCGACGACGGTCCCGCTGAGCCAGCGCACCACCCGGACGTGCGAGAGCCGGCCGGAACCCAGGACGAGCCCGAACACGACGGCCCCGACGATGGCGAAGCCGGCCGCGCGCAGCGTGTTCTGCAGCCCGGGCAGGAAGTAGTTCTCCCACGCGCTCGCGGTGAAGACCGGGCCCCACAGGTCCCACGAGAGCTGGCCCTTGCGCGCGAACTCGATCACGACGAGCGCGGCGATCCCCAGCACGAAGATCGCGCCGATCACGTTGCCGATCACGATGTTGCGCCGCGCGCGCGGCCCTGGGACGTCGAAGAGGACGGACTGCTGGGAGCTCATCGGCGCACCGCCAGTCGGGTCGAGAGGGACGTGGTCAGCAGGCCGATCGGGATGACGAGGATGACGTAGCCGAGCGCGAACATGAAGAAGATCGCGTAGATGTAGCTCGAGTTGAACTCGATCATCGTGCGCATGAGGCTCGACGTCTCCGTGGGGACGCTCGCCGCGACGGCGACCGTGGAGTTCTTCAGGAGCGCGATGAGCGTGTTGCCGAGCGGTGCGACCGCCCCGCGGAAGGCCTGCGGCAGGATGATGAGGCGCGCAGCCGGGAGGAACGACAGGCCGATCGCCCTCGCCGCCTCGGCCTGGCCGACCGGGACGGTGTTGACGCCCGAGCGGATCGCCTCGCACACGAAGGCGGCGTGGTAGACCGCCAGGCCGACGACGGCGAAGCGGAAGAAGTTGGCCGCGAAGTCCGGGGCGAGGCTGATCTGGAGCTGGGTCCAGATGCCCAGGACGAGGACCGTCATGATCACGGTGAGCGGCGTGTTGCGGAGCACGTTGACGTATGCCGCGCCGGCCCACTGCAAACTCGCGACGGGGGAGATCCGCATGAGGGCGAGGATCGTGCCGAGGACGAGCGACAGGATCGCGGCCCAGAACGTCAGCTGGATGTTGACCCAGAACGCGCCGAGCACGTCGTACTCCGCGAACAGCGTCCCCAGCTGGGACAAGTAGTCACCCACGGTGAGTCAGACCTCCGGGAGGGCAGGTGCGGCCGCGGCCGCGACGGGCAGACGAGGGGAGCGGCGCGGCGCGCCGCTCCCCTCGGGACCTGGTCAGGCGCAGGGGTCGACCGACGGCGGATTCTCGTCGGCGTTCGGCGAGTACCCGGTGCCCTCGGTGTTCGCCGCGACGAACTCCTCCCACGAGCCGTCCTCGATCATCTGCTCGATCGCGGCGTTGACGTCCTCGCAGACGTCGTTGTCCTGCGGCAGGCCCACGCCGTAGCGCTCGGTCGAGAACGGCGCACCGACGACCTTGACCTTGCCCTGGTTCGCGGGCTGGGCCGCGAGACCGGCGAGGATGATGTCGTCCGTCGTGACGGCGTCCACCTGGCCCGCGGTGAGCGCGGTGACGCACTCCGCGTAGCCCGGGCGCTCGAGGAGCTGCACGCCCGCGGCGTACTCGTCCTTGATGCGCTGGGCGGACGTGGAACCGGTGACCGAGCACAGGTTCTTGCCCTCGAGCGACTCGGGGCCGGTGATGTCGGTGTTGTCCTCGGCGACGAGGAGGTCCTGGCCCGCGACGAAGTACGGGCCGGCGAACGCGACCGACTCCTTGCGCTCGTCGGTGATGGAGTACGTCGCGAAGATCATGTCGACCTGGTTGGTCTGGAGCATCGTCTCGCGCTGCGCGGACGGCGCCTCGACCCACTCGATCTGGTCGGCGGAGTAGCCCAGCTGCTCGGCGACGTAGGTCGCGACGTCGACGTCGAACCCCGTGTACTCGCTGCCCTCCTGGTAGCCCAGGCCCGGCTGGTCGAACTTGATGCCGATGCGGATGGTCTCCTCGGCGTTGTTCGTGTCCGCCTGCTCCGGGTCGGTGGTCGTGCTGTCGGCACCCACCTCGCTGCCGCCGCACGCGGCGAGCGTGAGAGCGGTGACTGCGGCGAGGACGCCGGCAGCTGCGTGTCGTGTACGCATCGTTGTTCCCCTTCGTGATGGTGGAGCACCGGTGGAGGTGGTCCGGTAGGTGGGCCGGTGGGTCGGCGGGACGTCCCGCGCGGTGGGTGAGGTCCTCGTCGGCGAGGCGCTCAGTGGGTGAGGATCTTCGAGAGGAAGTCCTTGGCGCGCTCGCTGCGCGGGGCGGTGAAGAACTCCTCGGGGTGGGCCTCCTCGACGATCTGCCCGTCGCTCATGAACACGACGCGGTTCGCCGCCTTGCGGGCGAACCCCATCTCGTGCGTGACGACGATCATCGTCATGCCCTCGGCCGCGAGGGCGACCATGACGTCGAGGACCTCGTTGATCATCTCGGGGTCGAGCGCGGAGGTCGGCTCGTCGAACAGCATGACCTTGGGGCGCATCGCGAGCGCGCGGGCGATGGCCACGCGCTGCTGCTGGCCGCCCGAGAGCTGGGCGGGCATCTTCTCCGCCTGGTTCTTCACGCCCACGCGGTCGAGCAGCGCGAGCGCCCGCTCCTTGGCGTCCTTCGGCTTCTCGCGGCGCACCTTCACCGGGCCGAGCGTCACGTTGTCGACGATCGTCTTGTGCGCGAACAGGTTGAACGCCTGGAAGACCATGCCGACGTCCGCGCGCAGCCGCGCGAGCGCCTTGCCCTCCTCGGGCAGGGGCTCTCCGTCGATGCGGATCTCGCCGGCGTCGATGGTCTCGAGGCGGTTGATCGCCCGGCACAGCGTCGACTTGCCCGAGCCCGACGGGCCGATCACGACGAGGACCTCGCCCTTGCGGACGGTGAGGTCGATGTCCCGCAGGACGTGCAGGTCGCCGAAGTGCTTGTTCACCCCGCGCAGCTCGACGAGGGGTTCTCCGAGGGGGTGGGAGCTCGTGGGCGTGCTGGTCTGGACGTCCTGCGCGCTCCCGTGCGCGTCGGACGGCGAAAGGTTCTCGTCGGCCATCCCTGGACCATAAGACCTCCGTGTTGCGGCGTGCCACCCGATCCGGCAACAGTCGGGCAACAGTTCCGTAACACGCACGGCGGCGCCGTACCCTGGGCGGTGATGTCCACGATCGCCCCCGCCCCCTTCCCGGCCGCCAGCCCCGACGCGACGTCGGAGGCGTCCGCCGACGGCCGCGCCGCCCGCACGTACGTGGTGCGCACGCTCGGCTGCCAGATGAACGTGCACGACTCCGAGCACATGGCCGGCATGCTCGAGCAGGCCGGTTACACGCGCGCGAGCGCGGAGGACGAGGCGGCGAACCGGGCCGACGTCGTCGTGATCAACACGTGCGCGGTGCGCGAGAACGCCGCCACGCGCCTCTACGGCAACCTCGGCCAGCTCGCGTCCGTCAAGGCGCAGCGGCCCGGCATGCAGATCGCCGTCGGCGGCTGCCTCGCCCAGAAGGACCGCGGCACGATCGTCGACAAGGCGCCGTGGGTCGACGTCGTGTTCGGCACGCACAACCTCGACGCCCTGCCCGTGCTGCTCGAACGCGCGCGCCACAACGAGGCGGCGCAGGTCGAGATCGCCGAGTCCCTCCAGGTCTTCCCGTCGACGCTGCCCACGAAGCGCGAGTCCGTCTACGCCGGCTGGGTGTCCATCAGCGTCGGGTGCAACAACACGTGCACGTTCTGCATCGTGCCGCACCTGCGGGGCAAGGAGCGCGATCGTCGTCCGGGCGAGGTGCTCGCCGAGGTGGGCGCGCTCGTCGAGGCCGGCGCCATCGAGGTCACGCTGCTCGGCCAGAACGTCAACAGCTACGGCGTCGAGTTCGGCGACCGCGGCGCGTTCGCCAAGCTGCTGCGCGCGTGCGGCACCGTCGAGGGGCTCGAGCGCGTGCGTTTCACGTCGCCCCACCCGGCCGCGTTCACCGACGACGTCATCGCCGCGATGGCCGAGACGCCGAACGTCATGCCGCAGCTGCACATGCCGCTGCAGTCGGGGTCGGACCGCGTGCTGCGCGCCATGCGTCGCTCCTACCGGTCCGAGCGCTTCCTCGGGATTCTCGACCGCGTGCGCGCCGTCATGCCCGACGCCGCGATCACCACCGACATCATCGTCGGCTTCCCCGGGGAGAGCGAGGAGGACTTCGCCGAGACGCTGCGCGTCGTGGAGGCGTCCCGTTTCTCGTCGGCGTTCACGTTCCAGTACTCGCCGCGCCCCGGGACGCCCGCGGCCACGATGGACGGCCAGCTCCCGAAGGAGGTCGTCCAAGAGCGCTTCGAGCGGCTCCAGGCGCTCCAGGAGCGCATCGCGGGCGAGGAGTCGGCGCGCCAGGTCGGGCGCACCGTCGAGGTGCTCGTCGGCGAGGGGGCCGGCAAGAAGGACGGCGCGACGCACCGCGTCACCGGGCGCGCGCCGGACAACCGGCTCGTGCACCTCGCGCTGCCCGCCGACGTCGCACTGCCTGCCTCGGACGGCGCGGGCCTCGCGGACGACCCGCGCCTCGCGGGGACGCCGGACGCGCGGCTCCCGCGCCCGGGCGACGTCGTGACCGTCGAGGTCACGCGGTCCGCGCCCCACCACCTCATCGCCGACTCGGCGCTCACGGGCGGTCCGTTCGCCGTGCGGCGCACGCGCTCGGGCGACGCCTGGGCGGCGCGCGAGCGGGCGCGGCTCGGCGGTGGCGACGACCACGGGCACGGACACGGCGGCGGGGCGCCGGCCGGTCCGGTCGTGCTGGGACTGCCGACCGTCCGGCGCTGAGCCCCAGGGCCGGACGGACGACGCGAGCCCGTGACGGGCATCCTGCGCCGCGGCGGTCAGTCCTCGACGACCCCCGGCGGCAGGTGCGCGGCGATCGCGTGGAAGAGCTGCACCGCCGTCCCGAGACCGCACGAGACCGTCTGCGCGAGCTGGGCGTCGGTCGCGCCGTGCTCGAAGTCGACCGACAGCTCCGCGTACACCGCGAGCCGGCCGCCCTCCTCGCGCACGTAGACCTTGGGCCAGATCCGCTCGCGGTTCCAGTCGTTGACGGCCTGGAGCGTGGGCAGGCGCGCCTCGACCGGCAGCGTCGTGGACCAGCGGCCGCGCACCTGGAGGATCTCCGAGCGCTCGCCGAGGAGGAGGAACCAGAAGCGGTGCCCGTCCCACGTGCCGGTGATGTCTCCGTCGTCGTCGACGCGGAAGTGGTAGCCGCGCCCGGTCAGGTGGTCCCCGATGCGCGACATCGACAGCGCGCGCGGCACGTCGCGGCGACCCGCGACCGGCTCCGGGGGCTTGGGACGGCGGTTGCCGAACAGACGGGCGAACCACCCGGTGCGTGCCGAGCTCACGGCGCCTGCCTCGCCGGGTCGGGGTAGAACTCGTCGAGCGCGTCGAAGAACATCGAGCCCGTGCTGAGCCCGCACTGGAGCAGCTGGTCGAGCTGGTCGTCGGTGACGCCGTGCTCGAGGTCGACGGTCATCTCGGTGAAGACCTGGATCATGCCGTTGTCGCGCACGCGCGTGTACGTCTTGGGCCAGATGCGGTCGGCGTTCCACTCGTTGCAGAACTCGAGGACCTCCTCGAGGCGCTCGATGGCGAGGTCACGGTTCCACTGGCCGCGCACCTGGAGGATCTCGTCGCTCTTGCCGAAGAGCAGGAAGTAGAAGAGGCGGCCGTGCCACAGGCCCCCGACGTCGCCGTCCGAGTCCACGAAGTAGCTGTACCCGCAGTCCGTGATCCACTCGACGACGCGCTCGAGCGCGAGGGGCGTCGGGACGTGCTTGTCCTCCGTCGTGACCTGCCCGAGCTCGCGCTCGAGCAGCTCCTCGACCTGGGACCGCAGCGCCTCGTCCCCGTCGGTACCCCGCCCCGACGCGCCGGGCGCCGGGCCTTCCTCCCGCCGGTCGTCGTCGCGCTCACCGAAGAACCTCACCGTCCCACCGTACTCGTGCCCGGCGTGCCGCGTCGCCCCGCCCGGTCCGCCCGCCCGTCGGTACGGTGTGGGGCGTGAGCCTCCGCGCCGTCGTCCTGCCCGCCACGCCACTGCTCGTCCCGGGCGCAGCGGGACGGGCCGACGTCCTCGTGCACGCACGCCGCGCGGTGCTGCGCGCCCTGCGCGGGCTGCCGGCGCGCGGACGTCTGGTCGTGG
>NZ_LWGL01000122.1 GCF_001722485.1 Cellulosimicrobium cellulans | reverse complement strand
CCGGCGCGGGCGAGCCGGGCGTGCTGCGCACGTCCCGCCACACGACGCTCACCGGCCCCTACGCCCCGGCGGGTGCGGGCCTCCCGCCCGGGACCGCCCTCGTGTTCGACGTCGTGTGCCCGCGCGAGCGCGGCGAGGCGCCCTACCCGGGCGGCGGCGACCGCGACGGCATCGGGCGCGCGTTCCCGGCGGGGCTGCCGGTGCGCGAGGAGGAGCGCGTCGTCGCGTGGCTCGTCGCCGCGGCGCGGCGCCTCGGCGGGTCGGTGCGCACCGATGTCGGCAACCCCGCCTCGCCGGGCGTCGTCCTCACGCCCGACCCGGGCGCCGCGGTGGACATGTGCCTGTACTCCGACGTCTGGCTCGAGCCGAACGCCGCGCTCGCGCTCGTCGCGCGTCAGCACCCGCGCACGACGCTCGCGACGGAGGGCGCCTCGTACGGCGGGCCGCCGAAGGGCATCACGGAGCTCCCGCTGTACCCGGGGGAGAAGATGGACCCGGAGCTGCGCCGCGCGATCCACGCCGCGGCCGACGACGTCGACATCAAGGCGCTGACGACCGGCTCGGTGCTCGACGGCTACGGCCTCCTCGTCGACCTCGGGATGGACGGGCTCGTGGCCGTCGAGGTGGGCGGCGAGGACCGTCTCCCGCTGCTCCTGCGCGGCCTGCCGTGGGCCGCGGACGGCGCCGTGAGCTACCGGGTGCGCTGGGAGCCCCGCGACCTCGCGGAGTCGCAGGAGGAGCAGCCGTCGATGGACCACCGCGTGGCCCGCAAGCGCGCCGCGGAGGTGGTCGCGCAGATCGCCGGGACGCTGCACGACGCCGTGGGCGGCGAGATCGCGGACGAGGCGGAGTTCCTCGTGGACCGCGAGGACCTCTGACAGCCTCCGAGCACTGAGACGTAGGTCACGGGACGACCGGCGGTCGTGCCGCGGACGCGCACACCCCCGACCTCCCCGTAAAATGGACGTGGTCGACGCGGCTGCTCGTCGCGTCCACGGCCTCGTGTCGTCGTGCGCGCCCTCCCCGGCGCCGGGACGAGTGACAAGTCCAGGCAAGACCCGCCCACCCGCCCCCGACCCGGACGGAGCGGCCCGTGCTCTACGTGCTCGTCGCGCATCTCGCGATGGCACTGGGCGCGCCCGCACTCTTCTCGCTGCTCGGCCGGCGGGCCTTCCTCGTCATGGCCCTGGCGCCGGCCTCGGCCGCCGTCTACGCGCTGAGCTGGACGCGCCGCGTCATGGAGGGCGACCACCCGACGTCGGTGCACGAGTGGGTGCCGGGCCTCGGGCTCGAGCTCGCGTTCCGCATGGACACGCTGTCGTGGCTCATGCTGCTGCTCGTCGGGGGCGTCGGCGCCCTCGTCCTGGTCTACTGCTCCGCCTACTTCTCGCCGACCGCGCAGGGCCTGCGCCGGTTCGGCGGCGTGCTCACGGCCTTCGCCGGGGCGATGGTGGGGCTCGTCGTCGCGGACGACGTGCTGCTCCTCTTCGTGTTCTGGGAGCTCACGACCGTCTTCTCCTACCTGCTCATCGGGCACTACGCGGACCGCAAGGCGGGACGGCGCGCCGCCATGCAGGCGATCGTCGTGACGACCGCGGGCGGCCTCGCGATGCTCGTCGGGCTCGTCGTCCTCGGTGTCCAGGCCGGCACGTACCGGCTGTCGGAGATCGTCGCCGACCCGCCCACGGGCGGCGCCGTGACGGCCGCCGTGGTCTGCCTCCTCGTCGGCGCGGCCAGCAAGTCCGCGCTCGTCCCGCTCCACTTCTGGCTCCCCGCGGCGATGGCTGCCCCGACCCCGGTGAGCGCCTACCTGCACGCCGCGGCGATGGTCAAGGCGGGCGTCTACCTCGTCGCCCGGTTCGCCCCGGCGTACTCGGACACGACCGTGTGGCGGTCGCTCGTCATCGCGCTCGGCGCCGGGACGATGCTCGTCGGCGGGTACCGGGCGCTGCGGCAGTACGACCTCAAGCTCGTCCTCGCGTTCGGGACGGTCAGCCAGCTCGGGTTCATCATCCTGCTCGTCGGCCTCGGCACCCAGGGCGCGGCGCTCGCCGGCCTCGCGATGATCGGCGCGCACGCGATGTTCAAGGCGACGCTGTTCCTCGTCGTCGGCGCCGTCGACGCCGCGACCGGCACGCGCGACCTGCGCCGCCTCACCGGCGTGGGCCGTGCCCTGCCGTGGACGGCGACCGCCGGCGCCCTCGCGACGGCGTCGATGATCGGCCTGCCCCCGTTCGCCGGCTACGTCGCGAAGGAGGCCGCGCTCGAGGGGCTCCTGCACGGGCAGGGACCGGCCTGGGTCGACGCCGTGGCCCTGTGGTCGGTCGTCGTCGGGTCGATGCTGACGACCGCCTACAGCCTGCGCTTCTGGTGGGGCGCGTTCTCGTCGCACAAGCGGTTCGTCGGCGCCCCGGCGCGCGCGAACGAGCACGTCGACCTGCGCGCGGCGCGCGGCCCGGTCGTGGAGCCCGACGAGCCGCTCGTCGACCCGGCGCGGATCAAGCCGCTGCCGTTCCTGCTCGTCGCGCCCGCGGTCGTGCTCGCCGTGCTCGGTCTCGTCGCCGGGCTCTTCCCGCACGTCGGCGAGGAGCTCCTCCTGCCGTTCGCCGAGACGTACCCCGCCGGCGAGCCGGGCCACCTCGTGCTGTGGGCGGGGCTCACCCCGGCCCTCGCGCTGACCGTGCTGGTCCTCGCGGTCGGCGCCCTGCTCTTCTGGCAGCGGTCGCGCGTCGAGCGGTTCCAGGCCTCGCTGTGGTCCGTCCCCGAGGCCGACGTCGCGTACCGGCGGATCATGCGCCGCCTCGACGACGCGGCGGCCGACGTCACCGCGGTGACGCAGCGCGGCTCGCTGCCGTTCTACCTCGGCATCATCCTGCTCGCGCTCGTCCTCGGCCCGGGCCTCGTCATGGTCGTGCAGACGAGCTGGCCCGAGCAGCTCAAGGCGTGGGACCGCCCCGCCCAGCTCGCCGCCGTCCTCGCGGTCTGCGTGGCCTCGGTCCTCGCCGCCCGGTCGCGGCGCCGGCTCAAGGCCGTGATCCTCATCGGCATCGCGGGCTACGGCAACGCCGTCCTCTTCCTCCTGCACGGGGCGCCCGACCTCGCGCTGACGCAGGTGCTCGTCGAGACCGTCACGCTCGTCGTCATGGTGCTCGTGCTGCGCCGCCTGCCCCCGTACTTCTCCGACCGGCCGCTCGCCGCGAGCCGCTGGGTCCGCCTCGGGATCGGCGTCGCCGTCGGCGTCGTCATGATGGGCCTCGCGCTCGTCGCCCCCCTCGCGCGCGTCGCGACGCCCATCTCCGTGGACTTCCCGGAGGAGGCGTACGAGTGGGGCGGCGGCAAGAACATCGTCAACGTCACGCTCGTCGACATCCGTGCCTGGGACACGATGGGCGAGATCTCGGTGCTGCTCGCCGCCGCGACCGGCGTCGCGTCGCTCGTGTTCCTGCGCGTGCGCAGCGGCGAGGTGCTGCGGATCGCGAACGCCCGCGTCGTGCGCGGTCCCCGGAGCGAGGGCCAGGGGCAGGGCGTCTGGGGCGGCGAGCCCGACCCGGGCGCGGCCCTGCGCCGTCGCGGCGTCACGGACGAGGGGCAGCCGCGCATGTCGGTGTGGCTCTCCGCCGGCCGCACGCTCGCGCCGCAACGACGGTCCGTGATCTTCGAGGTCGTCACGCGCGTCCTGTTCCACTCGATGATCGTCTTCGCGCTCTTCCTGCTGTTCTCCGGGCACAACAACCCGGGCGGCGGGTTCGCGGCGGGCCTCGTCGTGGGGATCGCGCTCGTCGTGCGGTACCTCGCCGGCGGGCGGTACGAGCTCGGCGAGGCGGCGCCCGTGCACCCCGGCATCCTGCTCGGGACGGGCCTGTTCCTCTCCGCCGGTGCCGGGCTGGTGCCGCTGCTGCTCGGCGGCTCGGTGCTGCAGAGCGCGATCGTCGACCTCACGCTGCCGGTCTTCGGCCACGTCAAGCTCGTCACGACGCTGTTCTTCGACGTCGGGGTGTTCCTCGTCGTCGTCGGCCTGGTCCTCGACATCCTGCGGACGCTCGGCGCGGAGATCGACCGGCACGGCGAGCGCGCCGCGCTCGGCCGCGAGCCCGGGGACGACTCCAGCCCGATGGCGGCCCTCGAGCCCGACGCGATCGGAGGTGGCCGCCGGTGAGCGACATCGACATGACCCCGAGCGTCGTCCTCGTCCTCGCGATCGGCGTGCTGTTCGCCGCGGGCGTCTACCTGCTGCTCGAACGCACCCTCACGCGCGTGCTGCTCGGCTTCATCCTCATGGGCAACGGTGCGAACCTGCTCTTCCTCGTCGCCGGCGGTCGCGCCGGGGGCGCGCCGCTCGTCGGCACCACGCCCGAGGACGAGATGAGCGACCCGCTCGTCCAGGCGATGGTGCTCACGGCCATCGTCATCACCCTGGGGCTGACGGCGTTCGTCCTCGCCATGGCCTACCGGTCGTGGCAGCTGCACGGCCACGACGAGGCCCAGGACGACCTCGAGGACCGCCGGGTCGCGCGGCAGGCCGCGCGCAACGTCCCGGCCTTCGAGGACCTCGACACCGAGGAGAGCGGCCAGACGCTCGACGACGAGGCCGCCCAGGTCCGCGACGAGACCGACGCGGACGGCGACGGCGTCACCGACAGGCGGCTGGACGACCCCGAGACCGAGGCGGTCGTCGAACGGCCGGGGGACCGGCGGGACGCGAAGGGCCGTGGCACGGACGAGGGGAGGAGGGGCTGATGGATCTCGCCGAGGTCTCCAAGGCGCTCGTCCCGCTCCCGGTGGCGCTGCCGCTCGTCGCGGCCGGCCTGACGCTCGCGCTGTGGCGGCACGCGCGCGCCCAGCGGATCATCGCGGCGACGACGCTCCTGCTGGTGCTCGGCGTCTCCGTCGCGCTGCTCGTCGCGGCGGACGGCGGGCCGGTCGTCGTGGACATCGGCGAGTGGGCGGCCCCCGTGGGCATCGACCTCGTCGCCGACCGGCTCGCGGCGCTCATGCTCACCGTGTCGAGCTTCGTCATGCTCTGCGTGCTCCTGTACTCGCTCGCGCAGGGCGTCGCCGACGGCGACGACGAGGCCCCGGTCGCGATCTACCACCCGACGTTCATGGTGCTCGCCGCGGGCGTGTTCAACGCGTTCCTGTCCGGCGACCTGTTCAACCTCTACGTCGGCTTCGAGATCTTCCTCGCCGCGAGCTACGTGCTGCTCACGCTCGGCGGGACGGGCGAGCGCATCCGGGCCGGCTCGATCTACGTCGTCGTCGCGCTGCTGTCCTCGATCATCTTCCTCGTCGCGATCGCCGTCACCTACGCCGCGACGGGCACGGTCAACCTCGCCCAGCTCGCCGAGCGACTCCCCGACATCGACCCCGGCGTCGCGACGACCATCCAGCTCCTGCTGCTCCTCGCGTTCGGCATCAAGGCGGCGCTGTTCCCGCTGTCGGCGTGGCTGCCCGACTCCTACCCGACGGCGCCCGCGCCGGTCACCGCGGTGTTCGCCGGCCTGCTCACCAAGGTCGGCGTGTACGCGATCATCCGGACGCAGACCCTGCTCTTCCCGGGTGACGACCTCGACGACCTCCTGCTGTGGCTCGCGCTCGCGACGATGATCGTCGGCATCCTCGGCGCCGTCGCGCAGAACGACATCAAGCGCCTCCTGTCGTTCACGCTCGTGAGCCACATCGGCTACATGATCTTCGGCATCGCGCTCGCTTCCGAGCCGGGCATGGCGGCGGCCGTCTTCTACGTCGTGCACCACATCACGGTGCAGACGACGCTGTTCCTCGTCGTCGGGCTCGTCGAGCGCCGAGGCGGGTCGACGTCGCTCGACCGGCTGGGCGGTCTCGCCAAGCTCGCCCCGGGGCTCGCGATCCTGTTCTTCGTCCCGGCGATGAACCTCGCGGGCATCCCGCCCCTGTCCGGGTTCCTCGGCAAGCTCGGGCTGCTCCAGGAGGGCGTCGCCCAGGGGACGCCGCTCACGTGGGCGCTCGTCGTCGGGTCCGTCGTCACGTCCCTCCTCACGCTCTACGCGATCGTCAAGGCGTGGAACAAGGCGTTCTGGCAGACGGCGCCTGTGGAGATCCCGGAGACGGCGCGCCTGCCCCGCGGCATGGTCGGGCCCGCGACGGCGCTCGTGGCCTTCGGCGTCGCGCTCACCGTGGTCGCCGGCCCGCTCTACGCGTACTCCGAGCGCGCCGCGGCGACGCTCCTCGACGGGCACACGTACGTGAACGCCGTGTTCCCGGACGACTCCGGGCGCGGCCAGGGCGTCTCGAGCGACGTCGCGGACGGCGGTGAGGGCTCGTGAACAGCCTGCACCGCCGCCGCAGCACGCTCTCGAGCGGCCCGTTCCGGCGCGTCACCACGCAGTGGCGCACCGTCGCGTGGCTCACGCTCGTGTGGGTCATGCTCTGGGGCGACCTCTCCTGGGGGAACGTCGTGGCCGGCGTCCTCGTCGCCTGCACGGTGCTCGTCCTGCTGCCGCTCCCGTCCGTCGCCGTGCGGGGCCGCACGCGCCCGTGGCCGCTGCTCGTGCTCCTGGCACGGTTCGTCGTCGACCTGTTCACGGCGTCCTTCCAGGTGGCCGCGCTCGCCGTCGACCCGCGCCGCACGCCGCGCGGCGCGGTCGTGGGGGTGCGCCTGCGCAACCCCTCCGACGTCTACATGACGCTGACGGCGGAGCTCACGTCGCTCGTGCCCGGCTCGCTGGTCATCGAGGCGCACCGGCTGACGGGCATGCTCTACCTGCACGTGCTCGACGTCGACCAGGCGGGCGGGGTCGAGCAGGTCCGCGCCGACACGCTCGCGCTCGAGGCGCGTGTGCTGCACGCGTTCGCGTCCAACGACGAGCTGCGCGGCGCCGGCCTGTACCCGCCCGACCAGGAGAGCGGTCCCGTGGGCCCGAGGACGCGTGGAGGCCGGCCCGGTCGCGAGACGGGCGCCGGGAAGGAGACCGAGCGATGAGCGACACCGTCTTCCTCGTCGTGGTGGTCGCCGCGGCCGTGCTGCTCGGCGCCGCCGCGACGCTCGCCGTCGTGCGGGCCGAGCGCGGCCCGTCGATGCTCGACCGCACCGTCGCGCTCGACGTCTTCACGACGACGCTCGTCGGCGCGATCGCGCTCGAGGCGGCGTTCTCGCGCCGGACCGACACGATCCCGCTGCTCGTCGTGCTGTCGCTCGTCGGCTTCGTCGGCTCGGTGACCATCGCCCGGTTCGCGTCCGTGGAGCCCGAGGGCGAGGGGCGGATCCGCACGCCCGAGGAGATCGCGCGCGAGGACGCCGAGCGGCGCGCGGCCGAGGAGGCGGAGCGCGACCGGGCGGTCGACCGCGACCACCACGGCACGCCGGCCGAGGGGGAGGTGCGCTGATGGACGCGGGCTTCTGGGACGCGGTGGCGGACGTCGTCGCGGCGGTCCTCCTCCTGCTGGGCGCCTTCCTCGCCTTCGCCGCGGGCGTCGGCGTCGTGCGGTTCCCCGAGCTGCTCGCGCGCATGCACGCCGCGACCAAGCCGCAGGTGCTCGGCCTCATCCTCGTGCTGCTCGGCCTGAGCCTGCGCCTGCGCTCCTGGGGGGCCGTCGCGACGCTCGCCCTGGTCGTCGCGTTCCAGCTCCTCACCTCGCCCGTCGCCGCCCACATGGTCGGGCGCGCGGGCTACCGCACGGGCAAGGTCCGCACCGGCGAGCTCGTCGTCGACGACCTCACGCGCGACCAGGCGGCCGCCGACCGCGAGCTCCTGGGCGAGCACGACGACGACGTCCGGGACCCCGAGCGCGCGACGAGCGCGACCGCTCCCGTGGAGGACGTCGCGATCCGGATGGAGGGGGAGCCGCCCGCGGACGGGGGACGTCGGTGACGTCGCCGGCCGCGCCCTCGCGCGCGCCGTCCGCCGTGCGGGGCGCGCTCGACGTCCGCGCGGTCGTCCTCGCAAGCGTGGCGCCCGTCGTGGGCGCGGCCGCCGTCGTCACGGTGTCGCTCGTGTGGGCGCCGCGCCTCCCCGACCCGGTGGCGACGCACTGGTCCGTGCCGGCGCCCGACGCGTTCGGGCCGCTCGCCGCGACGACGGCGCCCCCGGCCGTGCTGGCCCTCGTGCTCGGCCTCGGCCTGGGTCTGTGGGGCGCGCTCTGGCGCGTGCCGCTGGGCGTGCGGCGCCCGCTGGTCGGTCTGGGTACCGGACTCGTGGTGCTGCTCCTGGGGACCCACGTCCTCACGCTCGCCGCGCAGCTCGACCTCGCCGACGCCCGCGACGCCCGGCTGGGCTTGTCGGCCCTCCTCGGCGCGACGGCCGTGGCGGTCGTCGCCGGCGTCCTCGCGTCGCGCGTGCCGCGCGAGACGGGTTCCGTGGCCTGGGCGGAGGGCACGCCGCCGGCGGACCTGCCGCGCGCGGCTGCGCCGGGCGCCGTCGTCACGGAAGCCATCGGCCTCGGCGCCCGGCTCGAGGCGGGACCCGACGGTCTCGTCGTCCGGTGGCTCGGGGGTCGCCCGGTCGTCGTGCCGCTCGACCGCGTGGAGCGCGCGGAGGTGCGCGCCGTCGACCCGCTCGGCGACTTCGGCGGCTGGGGTCCGCGCGTCGGCCTCGGCGGGCACCGCATCGGCGAGGAGACGGGGTTCGTCGTGCGCAGGGGCCCGGCCGTCGTCGTGCACGTCGCGGGCGGGACGCGGATCGTGGTCACGACCCGCAGGGCCGAGGAGGCCGCCGGGGCGCTGAACTCGGCGATCGACGCCGCCCGCTAGGTCGTCGCGCGACGGCGTCGTCGAGCGGACGCCGTCGGGCGCTGGTAGACCGGCAGCATGCGCAGGCACGAGCCCGAGGGCCCTGGTGACGGGACGGACGAGGCGGGCAGCCCGCGCGTCGTGCAGGGATCCGGCGGCGGTGAGAGCACCCTCACCGTGGTGGTCGCCTTCGTCGCGAACGCCCTCGTCGCCGTGGCGAAGACGGGCGCCGCGCTGGTCACCGGCTCGGCGTCGATGCTCGCGGAGGCCGTCCACTCGTGGGCCGACGCCGGCAACGAGGTCTTCCTCCTCGTCGCCGACCGCCGCTCGCGCCGCCCCGCCGATGCGACGCACCCGCTGGGCCACGGCCGCGAGGCCTACGTGTGGTCGATGTTCGCGGCCATCGGGCTCTTCGCGGTCGGCGCCGGGGTGTCGATCACGCACGGGATCCAGGAGCTCGTCCACCCCGAGCCGGCGGGCGACTACGGCGTCGCGTACGTCGTGCTCGCGGTGGCGTTCTCGCTCGAGGCGGTCTCGTTCCTCCAGGCGCGGCGGCAGGTCCGCGCGGAGGCGCGGCAGGCGCAGCGCGACACCCTGCAGCACGTGCTCGTCACGTCGGACCCGACGCTGCGCGCGGTGTTCGCCGAGGACGCGGCGGCCCTCGTGGGGCTCGTCATCGCCTGCGGGGGCGTGCTCGCGCACCAGCTCACCGGGTCGCCGGTCCCCGACGCGATCGGCTCGATCCTCGTCGGCGTGGTGCTCGCCGCCGTGTCGCTCGTCCTCATCGACCGGAACCGCCGCTTCCTCGTCGGCGAGGCGGCCCAGCCCCGCACGCGCGACGCGGCCCTGCGGGCGATCGCCGCGATGCCGCAGGTCGCGCGCGTCACGTACCTGCGGCTCGAGTACGTCGGTCCCCGGTCGCTGTACCTTGTGGCGAGCGTCGACCTCACCGGCGACGAGACCGAGGCGACCGTCGCGCGACGCCTCGACGAGCTCGAGCGCGAGGTGACACGGTCGCCCCTGGTCGCGGGCGCCGTCTTCACGGTGTCGACGCCCGAGGAGCCGTCGCTCCTCTGACGAGGTGCGGGGAGAGGCTCCTCTGACGAGGTGCGGGGAGAGCCGGTCCCTACCCTCGCGCCCGACCTGCGCGGTTATACATCACGATCCGGTAACGCTATGGTCGGGCGATGCTCCCGCCCCAGAACCCGCGCCACCGCGCGAGCGGCTCGAGCGCCGCCGCCGCGCGTCCCCGCCGCCGAGAGCCCGCACGGCACCTGCGGACCGGTCCCGCGAGGGCCGGCGCGATCACCGCCGGCATCGCGGCCGTGGCGGTCCTGGCACCGTCCGTCGGCCTCACGG
>NZ_LWGL01000121.1 GCF_001722485.1 Cellulosimicrobium cellulans | reverse complement strand
GCGTGCGCGACGGGCGCGTGCGCGGCCGCGTGCGGGTCGTCGGCTCCGCGCCGGGGCTGCTCGAGGCCGCGGCCGAGCGGACGGGGGACGTGACCGTGCTCGACCAGGCGGTCGTCGCGAGCGGGCGCCGCGAGCTGTTCACGGTCCTGCACGAGCAGGCCGTCAGCCGCACGACGCACCGGTACGGACACGTGCGGCGCTGACGCCCGCGGCCGACCGGCCGAGGACGCGCCGGCCCGTCAGCGGGCCGGCGCGGCGGCGTCAGACGGAGGAGCGCTCGACGAGCTCGGGCGCGAGCACGCGCGAGCCGACGTCCCCGGTGCCGTGCGCGACGAGGTCGAGCAGCATGTCCGTCGCGCTGCGCACCATCTCGACCATCGGGTTGCGGACGGTCGTGAGCGGGGGAGACGTCGTCGCGGCGGTCGCGAGGTCGTCGAACCCGACCACGGCCACGTCACCGGGCACGCTGCGGCCGTGCCGGGCGAGGACGCGCATCGCGCCCTCGGCCATGAGGTCGGACGCGGCGAAGAGCCCGTCCACGTCGGGGTGCTCGGCGAGGATCGCCTCCATCGCGGCGGCCCCGCCCGAGACGGCGAAGTCGCCGACGGCGACCGCGTCGTGCGGCAGGCCCGCCTCCTCGAGCACCTCGCGCCAGCCGGCGAGGCGGTCGACGCCCGCGGTCATGTCCTGCGGGCCGGCGATCGTCGCGACGCGCCGGCACCCGGCCTCGACGAGACGGCGCGCGGCGAGCCGGCCGCCCTCGACGTTGTCCACGTCGACGTACAGGAGGTCGGGCGTCGGGTGGAACGGCCGGCCGACGAACACGGCGGGCAGCCGCGTGGCGAGCAGCGCCTCCTCGAGCTCGTCGTCGCGGTGGTGCGAGGCGACGATCGCGCCGTCGACGTGCCCGCTGCGCAGGTAGCGCACGATCCGCCCGGGCTTCTCGTCCGGGCGCGCGAACAGCAGCACGAGCTGCAGGTCCGTGCCGACGAGCGCCGCGCTCACGCCGCGCATCGTCCCGGCGAGGAACGGGTCGGTGAGGATGCGCTCGTCCGGCTCCGGCACCACGAGCGCGATCGAGTCGGTGCGCCGCGTGACGAGCGAGCGCGCCGCACGGTTGGGCGTGTAGCCGAGCCGCGCGACGGCCGCGTCGACGGCCGCCTGCGCCTCGGGCGACACGCGCAGCCCGCCGTTGATCGCGCGGGACGCGGTCGAGCGCGAGACGCCCGCCGCCTGGGCCACCTCGTCCAGCGTCGGGGCGGTGCTCGGGGTGCTCATCCGACCAGTATCCCGCGCCCCCGTCCCGGCCCGCGTCCCCGACGCCGCGTCGACGGCGACCTCGACGGTCACGCCGACGGGCGAGGGGACGGGGGCGGGAGGGGTCGCGGTGCTCATCAGCGTGCGGCGTCGTCCGCGGAGCCGTCGCGGGCGGGCCCGGCGTCGTCGCGGGCGGGCACGGCGTTGTCGCGGGCCACCTGGGCGTACCAGCGGCCGCTCGCCTTGACCGTGCGCTCCTGGGTCTCGTAGTCGACGCGCACGATGCCGAACCGCTTCGTGTAGCCGAGCGCCCACTCGAAGTTGTCCAGGAGCGACCATGCGAAGTACCCGCGCACGTCGGCCCCCGCGTCGATCGCGTCCCGCGTCGCCCGCAGGTGCGCGTCGATGAACGCGAGCCGGTCCTGGTCGTCGACCGACCCGTCCGGCCCCACCGTGTCAGGGTAGGCCGCGCCGTTCTCCGTGATGTACATGGCCACGCCGCGCGGACCGGTGTACTCCTCCTGCAGGCGCGTGAGCAGACGGGTGAGCCCCTCGGGCTGCACCTCCCAGCCCATGTCCGTGGTGGGCAGACCACGGGAGCGGCCGTGCGCGTCGTCGGCCGCGGGGTACGGGGACGACGTCGTGCGCACGGGGGCGCCCGCGTCGTCACCGTCCCGGACGCCCTCGGGGCGGGTGCCGCCGTCGGTGCTCTCGCCCTCGGTGGTGCCTGCCTCCAGCGGGCGGCCCGCGACGGCGCCGCCGTTGTAGTAGTTCACCCCGAGCGTGTCGATCGGGGTCGAGACGATCTCGAGGTCCCCGTCGCGCACGTGGTCGAGCAGGCCGTAGGGCGCCACGTCCTCCAGGACGTCCTCGGGGTACTCGCCGCGGAACAGCGGGTCGAGGAAGATCCGGTTGAACTGGCCGTCGATGCGGCGCGCGGCGTCGACGTCGGCCGGGTCGGTCGGGTCGACCGGGTCGGACACCGTGAAGTTGAGCGTGATGCCGAGGTTCGCCTGCGGTGCGCGCTCGCGCAGGGCCTGCACCGCGAGCCCGTGACCGAGCAGGAGGTGGTGCGCGGCCGCGAGGCCGTCCTCGCGCGACTGCCGGCCCGGCGCGTGCACGCCGGCCGTGTAGCCGAGGAACGCGGAGCACCAGGGCTCGTTGAGCGTCGTCCACACGCCCACGCGGTCCCCGAGCGCCTCGTGCATCGTCACGGCGTACTCGGCGAACCGGTACGCGGTGTCGCGGTTCGTCCAGCCGCCCCGCTCCTCGAGCGCCTGGGGCAGGTCCCAGTGGTAGAGCGTGAGCCACGGGAGGATCTCCGCCTCCAGCAGCTCGTCGACGAGGCGGTCGTAGAACGCGACGCCGGCCGGGTTCACGGCGCCGCCGTCGGGCCGCACGCGCGCCCACGACGTGGAGAAGCGGTACGCCTTGAGGTTCAGCTCGCGCATCAGCGCCACGTCCTCGCGGTACCGGTGGTAGTGGTCGCACGCGACCATGCCGTCGTCGCCGTTCACGACCGCGCCCGGGACGCGGCAGAACGCGTCCCAGATGGAGTCGGTGCGGCCGTCGGTGTGCCCCGCGCCCTCGATCTGGAACGCCGCGGTGGCGGCGCCCCAGAGGAAGCCCTGCGGCAGCTCCACGCGACCGGTGGCGGTCGCCGGGTTGGGCGCGAGCGGCGTGGACGGGACGAAGATGCTCATGGGTCGATTGTCCTTCGGAGGTGGTGCGGAGGCATGGTGGGGCTGGCCCAGCGGCCGGGCCGGGCCCGGCCGCGCAGGAGCGGTCGGGGGGCCCTCAGCCCTTGACGGCGCCCTGCATGATGCCCGCGACGAGCTGGCGGCCCGTGAAGAGGAAGATCACGATGAGCGGCAGCGTCACGAGGAAGACCCCCGCCATGACGAGCGAGTAGTCGACGAAGTAGTTGGACTGCAGGGACCGGACGACGAGCGGCAGCGTCGGGTTGCTCTGGTTGAGCACGATGGAGGGCCAGAAGAAGTTCGTCCACTGCTGGACGAACGTGAACAGGCCGAGCATCGCCGCAGCGGGCCGGGCCGCCGGCAGGGCGATCGACCAGAACGTGCGGAACATCGACGCGCCGTCCACGCGCGCGGCCTCGATGAGCTCGTACGGCAGCGCCTCGCCGAGGTACTGCGTCATCCAGAACACGCCGAACGCGGTGACGAGCGCGGGCACGATGACGGCCTGGAGCTTGCCGATCCAGCCGATGTCCGACATGAGGATGTACAGCGGGATGACGCCGAGCTGGGTCGGCACGGCCATCGTCGCGATGACGAACACCAGGAGCGGGCCGCGCCCCCGGAAGCGGAGCTTGGCGAACGAGAAGCCCGCGAGCGTCGAGAAGAGCACGACCGACAGCGACGTCACCACGGAGATGACGACCGAGTTGAGGGCTGCCGTCCAGAAGTTGATCGCGTCCGAGCCCATGACGTCGGCGAACCGGTCGAACAGGGTCGCGTCGGGCAGGAGCTGGGGGAGCGCGGAGCGCGAGATCGCGTCGGGCGTGGAGGACCCGAGGATCAGCGTGAAGTACAGCGGGAAGACCGACACCACGAGGACGATCGCGAGGACCGTGTAGGTGACCCAGCGGGGCCGGCGCTGCGTGCCGCCGACGTTCTTGCCCGCGCTGCGGCGGCGTGCGGCGGCCCGTGCGGCGCCGGGGCCGGCGGTCTGGGCGGCGACGGGGACGGAGCTCATCGGTTCCTCCGGTCGGTGGTGTCGGGCATCGGCACGGCCGCGGTCTCGCCGGCGGCGGGCGGCTGGACGGCCATGGCCTTCGCGGCCGAGGCGCGGCGCCGGGCCAGGACGTCGCGGCGGGCGCGGCGGGACCCGCCGGGCACGGTCGACGACGTCGAGATCCGCCGGGTGATGAGGAAGTTGACCATGCCGATCGCGAGGATGAGGAGGAACAGGAGCCACGCCACGGCCGCGGCGCGGCCGAAGTTCTTCTGGTTGCCCCACGCGACGTCGTAGAGGTAGAGGACCGTCGTCATCCACTGGCGGTCCGCGCCGCCGAGGCCCTGCGCGTCGAACATGCGCGGCTCGTCGAAGATCTGCAGCCCGCCGATCGTCGAGGTGATGACGACGAAGATGATCGTCGCGCGGATCTGCGGGACCGTGACGGAGAAGAACTGGCGCACGCGCCCCGCGCCGTCGATGATCGCGGCCTCGTACAGCTCGCGGGGGACGGCCTGCATGGCCGCGAGGAAGATGAGCGCGTTGTAGCCCGTCCAGCGGAAGTTCACCATGCTGGAGATCGCGACGTGGCTGGCGAAGGTGTCCGCGTGCCAGCGGACCGGCTCGACGCCCACGAGGCCGAGCAGCTCGTTGATGAGGCCGTACTGGTCGGCGAAGAGGCGGCCGAAGATCATCGAGACCGCGACCGGGGCCACGACGTACGGCAGGAGCACTCCCATGCGCCAGAACGTGGCGGCGCGCAGGTTCTGGTCCAGCAGCGCGGCGATGGCGATCGCCGCGATCACCTGCGGCACCGAGGACAGGACGAAGATCGACAGCGTGTTGCGCAGCGACTTCCAGAACGTGGGCTGCGCGAGCACGTCGGAGTAGTTCTGGAGCCCGACGAAGTCGCCCTGGCCGCCCAGCAGGTTCCAGTCGTACACCGACACGACGGCGGTGTAGACGAGCGGGAACAGGCCGGTGATCGCGAAGAGGACGAAGAACGGCGAGATGTAGAGGTAGGGGGAGACCTTGACGTCCCAGCGGCTCAGGCGCTGGGTGAGGCCGACGCGGCGCGGTGTGCGCTCGGTCGGCCCGCTGAGCCCGGGCGAGGGCTGGGTGGGCGTGAGGACGGCCATGTGAGTTCCTGGTCTGGGGGTGCGTCGACGCGGTCGCGTCCGGCGACGCCGGGCGGTGGACGGGCCGTGCCCGCGGCACGGCGGGGACCGGGCCGGCGCTCGCGCGCCGGCCCGGTCCCGTCAGGTCACAGACCCAGGTCCTGGAAGGACTGGAGCGTCTTCTCCCACGAGGACGCGGCGTCGTCGGTCTTCTCGACGTCGACGCGCTTGATGCCGTCCTGCACCGCGGTGTGGATCGCGAAGTAGTTCGCGCCCTTGAACGGTGCGCCCTCGATCGCGAGCGCGCGGTTGACGAAGATCTCGCCGACGGGGGCGCCGTTGAAGAACTCGTTCGTGAACGTCTGGACCGCCTCGGACTCCTGCGCCTCGACCTGCGAGGGGAAGGTGCCGGCGTTCTCGAACGCCTCCGTCTGCTGCGCCGGGTCGGTCAGCCACGCGGCGAGCTCCTTGGCCGCCTCGGCGTTCGGGCCGGACGCGGGGACGGTGAGGAACGAGCCGCCCCAGTTGAGGCCGCCGCCGGGGAAGACGTCGGCGACGTTCCAGCCGGTGACGCCGCCCGAGCGCTCCTCGATCGGGCCGGTCATCCACGCCGGGCAGATCATCGTCGCGAAGCCGTCGTTCTGGAACGCGGCGTCCCAGTCGCCCGACCACTGCTCGAGGCCGGCGGACAGGCCGTTGGTCGTCGACTGCTCGAGGACCGTGTCGTAGATCTTCTTGATCTCGGTGTTCGACGCGAGGTCCTTCGGCGTGCCGTCGGACTCCTCGTAGGCGTTGTCGATCTGGTTGACCATGCCCTGCGAGATGGACATCGCCGAGTCGTACCAGGCGGCGTCGCTCGCCGCGGTGAAGGTCGCGCCGGCCGCGAAGTAGTCGTCCCACGTCGCGTCCTCGCCGCCGAGGAGCTCGGCCACGCCGGCCGGGTCGGACGGCAGCCCTGCCGCCTCGAACAGGTCCTGGCGGTAGCAGATCGCGCTCGGGCCGATGTCGGTGCCGTAGCCGATGACCTTGCCGTCGGGCGTGGTCGCCTGCTCGACCTTCCAGTCGACCCAGCGGCCCTCGAGCTCGGGGTCGGCGAGGTCGGTGAAGAGGTCCGGGTACTGCATGAGCTCGGGGAGCCAGTCCACCTCGATCGCCTCGATGTCGGCGAGGCCCTCGCCGCCGGCGGCGAGCTTGGTCGTGAGGTTGGTGCGGGCGTCCTCGGACTTGGCCGCCTTCGTCTGCTTCACCTCGACGTTCGGGTGCTCCTCGGAGTACCGCGCGAGGAGCTCGTCGGTGTAGCCGAAGTCGTTGAACGTCGCGACGGTGAGGGTGATCTTCTCGTCGCCCGACGCCGTGTCGTCGTCGGACCCGGACCCGGACCCGCACGCGGTCAGGGCGAGGGTGATGGCCGCGAGGCCCGCGGCGGCGGACACCGCCTGGCGGGGCCAGCGGGTCGTACGGGTGCTGCTCTGCACGATGACTCCCTTGTCGTGACGGTGGCAGCGCTCCCACGACGGAGTGGTAGCGCTTCCATTGACGTGCCCGAATGGTGTCGGTGCGCGTCGCCAGGTGTCAAGCCGCTCGCACGGCGGGATCGCGTGGTCGCGCTCCCACTCCTGCGTCCGTGCAGGTCAGAGCGTTGTGGGCTCGGTGGGGATGCGGTCCGACGGGGAAATCGTTACCGGTTCGAGATCGCGGTCAGGCTCCGTGCGCGCGGGTCAGCCACTCCTGGCCGGCCCGCTCCTCAGCCGCCAGCGCCGTGCGGACGGCCTCGGCCGCGGCCTCCTCGATGACGCTGCCGAAGAGCGGGACCGACGCCCGCACCTCGCCCGCGTACGACTGGAGCGCGCCGCCGTCGCCCGCGTCTCCCGTCGTGCCCGGCGCGAGCAGCACGGTGCCGGTCAGGCGCACCGGGGCGCCCGCGATCTCGAGCGAGACCGTGCCGCGGCGCACGCCGTCGTGCTCCGCCTCCCAGGCCTCGGCCTGGCGGATCTCCAGGCCGGTGCCCACGAACGACCGCACGTGCGCCGGGATCTGGTCGGTCGGCAGGGTGCGGCGGACGGCGACCGTGAACGCGCCGTCCGCGGTGCCGGTGACGTCGACCTGCTGCACCTCGGCGCCCGGACCACCGGCGCGCTCGGCCCGCCAGCGGACGAACGACTCGTCCGCGAGCATCGCGCCGACGGCCTGGACGGACGCGGGGTAGCGCAGGTCGACGGCTAGGTGCACGGGGCCTCCTCGGGTGCGCCCCGCTCGTGGGGCGTTCACGGGGACTCTAACGGGCACTCTAACGAGCACCGCACCTCTACGCTGGGGGGTGTGTCTGCCATGAGTGACCTCATCTCCCGCCACGCCGACCTCAGCGCCGCGGACAACGAGTGGCTCCACCTGCTCGTGGGGGACTGGCAGGTGATCTCGGACCTCGCCTTCGCCGACCTCGTGCTGTGGCTGCCGACGAAGGACGGCGGCTTCGTGGCGATCTCGCAGTGCCGTCCCTCGACGGGCGCGACGGTGCACTACGACGACATCGTCGGATCGGCGGCGCCGGAGGGGCAGCGTCCGCAGCTCGAGCGCGCGCTCACGGAGGTCCGCTCGCAGCGCTCGCGCGAGCCGCGCTGGTTCGGCGCGTACGCGGTCCGCGAGGAGGCGATCCCCGTGGTGCACCAGGGCCGGGCGATCGCCGTCGTCGCGCGGCAGACGAACCTCGGCAGCGGCCGCACGCCCAGCCGGCTGGAGCTCAACTACGTCGAGGCGGCGGACGACCTCGTCGCGATGATCTCGCGCGGCGAGTTCCCGTTCCCCAACGCCGCGACGGGCCCGCGCCGCGGCGCCCCGCGCGTGGGCGACGGGCTGATCCGGCTCAACTCCGAGGGCGAGGTGCTGTACGCGAGCCCCAACGCGCTTAGCTGCTTCCACCGTCTCGGCGTCATCGGGCCGCTCGTGGGGCGCTCCCTCATCGAGGTGACGACCGACCTCGTCGAGCACCAGACGCCCGTCGACGAGTCGCTCCCGCTCGTGGTGATGGGCCGCGCGCCGTGGCGCACGGACATCGAGGCGCACCGCGTCGCGCTGTCGCTGCGCGCGCTGCCCCTCACGGAGTCGGGCCAGCGCATCGGGGCCGTGCTCCTGTGCCGCGACGTGTCGGAGCTGCGCCGTCGCGAGCGCGAGCTCATCACCAAGGACGCGACGATCCGCGAGATCCACCACCGGGTGAAGAACAACCTCCAGACGGTCGCGGCGCTGCTGCGCCTGCAGGCCCGACGCATGGACGTGCCCGAGGCCCGAGCCGCGCTCGAGGAGGCGATGCGCCGCGTCGCGACGATCGCCCTCGTGCACGAGAGCCTCTCGCAGACCCTCGACGAGGAGGTCGAGTTCGACGACATGGTGGGCCGTGCCCTGCGGCTCGCGGCCGACGTCGCGTCGGCCGACACGAGCGTGCGCACGGTGCGCACGGGCACGTTCGGCCTCGTGCCCGCCGAGGACGCGACGCCGCTCGCGCTCGTCCTCACCGAGCTCGTCACCAACGCGGTGGAGCACGGCCTGGCCAAGCGCGAGGCAGGCACGGTCGAGGTCGCGGTCGAGCGCGACGGCTCGGCCGTGCGCATCGTCGTCGCGGACGACGGCATCGGCATGCCCGACGGCGACGTGGCGAGCGCGGGGCGTGCAGCCAAGAGCGGGCTGGGCACGCAGATCGTGCAGACCCTCGTCACGAACGAGCTCGGCGGCACGATCACGTGGGGCCCGCGGCCCGGCGGCGGCACGCAGGTGGAGCTCCAGCTCGTGCTGCGAGACGGGTCGGGCGCGCGCCAGGGCTGAGCGGGCGGCCGCGCACGGTCGAGCGGCACGGACGCCGAAGGGCCTCCACCCGGTCGGGTGGAGGCCCTTCGTGAGTCGCGGGGGCGGCGTGCGGCCGCCCGGGGGACGTCTCAGCCGGCGCGGCGGGCGCGGGCGGTGCGGCGCTTGAGCGCGCGGCGCTCGTCCTCGGACAGGCCGCCCCAGACGCCCGCGTCCTGGCCCGACTCGATCGCCCACTTGAGGCACGTGTCGACGACCTCGCACCGACGGCACACGGCCTTCGCCTCCTCGATCTGCAGGAGGGCCGGGCCCGTGTTCCCGATCGGGAAGAACAGCTCGGGGTCTTCGTCCAGGCAGGCTGCGCGGTGACGCCAGTCCATGATGATCTCCTCGGGACGGGGATGGAGCCCGGCAACGGGTCGTGGTGCTGCGCGACGGGCGCGCGGGACCAGGCTCGAACGGGGGGAGTTGATTGATGCTTGAACCAGCGTCACACCTCGTGAATGCCAGCACAAGTGGTTACGGGAAAGTTTCCCCGGGGTGAATCATGAGGCCTTCGTCACACTGGTGTGAAGCCCCAGGTCGCGGCGTACGCTGGATGATCGTGCCTCCGCGAACCGCTCCCGTGCCCCCGTCCGAGCCGGCGCCGGACGGCCGCCCGGCGGCCCCCGGGCCCGAGCGCCCGGCCGCCCTGACGGCCCTCCTCGCGGGTGTCGGCCTCGAGGTCGTGGCGCTCGTCGTCGGCGCCGTCGTGCTCCTCGTCGAGCTGTTCGGCGGCGGCTCGCAGTCGGTCGGCGTGAGCCTGTTCCTCGTCGTCTTCGCGCTCGGCGTGGCGGCGCTGCTCGTCGCCGCCGCGCGCGGCCTGTTCCAGGGGAGGCGCTGGGCGCGCTCGCCCGTCGCGACGTGGCAGATCCTCCAGGGGGTCGTCGCCGTGAGCTCCCTGCAGGTCGGCGTCACGCCGTGGGTCGTCGTCGCGCTCGTGGTCGCCGTCGCGGTGCTCGTGCTGCTCATGCTCCGCCCGGTGGTCGACGCCACGACGCGCGACGCGCAGCCCGGCGCCTGACGCGGGGCCGCGCGTACGCCGCGCGGCTCACCACGCCCGCGCGACCTGCACGGGGACGGTCCGCGCGCCGTCCACGAGCACGCCGCGGCCGGCGCGCGGCCGGCCCGGGTCGGCGAGCCACGCGAGGTCGTGGCCGAACACGTCAGCGCTCCCGCGCTCGGAGGGGCCGAGCACGAGCCCGCGGCGCAGCGCACGCAGCTCCGCGAGCGGCCCGCGCAGCGCCATGGCCGCGGCCGCCGTCGTCGCCGAGGCGACGAGCGTGACGTCGTCGCGGCACGTCGCCGCGAGCCGGTCGGCCTCGAGGACGCACAGCTGCACGAGCTGCTCGAGGTCGTCGACGACGACCACCGGACG
>NZ_LWGL01000120.1 GCF_001722485.1 Cellulosimicrobium cellulans | reverse complement strand
CGTCGGCGCGCTCGCCGCGGCGCCCGCCGCGACCGGCGCGCCCGAGGCCCCCGCGCCCAGCGGCTTCCTCGCGCCGTTCTACACCGAGCTCGACCTCACCGGCGACGCCCAGGTCACCGCGGACGACCTCGCGGTCGTCTCCGACAGCCTCGGCCTGACGAGCGCCGACGAGGCGTGGAAGGACGTCGCGCTCGCCGACACCGACGGCGACGGCACCCTCACGGTCGCCGACCTCGCCGCCGTCTCCCAGCGCATGGTCTACGACGACGGCCCGTTCGAGCTCGTCGAGGCGACCACCGTCGACATGCAGGCCGCGATGAACGCGGGCGTCACCACCTCGGTGGAGATCACGCAGGAGTACCTCGACCGCATCGCCGCCTACGACCGCACGCTCATGGACACGGCCGCGGGCGGGCGCCCGCTCGCGTCGATCATCGCCACGAGCGACGTCGCGCTCGAGGCCGCGAAGCAGGCCGACGCCGTCCGCGCCGAGCAGGGCATGACGAGCATGCTGCTCGGCGTGCCGGTCGCGGTGAAGGACAACTACAACACGGTCGACATGCCGACCACGGGCGGCTGCGGCTGCTGGGACGACAACCAGACCGCGACCGACGCGACCATGGTCGAGGGCCTGCGCGCCGACGGCGCCGTCATCCTCGCCAAGGCGAGCCTCGACGAGTTCGCGTACGGGTTCGCGTCCCAGTTCTCCGCGCACCAGCCTGCCGGTGGGTCGACGCTCGTCGCGAGCCCCTACGCGACCGACCAGACCGCGGGCGGCTCGAGCGGAGGCACAGGCGCGGCCATCGCCGCGAACCTCGCCGGCATCGGCTTCGGCACCGACACGGGCGGCTCGATCCGCGTGCCGTCGTCGTACAACCAGCTCGTCGGCGTGCGGCCCACGGTCGGCCTCGCCTCGCGCGACGGGATCATCCCGCTCGCGCTCAGCCAGGACACCGGCGGCCCCATGACGCGCACCGTCACCGACGCGGCCGTCGCACTCGACGCCGTGGTCGGCGCCGACCCGGCCGACCCGGTCACCGCGCGCCAGGAGGGCGAGGTCCCGACGTCGTACACGCAGTTCCTCGACGCCGACGCGCTCGACGGCGCCCGCATCGGCTACGTGCCGTCGATGATCGGGACCAACGCCACGACCGTGCGCCTGTGGGACGAGACGAAGGCGACGCTCGAGTCGCTCGGCGCGACCGTCGTCGAGGTCACCCCGCCGACGTCGTACTCCCCCGTCCTGCCGAACGGGTTCGCGAGCGTCCTCTCCGAGGGCTCGGGCTCGACCAACGAGTTCCGGCACGACCTCGAGGACTACGTGACGAACCACCTGTCCCCGGCCGTCACGGCGCGCACCATCGGGGACATCATCGCCTCCGGCCGGTTCGTCACCTCGCGGCAGGGCACGTACGAGACGCGCGCCGCCGTCACCGAGGAGACGTACGAGGCGTGGGCGGGCCCGGACGGCACGCACACGAAGGTCCTCGCCGAGGGCAAGACGCTCGTCACGGCGATGCTCGACGACGCCGACCTCGACGCGCTCGTCTACCCGAGCGGCAACCCGTACAGCACGCAGGGCCTCAACCTGCGGCTGAGCCCCAACACGGGGCTGCCCGCCGTGACCGTCCCGATGGGCCAGGCCACGGAGGCGGACGGCACGATCCCGGGTGCCGGCGTCAACCTCGAGCTCCTCGGGCGCGACTTCGACGAGGGCCCGCTGTTCGGCCTCGCCTACGCGCTCGAGCAGGCGACGCACGCCCGCACCGCCCCCGCGCTCTACGGCCCGCTGGGCTGAGCGCACCCTCCGCACGCCGACGGTCGGCTCCCTCGAGGGCCGGCCGTCGCCGTGCCCGGGCCGGTCCAGGTCGCCGGCGTGGGTGATCGTTTCCGTTCACGTGCGCGACGTCGATTGACGCGCGCGAGCCCGCCGCTTACTTTCGTGCACGAACGAACGGTGTAGCACCCGAACGAACACAAACGATCATCGCAGATCGACGGGGCCGCGCCGCATGATCGAAGGAGATCCTCGTGCCCGACGACGTCGCCGGACCGTACCCGCACCCGACCGCTCGACCCCCACGCCGTCACCGGCGCCTCGCCCCGACGCTCGCCGCCGCGACGGCGCTCGTCCTGGGCGGGACGCTCGCCGCGGCAGCCCCCGCCGCGGCGGAGCCCGCACCCACCGCCGCGCCCGCCCCGGCCGAGGTGTCTCCCGCCGCCGCGGCGCCGGGCACCGTGCCCGCTCCCGACGGCTCGGTCTGGAACGACGCCGACGGCAACCCCATCAAGGCCCACGGCGGCTCGGTGGTCACCGTCCACGAGGCCGAGGTCGGCCTCGACATCACCGGCGACGGCGACACCGACGACGACGTCTGGCTCTGGTACGGCGAGGACAAGACGCACGCGACGCGCCCCGTCGACGGCGTGCGCGGCTACTGGTCGACCGACCTCACGACGTGGCACGACATGGGCCGCGTGCTCCCGAGCCACCAGCACTTCACGCTGCGCGTGAACACCGCCGGGAACGCCGTCGAGGTCGACCCGGCAAAACTCGACGCGCTCAAGGACGTCGCGAACAAGACCGCGCCCGACGCGCAGTCCACGCAGGAGGACATCGACGCCGCGAAGGCGTTCGTCGCGCCGTACGTCGAGACGTGGGCCGACGAGGCGCAGGGCGTCGCCGCGACGTACGACGAGGCCAACCTCGCGAACGCGTCGTACCGCCTCAACGGCAACATCAACATCATGGAGCGTCCCAAGATGCTCTGGAACGCGAAGACGAAGAAGTTCGTCATCATCTACCACGCCGACGGGCCGCTCGCGGACAACGCCGACCTCGTGCGCTGGGTCCGCGACGGCGGCGACCCGGCGGACCAGAACGTCGGCTCGCGGTACTCGCGCGCCGAGATCGGGTTCGCGACGTCCGACACCCCGTGGGGCCCGTTCAAGCTCGTCAACACGACGAAGATGAACTGGGCGCCGGGCGTGCCGAACGCCGGCCGCGAGGGCGACTCGCGCGACATGACGGTCTTCCAGGACACCGACGTGCACACGGTCGACCCGGTCGCGGACGACGCGTACGCCGTCTACTCCTCCGAGATGAACAAGTGGATGTACGTCTCGCGGCTCAACGCCGAGTACACGGGCCCGCTCGCCGAGGGCGACGACGCCGTGCTGGGCGAGGACTTCTCGAACCGCGTCCTGCCGGACTACTCGCGCGAGGCGTCGAGCGTGTTCAAGCACGACGGCTGGTACTACATGCTCACCTCCGGCACGGACGGCTGGGCCTCGACGCCCGTCGTCGCCTACCGGTCGCGGTCGATGATCACGCCCACGGAGGCCGTGGTCGGCGACAACAACCGGCATCCGGCGACCGGCCAGTGGGAGCGACTCGGCAACCCGTGCGTCGGCGACCCCACGCGCACCGGCGTCGGGAACGCCGACCCCGTCGAGTGCTTCGACTCCCAGCCGACGTTCGTCATCGCGCTCGACCAGGAGGCAGGCCGGTTCGCGTACATGGGCGACCGCTGGATCACCGAGGCCAACGGCTCCGCGGGTGAGCGGTCGCGCTACGTGTGGGCGCCCATCCAGGTGCGCGACGGCCGCGTCACGGTCGAGAACGTCGGCGCGTGGGACCCGACGAACACGACGCTCTTCCACCCGCTCGAGCCCGTGGAGCCGCTGGAGTTCAGCAGCCACGTCGACGACCGCGACGCCTTCGCCCCGACGTTCGACGTCACCGTCGACGGGCAGCGCTACGACGACCTCACCGCCGACTGGAGCACGGCCAGCCTCGACGCCGCGTTCGCCACGCGCGGCACGCACACGCTCGTCGGGCACGTCGCCGGTGACGGCCCGCTCGCCGGCCGGTACGTCACCGCGACCGTCCACGTCGACGGCCCCGTCGACGTCTGCCGCGAGCCCAGCACACGCGTCAGCGCCTCGTTCCACCAGACCGAGTGGGGCACCATGCCCGCCGCGAACGCGTGCGACGGCAACTTGTCGACCGCGTGGTCGACGTGGGCCGGCGGCACGGGCAAGAAGGACCGCGTGACGTTCACCGTCGAGGCGGCCGAGCAGTGGCAGCTCGACGCCGTGCGCCTCACCAACACCGAGGGCACCATCACCGGGATCACGGTTGAGCACCGCGACGCCGACGGCGCGTGGCAGCCGACGACCGCGAGCGCCGTCGCGCCCGCGCCGAACGGGTCGCTGACGACGGTGCGCTTCGACGCGGTGACGTCCGACGCGCTGCGCCTGACGTTCGACACGCCGGGCTCGTACCTGAAGATCAGCGAGCTCACGGTCGCGGGCACGGTGCCCGTGGCCGAGCCCGAGCTCGCGGTCGCCGCCCAGGCTGAGGTGCGCTGTCTCGCCGGTCGTGCGTACGTCGCGGTCCGCGCGACGAACGAGGACGACGTCCCGCTCGACGTGACCCTGACGACGCCGTTCGGCGAGCGCACCGTGGCCGCCGTCGCGCCGGGGAAGAACGCGTACCGGGCGTTCGCGACCCGGGCCACGGACGTCGCCGAGGCGGCCGTCACGGTGACGGCGAGCGCCGTCGTCGACGGCCGCACGGTCACGGCGCACCACGACCTCACGACCTCCGCCGCCACCTGCGGCTGAGCCGTTCCGACCCATCCCGCACCATCCCGCACCATGTCGCCGACGGCGGCGACAGGAAGGCAGACGATGAGACTGCACCGACCATCTGCCGACGGACCCGCCGGGCGCGCGCCCGCGCGGGCCGCGACGGCGGTGACGACGGCGCTCGCGCTGACCGTCACCGGGCTCGTCGCGGCCACGCCCGCGGCGTCGGCCCCTGTTCCGGCGGCGCCGAGCGCGACCGCCGAGATCCCGGCCGACCTGCCCGAGCTGCGCTTCGACGACCCCTCCATCGACTGGAAGGAGATCCTCGTCGACGGCGAGGACGTCGAGCGGCGCGCGGACGGCACGCCGTACAACGTGTTCGGCGGGTTCGGCTCCGTGTCGTGCAACAACACGGGCAACCTCCTGCTCGACTACAAGGAGGAGAACCCCGAGGCGTACTGGCGCATCATGCGCCTGATCTTCGACCCGGAGACGGGTGCGGGCCTCAAGCACATCAAGGTCGAGCTCGGCTCGGACACGAACACGTCGTCCGGCACCGAGCCCGCGACGAAGCGCAGCGCCGACGAGCCCGCGAACGTGCTGCGCGGCGCCGGCTTCCACTTCATCGCGGACGCGCTGTCGATCAACCCGGGCATCGAGACCGAGGCGCTGCGCTGGGGCGAGCCGTCCTGGACGAAGACCGACCCCGACCTGCGCTACCAGTGGTACAAGGAGACGATCGACGCCGCGTACGACACGTACGGGGTCGAGTTCGACTACATGTCGCCGTCGCAGAACGAGGTCGGCGGCAGCTTCCACCAGCCGTCGATCGCGCCCGAGCTGGCGTGGGTGGTCGACTTCGCCGAGCGCCTCGAGGAGGACGCCGAGGCCGAGGACGCCCGCTACGACTACGGCGACATCAAGATCGTCGCCCTCGACACGTACCGCAACGTCGAGCCGGTCGCCGCGGCGATCCTCGCGAGCCCGGCGGCGCTCGAGCAGGTCGACGCGATCGGCTACCACTACGACATCGCGGGCGGGCCGAACCTCACGCGCCTCAACGAGGAGTTCGGCAAGGAGGTGCTGTACTCCGAGGGCGTCGCCCCGATGATCGACCCGCAGTACCGCGTCAACGCCGAGCCGGCGCGCGGCGGCATCGGCGGCACCGTGGGCGCCGTCGACATCGCCGACCGCTTCATCAACGCCTACCGCTGGAGCGGCGCGGGCGAGCACCCGGCGCACATGACGTCGTTCCTGTTCCAGCCCGCCGTGAGCGCGATGTACGAGGGCACGCAGTACTCGCCCAAGCACCTCATCCGTGCCTCGGACCCGTGGTCGGGCTACTACGAGGGCGGCGTCGGCGTCGCGCTCGTGCGCCACTTCCACCAGTTCGCCGAGTCGGGCTGGGAGTACGTCGAGGGCGCGACCTACGGCGACGGCACGAAGGGCGACGGCGGCACGAACGTCGACACGTCGACCCGCACGTACATGACGCTGCGCACCCCGGCCGCGGACGAGGGCGAGCCCGAGTTCACGCAGGTGCACGCGAACAACACGCGCACCGCCCGCCACTTCGAGGTGAAGGTCGCGAACCTCGGCGAGCCGCGCCCGCTCACGGTCTGGGAGACGCGCGGCCCGGACGCCGGCGAGGAGTACGACGCCAACTGGCTGCGGCCGACCGGCTACGTCGAGCCCGTGCGCACGGAGACCGTCGACGGCACGGAGTACGCCGTCTACCAGGTCGAGATCGCGCCGTACTCGATCCAGACGCTGTCGACCCTGCCGCTCGGCGTGGACGGGACGACGCAGGCGTACGACCGCGCCGACTACGCCTCGCCCGCGCAGGACACGGTGCTCGAGCTGCCCTACACCGACGACTTCGAGTACGAGGGCTACCCGACCGCCGACGTCAACGGCGTCGAGATGGGCTACGTCGAGCGCCGCGGCGGCTCGCCGCGGTACACCGCCGACCAGAACGGCGCGTTCGAGGTCGTCGAGGGCGACGGCGAGCGCGGCAACGTCATGGTCCAGAAGATCCACGCCGACAACCGCGGCTACACGTGGGACGTGTGGGGCAGCCACGAGCAGGACCGGGTCGCCACCGCTCCCCCGGCCACCGTGCTCGGCGACCACTCGTGGGCGAACTACACCGCGTCGGTCGACTTCCAGCTGGACACGCAGGTGCGCGACGCGAACCTGCCGAACTTCGCCGGGCTCGGCGTGCGCCAGCACGTGCCCGCCGGCGAGGACCTCGCGACGTACACCGCACGCGTGCACGCCGACGGCTCGTGGCAGCTGCGCAAGCTCAACGCCGTCGTGGCGTCCGGGACGGTCGCCGGGTTCGACGCGCAGGCGTGGCACTCGCTGTCCGTCGAGGCGCGCGACAACGTCATCACCGTCACGCTCGACGACGCCCCGCTCGCCCGCTACGTCGACGCGAGTCCCAACCCGATGCTCACGGGCCGCATCTCCATCGTCAGCGGCTACTACAACACCCAGTACGACGACCTCGCGATCACCCCGATCGAGGGCCAGGCGTGGGAGTCGGTGAAGATCGACGACGCCGACGCGCGCATCTCCTACCCCGGCGGCTTCGCGTTCCAGCAGTCCGGCTACGCGCACCTCAACCGCACCCAGCACGCGCTGTCCGCGGGCCGGTCGGCCACGTTCGAGGTGGACGGCACCGGGTTCAACCTGTTCGGCGCGACCGGCGCCGCGACGATCGACGTCGCGGTCGACGACCAGCCGGTGCGCACGGTGAACGTCGGCTCGACCGGCGACCGGCAGACGTCGTACTGGCAGCGCGGTCTCGACGGCTCGACCCCGCACACCGTCACCGTGACGGTGCGCAGCGGGACGTTCACGCTCGACGGCGTCGACGTGCTCGTCGGCGGCGCGCCGCCCGTCGTCACCGACCCGGAGACCACCCCGGTCACCGTGGCCGAGCCCGTCGCGCGCCTCGCCACCTCCGTGGGCGAGACCCCGGAGCTGCCGGCGACCGTCCGCGCGACGTCGCAGGCCGGTACGACGATCGACGCGCCGGTCGAGTGGTTCGTGCCCGCGGGCGCGTTCGACACGCCGTACGCGATGGTCACCCTCACCGGCACGTTCACGGACAACGAGGCCCTCGCCGTCACGGCGCAGGTCGAGGTCGTGCCGGACGGCGTGCAGTACTTCGTCGACGCCAACGCGCCCGCGATCACCTCGGCGTCGGCGTACCCCGCCGTGCGGGCGTTCGTCGAGGCCGAGGGCGGTGCGCTGCGCAACGCCGAGGCCGACGCCGCGTGGTCGGCCGATCGCGGGTGGGGCCGCGTCGCGAGCTACTCCGCCAAGGCGCCGCTGAACCAGACCCCGTACGACAAGATGCGCGAGACCGGCTGGTACACCTCCGGCGCGAGCACGCCGCTGCAGTACCGGTTCACGCTGCCCGCCGGCACGTACACCGTCAGCTCCGGCCACACCGAGTGGTGGAACGTCGGCAGCGGCAAGGCCCGCAACCTGCAGACCTCGGTCTCGTGGACCGGGTCCGACGGCCAGGCCGTCACCGTGCCCGTCGGCAAGGTCGCGTTCCCGAACGGCAGCTCGGGGCGCTCGCAGGTGCTCTCCGGCGAGTTCACGCTCACCGAGGAGACCGTCGTCACGTACTCCGTGGCCAACGACGGCGGCACCGAGGCACCCGTGATCAGCTGGGTCGCGGTCGCGGGCGAGGAGGCGCAGCAGGGCGTCGCGACGGACGCCGTCGTGCAGACGCGCTGCCTCGCCGGCAAGCCGTACCTCGCGGTGCGCGTCACGAACGACGACGACGTCGCCCTCGACGTCGATCTCGCCACGCCGTACGGGTCGAAGACCGTCACGGCGGTCGCGCCCGGCAAGGCCGCGTACCACGCGTTCGCGGTCCGCACGGCCCCGGCCGACGGCGCCGTGACCGTCACCGCCCGGACG
Source organism: Cellulosimicrobium cellulans (assembly GCF_001722485.1). Lineage (GTDB taxonomy): Bacteria > Actinomycetota > Actinomycetes > Actinomycetales > Cellulomonadaceae > Cellulosimicrobium > Cellulosimicrobium cellulans_A. Next base: position 1,832 of record NZ_LWGL01000120.1, on the reverse strand, counting down.
ACGGACGGCGACGACCGCGAGAGCGTCGAGGAGGTCGCCTTCCCGGCGCCCACCTGCTGATCCGTGCGGGGCCGGGCAGCCGCCCGGCCCCGCACGACCCCAGTCCGATGCGGCTCAGCCCCCGTACCGTCCGGTGCGGGGGCTGAGCCGTTCGCGGAGAAGGAGTCGCGCCTCGTGCGCCCACCTTCTCCGTCGGGCTAAGGAAGACTGCTGGAATCGAGGAGTTCCGGACCGGTCAGCACGCGATCGCCGAGCGGCTGGTCCAGCGCCACGTGGACCTCCTCCGACACGCCGACGTCGGAGCAGGCAGCGCTCTCCTCCGGTTCCCGGGCCGACAGCCGCACGGTGATCTTCACCCGCTCCGAGTCCTCCTCGACGTCGATCCCCTCGAGGTCTTCGCAGGCCGGGCCGTACTCGATCCGGATCGGCACGGTGGACCGTGACCGGTCGATATCGCCCGACACCGCCCACTCCCCATTGCGCGAGGACGTGCCGCCGCACGCCGTGAGCACGAGGACGACCAGCAGGCCTCCGACGAGGCAGGCGGTCTTCCTCGGGTCCACGCGAGTCACCCTAGCTCCGGGTGACGGCGACCTAGCTGCGCGGGCTGCCGGTCGACTCGCGCACGACGAGGCGCGGGCTGATCGCGATGCGGTGCACGGGCCGGGACGGGTCCTCGATCCGCTTCGCGAGCAGGTCGACGGCGGCGTGCCCGACGGCGGAGCGCGGCGGGCGCACGGCCGTGAGGGCCGGGCTGAACAGGCCGGCCACCTCGTCGTCGTACGCGACGACGGACAGGTCCCCCGGGACAGAGAGTCCGCGGTCCTGCGCGTTCTGCACGATCGCGAACGCCTCCGGGTCGGAGTGGGCGAGCAGCGCCGTCGTGCCCGAGGCGAGCGCCGTGTCGACGACCTCGCTGATCGCCTTGGCGAACTCGGGCCGGTGGCGGTCGGGCGCGAGGCGCTCGAAGTGCTCCTCGGACGACAGCCCGAGGTCGGAGCACGCCGCACGCCACCCGGCCGCGATTTTGCGCGACGTCGGCGACTGCCGCGAGATGACGAGGCCGACCCGGCGGTGCCCGAGGTCCGCGAGGTGGTGCACCGCCATGAGCGCGCCGAGCGCGTGGTCGGACACCACGGACTCGAGCGCCTCGCGGTGCGGCGACAGCGCGGCCTCGCGCTCGACGAGCACGTGCGGCACCTCGGTGCGCGCGAGCCACTGCACGAGCTCCTGCGCGTGCGGGCTGTCCGTGCGCGGCGCGAGCACGAGCCCGCGCAGGTCCTCGGCCTCGACGAGCCGCTCGAGCGCGGGACGCTCGTCCGACGCCTCGTAGGACGACCCGCGCAGCACGACGCGCAGGCCGTGCTTGCGCGCCTCGATCTCCATGCCGCGCACGACGCCGGGCCAGTAGTAGTCGAGCGACGGCACGAGCACGCCGATCGCCGCGGTCGGCGTGCGTTCGGCAGTCGCGTCCTTGGCGCCCACCGCGACGGCGCCGCCGTGCACGCGCGCGAGCAGGCCCTCGCGCTCGAGCTGCGCGATGTCGCGGCGCACCGTCACCGCGGTCACGCCGAGCTCGTCGGTCAGGTCCGCCACGCGCACGACCCCGTCGCGCTCGAGCGTCGCGAGCAGGTGCGCACGCCGTTCCGCGGCGAGCGGTGCCCGCTGCATCTCCTCCGTGGTCACGGTGCCCCCTCCAGGCTGGTCCTCGTCGGCGGGCTCGTCGGCGGTCGCGGAGGCGTCCGGGCTCGCGCTCGCGTCCCCCTGCGGCTGCTCCTCGGCGGTCTCCCCTGCGCTCTCCTCGGTGGCCGCGAACGCCGTCTGCGGGTCGG
>NZ_LWGL01000012.1 GCF_001722485.1 Cellulosimicrobium cellulans | reverse complement strand
GCGCTCGTCACGGACGCCATGGCGGCGGCCGGGATGCTCGACGGCGCGTACGAGCTCGGGCCGGTGCGCGTCACCGTCGCGGACGGCGTGGCGCGCCTGGCGGAGGGCGGGGCCATCGCCGGGGGCACGGCGCACCTGCTCGACGTCGTGCGCGAGACCGTCGCCTCCGGCGTCGCCCTCGTCGACGCCGTGCGGGCGGCGTCGTGGACGCCGGCCGAGGTGCTCGGGCTCGCCGACGTCGGCGGCCTCGTCGCGGGGCGGCGGGCGGACGTCGTCGTGACCGACGACGCCCTGCGCGTGCGCACCGTGTGGCGCGGCGGGCGAGCCGTCGCCGACGACGTCCCCAACTGACCCGCCGGCCGGGTCGCGCCGGCGCGATCCCCATGCCGCGAGGGTCTTGACGAACTCCATTTGTTCAATGAATACTCCATTCAGCGAAGCGCTTCGACGATGCGTTTCGACGAAGCGCTTCGACATCCCGTCGGAGCGGGGCTTCGACCACAGGGGAGTGGCGAGATGGCGACGATGCAGGACGTGGCGCGGCGCGCCCAGGTCTCGCTGAGCACCGTCTCGTACGCCCTCTCGGGGACGCGCCCCGTCTCCGACGCCACGCGCCGCCGCATCGAGGACGCGATGGCTGAGCTCGGCTACCAGCCCAACGCCATGGCCCGGGGGCTCGCGTCGCGACGCAGCAACGTCCTCGCGCTGATCTACCCGGCGATGGAGAAGGGGCTCGGCGGCACGGTCGCCGAGTTCGTCGCCAGCGCGGCGGACACGGCGCGCGAGAACGGGTACCACCTCGTCCTGTGGCCCTTCCGCACGACCCAGGCCCAGGAGGTCCGCGACCTCGTGCGCCAGGGCATGGCGGACGGTGTCCTGCTCATGGAGGTGGCGCTCGACGACGACCGCGTCGACGTCCTGCACGAGGCCGGCGTGCCGTACACGATGATCGGCCGCACCCGTGACGTCACGGACCGGCCGTCGGTCGACATCGACTTCGACCGGACCACCGAGGAGGCCGTGCAGCACCTCGCCGACCTCGGGCACCGGCACATCGCGTTCGTCAACCACTCGCAGGCGACGGTCGAGGACGGGTACGCCCCGACGTTCCGCGCCGAGGAGGGCTTCGAGGCGGCGATGCGCTCGCGCGGCCTGGAGCCCATCAGCCTGCGCGTCGACGAGTCGCCGGAGGCGGGCCGTACCGCCGTCGGCCGGCTGCTCGACACCGAGCCGCGCCTCACGGCGCTGGTGACCATGAACGAGATCGCGACCTTCGGCGTCGTCGCCGAGCTCCAGCAGCGCGGCATCGCGATCCCCGCCGACGTGTCGATCCTGTCGATCGTCACGTCGCCCGGCGTCGGGGCGATGAGCAACCCGCCGCTGACCACGATGCACGCGCCGGGGGCCGAGCTCGGCCGCCTGGGCGTGCAGAAGCTGCTGTCCCTCGTGGACGGCTCCCGTCCGAGCACGCCGAACGTGCTCATCCCGTGCGCCCTCGAGCCCGGCAGCAGCGTCGCCACGGCGCCGCGGCCCGGGGAGCGCTCCGACGGCGGGCCTCCGGCTCGCTGACCCACGACAGACCGGGTGAGGCCCGGTCGCTCGTCCGGCCGCGTGCGCCGGAGACTCGATGAGGAGGACACGCACATGCTGCGATCCCGCAAGACCCCGTTCCTCGCCGCGGTGGTAGCGCTCCCGCTCGCCCTGGGGGCGTGCGGCAGCGCCGGCGGAGGGGGCGGGTCCGACGACCAGACCCTGACCATCTGGCACTACGAGAACGACGACTCCGCCATGGGTCAGGCCTGGGCGAGGGCGATCGAGATCTTCGAGGAGGAGAACCCCGACGTCGAGGTCGTCGTCGAGAAGCAGACCTTCGAGCAGATCCAGAAGAACGCCAAGATCGTCCTGACCGGCGACGACGTCCCCGACGTCATGGAGTACAACAAGGGCAACGCGACCGCGGGCCAGCTCGCGGCGCAGGGCCTCATCGCGCCGCTCACGGACGCGGCCGAGGAGCGCGGCTGGACCGACCTCCTCAGCGGGTCGCTGCAGACGACGGCCACGTACGACGAGCAGGGCCTCATGGGCTCGGGCGACTGGTACGGGGTGCCGAACTACGGCGAGTTCGTGGGCGTCTACTACAACAAGGAGATGTTCGCCGAGCACGGGCTCGAGGTCCCGACGACGCTCGAGGAGTTCGAGGCGGTCATGCAGACCTTCGTCGACGCGGGCATCACGCCGCTCGCGGAGGCCGGCGCGGAGTACCCGATGGGCCAGCTGTGGTACGAGCTCGTCCTCGCGAACGCCGACCGCGAGTTCGTCGACCAGTACCAGCTGTTCGACGGCGAGGTCGACTTCCACGGGCCCGAGATGACGGCCGCCACGGAGAAGCTCGACCAGTGGATCAAGGCGGGCTACGTCGCCGACGACTCCGCGGCGCTCACGGCCGAGGACATGGGCGTCTCGTTCATCAACGGCACCTACCCGATGATGGTCTCCGGCTCGTGGTGGTTCGGCCGCGTCGTCGAGGAGATGGACGCCGACTGGGGCCAGTTCAACTTCCCCGGGAACACGCTGCAGGTCGGCTCGTCCGGCAACCTCTGGGTGGTGCCGTCCAACGCGGACTCCCCGGACCTCGCCGAGGAGTTCATCGACATCACGCTGCGTCCCGACGTGCAGAACATCCTCGCGGAGACGGGCGGCCTGCCCGTCGCCGGTGACGCGTCCGTCATCAGCGACGAGCGCACGAAGGAGCTCACGGAGAACTTCCAGGCGATCCTCGACGAGGACGGCCTCGCGTTCTACCCCGACTGGCCCGTGCCCGGCTACTACGACGTCGTCGTGAGCCAGCTCCAGTCGCTCATCAACCAGTCGAAGACGCCGTCCGAGGTCCTCGACGGCCTCCAGGCGCCGTACGAGGAGGGCAAGGCGGACCTGCTCGACAGCTGACGGACCGGCCGGCCGCCGCCACGGCGGCGGCCGGCCCCGTCGCTCCGCGGACCCCGCACCCCCCGCGCGCCGTTCCCGCGCGCCCCCTCCCGACACCCTGACGCCACCGGCGAAGGAGACCGTCATGCCCACCCGAACCGACGCGGCCCCCGGCACGACCGGCCGCGCGACGGCGAGCCCGCGCCGTCGGCGCCGCCCCGCCTGGGTGCCGTACCTGCCCTACCTGATCCCCGGCGCGGTGGCCTTCGTCGTCGTGATCGGCTACCCGTTCGCGATGAACGTGTACTACAGCTTCTTCAAGTGGCGCGGCGGCATGGCGCCGCTGCGCTGGAACGGGTTCGGCAACTACGCCGACCTCATGGGCGACGCGGCGTTCTGGACGTCGTTCCAGAACTCGATCGCGATGATCGTCGCGATGGTCGTGGTCCCGACGCTCGTCGGGCTCGTGCTCGCGGCCGTGCTGTTCGACTACCTCGGGCGCCGCTTCGGCCCGCGCGTCGCGGCGTTCCTGCGCGCGACGTACTACCTGCCGCAGATCCTGCCGGTCGCCGTCGCCGGCGTGCTGTGGAACTGGATCCTCAACGCCCAGACCGGCGCGCTGAACGTGATCCTGCGCGGCGTGGGGGTCGACGACCCGCCGAACTGGCTGGGCGACACGTCCACGGCCCTGCCGAGCGTCATGCTCGTGCTCATCTGGGTGCAGATCGGCTACCCCGTCGTGATCTTCATGTCGGCGCTCCAGCGCGTCGACCCCGAGCTCTACGAGGCGGCCGAGCTCGACGGCGCCGGGTGGTGGCGGCGGTTCCGCGCCATCACCATCCCGCAGATCCGCCCCGAGACGTTCGTCGTGACGCTCACGTGCACCGTCGCCGCGCTCAAGGTGTTCGGACCCATCTACGTGCTCACGCGCGGCGGCCCGGAGAGCTCGACGCTCGTGCCGAGCTACTACTCGTACCTCAACTTCTTCGACAAGTCGAAGGTCGGCTACGGCGCCGCGGTCGCCACCGTCCTCACCGTCGTCATCATCGTCGTCGCGGTCGTGATCCTGGCTCTGCAGAACCGGGCCGAGCGCCGAGAGCTGGAGGGTCGCTGATGACCGCCACCACCGTCGTCCCCGCCCCGACCGCCGGGGCGCCGACCCCGCCCGTCCGGGAGCGCAAGCAGGACGCCCGCCACAAGCGCGGCGCCGGCCGTTGGGTCGTGCTGGCGCTCGCCGCCGTCGTGGCGCTGCTCATGCTCGCGCCGTTCGTCATCATGGTGCTCAACGCCTTCAAGTCGCCCGCGCAGTACTCGCAGGACGGCCCGCTGAGCATCCCGACCGAGCTCTACCTCGACGGCGTGCAGAACTTCTGGACCCGGACGAACTTCCCGCAGAAGCTGTGGAACTCCGTCTTCATCTCGGCGCTCGTCGCGGTCTTCGGGACGCTGCTGTCGCTCCTCAACGCGTACGCGATCGGCGTCGGGCGGATCAAGGGGCGGATGTGGATCGTCACGCTGTTCCTCGTCGCGAACATGCTGCCGCAGGAGGCCCTGATCTACCCGCTGTTCGACATGGCGCAGCAGGTGGGCCTGTCGAACTCGCAGTGGTCCGTGATCATCATCTTCACCGTCATCCAGTCGGCGTTCGGCACGTACCTGCTGTCGTCCGTGCTCGGGACGTTCCCGCCGGCGCTGCTCGAGGCGGCGGCCCTGGACGGTGCGGGCCGCTGGCGCATCCTCTGGCAGATCGTCTACCCGATCGTGAAGCCCACGCTCGGCGTCCTCATGATCTTCTTCTTCATCTGGACGTGGAACGAGTTCTTCATCCCGCTGGTCATGCTGACGACCAACGACACCCAGACGATCCCCATCGCGCTCGCGTCGCTCCAGGGCGACCGGATGATGGACGCCCCGACGACGAACGCGGGCGCCCTCGTCTCGCTCGTCCCCGCGGTGATCTTCTTCCTCGTCTTCCAGCGCACGCTCACGCGCGGCGTCACGGCGGGCGCGGTCAAGTGACCGCCCGCCCCCTGCGCGCCCGCTCGGCGCACCCCTGACGCGCCCCCTGACCCGCACCACACGAAGGAAGCACCACCCATGAAGTTCACCGACGGGTACTGGCAGGTCCGGCCCGGCATGCACCCGCTCTACGCGGTCGAGGTCGACGACGTGCGCGCCGACGAGGCGGCCGGCACGCTCACGGTCTACGCGCCGACGTCGAGGATCCGCGGCCGCGGCGACACGCTCAACCGCCCGATGCTCACGGCGACGTACTCCTCGCCTGCCCCGGGTGTGATCCGGGTGCGGATCGAGCACCACGCCGGTGCGGTGCGCCGCGGGCCGTCGTTCGCCGTGACGGGCGAGGAGGGCTTCCGCCCGGAGATCGAGATGGACGACGACGTCGCGGTCCTGCGCTCGAAGGACCTCGCCGTGCGCGTGCACCGGGGCGGGACCTGGCGCGTCGACTTCGAGTCCGGCGGCGAGGTGCTGACGTCGTCGCTGCCGAAGTCGGTCGCGGCCGTGACGTCCGACGACGGCGGCGCCTGGGTCCACGAGCAGCTCAGCCTCGACCCGGGCGAGCTCGTCTACGGGCTGGGGGAGCGGTTCGGGCCGCTCGTCAAGAACGGCCAGTCCGTCGACATCTGGAACGAGGACGGCGGCACGTCGAGCGAGCAGGCGTACAAGAACGTCCCGCTCTACGTGACGACCAAGGGCTACGGCGTGTTCGTCGACCACCCGGAGCGGGTGTCGTTCGAGGTCGCGTCCGAGGTCAACACGCGGGTCCAGATGTCGGTCGAGGGCCAGTCGCTCGAGTACCTCGTCATCCAGGGCCCGACGCCCAAGGACGTCCTCACGCGCTACACCGCGCTGACGGGCCGGCCCGCGCGCGTGCCGGCGTGGTCGTTCGGGCTGTGGCTGTCGACGTCGTTCACGACGAGCTACGACGAGGAGACCGTCACCGGCTTCATCGAGGGCATGGCCGAGCGCGACCTGCCGTTGTCGGTGTTCCACTTCGACTGCTTCTGGATGCGCGAGTACCAGTGGGTCGACTTCGAGTGGGACCCGCGCACGTTCCCGGACCCCGAAGGGATGCTCCGCCGCCTGCACGACCGCGGCCTCAAGGTGTGCGTGTGGATCAACCCCTACGTGGGGCAGCGCTCGCCGCTCTTCGCGGAGGCCGCCGAGCGCGGCTACCTCGTGCGCCGCACCGACGGCAGCGTGTGGCAGTGGGACATGTGGCAGGCGGGCATGGGCCTCGTCGACTTCACGAACCCCGACGCGACCGCGTGGTACGTCGGCAAGCTCGAGGCCCTGCTCGACCAGGGCGTGGACTGCTTCAAGACCGACTTCGGCGAGCGCATCCCCGTCGACGACGTCGTGTGGCACGACGGCTCCGACCCGCGCCGGATGCACAACTACTACGCCCAGCTGTACAACGAGGCCGTCTTCCGGCTCCTCGAGCGGCGGCGCGGCGAGGGCGAGGCGGTGCTCTTCGCCCGTTCCGCGACGGCCGGCGGGCAGCAGCTGCCCGTGCACTGGGGCGGCGACTGCGACTCGACGTACGCGTCGATGGCCGAGTCGCTGCGCGGCGGGCTGTCGCTCGCGATGTCGGGCTTCGGGTACTGGAGCCACGACATCGGCGGCTTCGAGGGCACGCCGGACGCGGGCGTGTTCAAGCGGTGGCTCGCGTTCGGCCTCCTGTCGTCGCACTCGCGCCTGCACGGGTCCGGCTCGTACCGCGTGCCGTGGGCGTTCGACGAGGAGGCGGTCGACGTCACCCGGCGCTTCACGCACCTCAAGCTCTCCCTCATGCCCTACCTGGCGCGGGTGGCGGAGGACGCGCACGCGCTGGGCCACCCGATGATGCGCCCGATGGTGCTCGAGTTCCCGGAGGACCGGAGCGCGCACACCGCCGACACGCAGTACCTGCTCGGCGACGCGCTCCTCGTCGCGCCAGTCTTCCGCGCCGACGGCCGGGTCGAGTACTACGTGCCGGAGGGCACGTGGACCCGGCTCGTCGACGGCGCCGCGGACGGCCCGGCGGGCTCGCTCCCGACCACGGTGACGGGGCCGCGCTGGGTCACGGAGACGCACGGGTTCGACTCGCTGCCGGTCCTCGTGCGGCCCGGCACGGTGCTGCCCGTCGGTGCGCGCACCGACCGCCCCGACTACGACTGGGCGGACGGCGTGACCCTCCACGCGTTCGAGCTCCCGGACGGCTACGACGGCACCGTCGAGGTGCCCGGCCACGACGGCGGCCCCGGCGCGACGTTCCGCGTCGTGCGGTCGGGCGCGGTCGTCACCGCGACGTCGGACGACGCCCCTGGCCGTTGGGCGCTGCGCTGCGGCGCGGCGTCGGCCGAGGCGGACGGTGCGGGCAGCGTGTCGGTCGACGTCCCGGACCACGCCGCCTGACCCCGTATCCTGGTGGACGGCGGTGTGGAAGCGCTCCCACGCCGTCGTCCACCGCCTGCCGAGACCGACCGTCGCCCCGCCGCGACCGATCAGCGAGGATCCCGTGACCACCGACACCACCGCCGCAGCCACCCCGCCCACCGAGACCGCGACCGCGCCCTCGAGCAAACGCACGTTCCCCGCCGACTTCGTGTGGGGCTCCGCGACCGCGGCCTACCAGATCGAGGGCGCCGCCGCCGAGGGCGGCCGCACGCCGTCCATCTGGGACACCTACTCGCACACCCCCGGCCGGACCCTCAACGGCGACACGGGCGACGTCGCCGACGACCACTACCACCGGTGGGCCGAGGACGTGCAGCACATCGCCGACCTCGGCCTCGGCGCCTACCGCTTCTCCGTCTCCTGGTCACGCGTGCAGCCCGGCGGCTCGGGACCGTTCAACGCCGAGGGCGTCGCGTTCTACTCCCGCCTCGTCGACGCGCTGCTCGAGAAGGGCGTCAAGCCCGTCGTCACGCTCTACCACTGGGACCTGCCCCAGGAGCTCGAGGACGCCGGCGGCTGGGCCGACCGCCGGACCGCCTTCGCGTTCGCCGAGTACGCCCGGCACATGGCGCGCGAGCTCGGCGACCGCGTCGACACGTGGACCACCCTCAACGAGCCCTGGTGCTCCGCCTACCTCGGCTACGGCTCCGGCGTGCACGCGCCCGGCCGCACCGAGCCGGCCGCGGCGCTCGCGGCCGTGCACCACCTCAACCTCGCCCACGGGCTCGCGGTCGCCGCGATCCGCGACGAGCTGGGGGAGGACGTGAAGACGTCCATCACGCTCAACCTCCACGTCATCCGCCCCGACGACCCGGCTTCGGACGCCGACCTCGACGCGGTCCGCAAGATCGACGCCCTCGCCAACCGCGCCTTCCTCGGCCCGGTCCTCGACGGTGCGTACCCGCAGGACCTCCTCGACGACACCGCGCACGTCAGCGACTGGTCGTTCGTGCGCGACGGCGACCTCGAGCTCGTCCGCCAGCCGCTGTCCGTGCTCGGCGTGAACTACTACTCGACCGTGCGCGTGCGCCACTTCTCCGGCGAGGGGGAGCGGGCCGAGAACGACGGGCACGGCGCCTCCACCCACAGCCCGTGGATCGGCGTGACCGACGTCGAGTTCGTCCAGCAGCCCGGCCCGTACACCGCGATGGGCTGGAACATCGAGCCCGCCGGCATGACCGAGCTCCTCGTGTCCCTCGCGCGGACCTACCCCGACCAGCCGCTCATGGTCACCGAGAACGGGGCCGCGTTCCACGACGAGGTCACGGTCGACGCCGACGGCACGCCGCGCGTGCACGACGACCGCCGCGTCGCCTACCTGCACGACCACGTCGACGCCGTCGGCGCCGCGATCGACGCCGGCGCGGACGTGCGCGGGTACTTCGCGTGGTCGCTGCTCGACAACTTCGAGTGGGGATACGGCTACGACCGGCGGTTCGGCATCATCCGCGTCGACTACGAGACGCTCGAGCGCACGTGGAAGGACTCCGCGCACTGGTACCGCCGGCTCGCGACGTCGGGCGTGCTGCCGGGGGTTGACGAGACGGCCTGACGCGTCCTCGACGAGGCCCGCCCGTGTTTCCCGCGGGCGGGCCTTCGTGCGTCCTGGGCGTGCGTCCGCGGGCGGCCCTCCGCGGGCGGGGTCGCGGGTCTACCATCCGGCCGCTCGTGCCTCGCGGCCTCCCGCCAGACCCGCCACGACCCGCGACCCCGCCCGCCCCGGCCCGCCCGCTCTGCGCGGTCCTGCACTGTCGGTCAAGGTGAGGCCGCCGTGAGCGTGACCTTTCTCGCACCGTTCTTGTGATGGCGCGACACGCCGACAGGTCACGACCCGATGACGACTTCCAGGCGATGGCGTGTCCGGTTCGACCACAATTTGTCGGCCGTGGTGAGCGGCTCCGCGGGCGGTCCACCGGTCTGCACAGGGTGTGGATCGTCGTCGTCCCCATGCTGTGGACCATCCTGCGGAAGCCGCGGGAGCAGGCCGATCCGGGGTCGTCGGAGCGGTGGACGACGGGGTGCGGAGCAGGCTGTCAGGGGTGCCTGGGAGCATAGGAGCCGGTGGCTACCACACGCCGGAGGGTGAAGTTGCGACACGACCCCGACACGACATCTAGTGGGCTCGCGCGAGTTCGACCCCTAGGTATAGTGGTTGCACACCTGGGGGGCGTAGCGCCTCGACAGGCTTACACATACGTAGTTCCACCGGTGTACTTCGAGGTCAGAGACGCATCTCCCTCCCCGAGCACCGGGTCCTGAGCGAGAGACGAGGAGTCCCCCACCATGAGCGTCACGGTCTACAGCAAGCCGGCTTGCGTTCAGTGCGACGCGACGTACCGCGCTCTCGACAAGAAGGGCATCGAGTACACGGTCGTCGACATCAGCCAGGACGCCGAGGCGCTCGAGCTGGTGCGCGGGCTCGGCTACCTGCAGGCCCCCGTCGTGGTGGCCGGCGAGGAGCACTGGTCGGGCTTCCGCCCCGACCAGATCAACGCCCTCGCGCAGAAGGTCGCCCCGGTCGTCGCCTGACCCGACGGGCCGGCCGGTGACGGCCGGCCCACACCGGGGCGTGCGACGTCCCGGCAGCAGCGCACAGCAGGCGGTACGCAGAGCAGGACGGAGGTGCGTCCCCGTGGGGTCGCTCGTCTACTTCTCCAGCGTCAGCGAGAACACGCACCGCTTCGTCCAGCGGCTCGGCCTGCCCGCCCTGGGCATCGACGTACGGCGCATCCCGTTGCGACCCACCGACGGGTTCCTGCGGGTGGACGAGCCCTACGTGCTCATGGTCCCGACCTACGGGGGCGGCAACGAGGGCGGAGCCGTCCCGCGCCAGGTCGTGAAGTTCCTCAACGACGTGCACAACCGGTCGCTGATCCGCGGTGTCATCGCCGCGGGCAACACCAACTTCGGCGAGGCCTACTGCATCGCCGGCGACATCATCTCCGCGAAGTGCCAGGTGCCCTACCTGTACGCCTTCGAACTCCTGGGAACAGCCGAGGACGCCGTGCGCGTCCGCGACGGATTGGGACGATTTTGGCAACGACAGTCACAGATTCCGGCGTGACCGCGGACGGCGCGCTCGCCGCCGGCTCCGAGCCCTCGGCGCAGGAGGTGTCGCTGTCGAGCACGCAGCTCGACTTCCACGCGCTCAACGCGATGCTCAACCTCTACGGGCCGAACGGCGAGATCCAGTTCGACAAGGACCGTGAGGCCGCGCGGCAGTACTTCCTGCAGCACGTCAACCAGAACACGGTCTTCTTCCACGACCTCGCCGAGAAGCTCGACTACCTCGTCGAGAACAAGTACTACGACCCGGCCGTGCTCGCGAAGTACGACCGCGCGTTCGTGAAGTCGCTGTTCGAGTTCGCGTACTCGAAGAAGTTCCGCTTCGAGACGTTCCTCGGCGCGTTCAAGTACTACACCTCGTACACGCTCAAGACGTTCGACGGCAAGCGCTACCTCGAGCGCTTCGAGGACCGCGTGTGCATGGTCGCTCTCGGCCTCGCGGACGGGAACGAGCAGCAGGCCCTCGACATCGTCGAGGAGATCATCAGCGGCCGCTTCCAGCCCGCGACGCCCACGTTCCTCAACGTCGGCAAGGCGCAGCGCGGCGAGCCCGTGTCCTGCTTCCTGCTGCGCATCGAGGACAACATGGAGTCCATCGCGCGCGGCATCAACTCCGCCCTGCAGCTGTCGAAGCGCGGCGGGGGCGTCGCCCTGCTGCTCAGCAACATCCGCGAGCACGGCGCGCCGATCAAGCACATCGAGAACCAGTCGTCCGGCGTCATCCCCGTGATGAAGCTGCTCGAGGACTCGTTCTCCTACGCGAACCAGCTCGGCGCGCGCCAGGGCGCCGGCGCCGTGTACCTGCACGCGCACCACCCGGACATCCTGCGGTTCCTCGACACCAAGCGCGAGAACGCGGACGAGAAGATCCGCATCAAGACCCTCTCGCTCGGCGTCGTCATCCCGGACATCACGTTCGAGCTCGCCAAGAAGAACGAGGACATGTACCTGTTCTCGCCGTACGACGTCGAGCGCGTCTACGGCAAGCCCTTCGCGGACATCTCCGTCACGGAGAAGTACGACGAGATGGTCGACGACTCGCGCATCCGCAAGACGAAGATCAAGGCGCGCGACTTCTTCCAGACGATCGCCGAGCTGCAGTTCGAGTCCGGCTACCCGTACATCATGTTCGAGGACACGGTGAACAAGGCGAACCCGATCAAGGGCCGCATCACCCACTCGAACCTCTGCTCGGAGATCCTCCAGGTCTCGACGCCGTCGACGTTCAACGAGGACCTCTCGTACGACCACGTCGGCCGCGACATCTCCTGCAACCTCGGCTCGCTCAACATCGCCAAGACGATGGACTCGCCCGACTTCGCGAAGACCATCGACACCGCGATCCGCGCGCTCACCGCCGTCTCCGACCAGACGAGCATCGAGTCGGTCCCGTCGATCAAGCGCGCCAACGAGATGGGCCACGCGATCGGCCTCGGCCAGATGAACCTCCACGGCTACCTCGCGCGCGAGCGGATCCACTACGGCTCCACCGAGGGCGTCGACTTCACCAACATCTACTTCTACACGGTCGCCTACCACGCGATCGCGGCCTCCAACCGGCTGGCGATCGAGCGCGGGCGCGCGTTCGGCGGCTTCGAGGACTCGAAGTACGCGACGGGGGAGTACTTCGACAAGTACACCGACCAGGTGTGGGAGCCGGAGACCGACCGCGTCCGTCAGCTGTTCGCCGACGCCGGCGTGCACATCCCGACGCAGGACGACTGGAAGGCCCTCAAGGCCTCCGTCATGGAGCACGGGATCTACAACCAGAACCTCCAGGCCGTCCCGCCGACGGGGTCGATCTCGTACATCAACAACTCGACGTCGTCCATCCACCCGGTGCCGTCGAAGATCGAGATCCGCAAGGAAGGCAAGATCGGCCGCGTCTACTACCCGGCGCCGTACCTGACGAACGACAACCTCGAGTACTACGAGGACGCGTACGAGATCGGGTACGAGAAGATCATCGACACGTACGCCGCCGCGACGCAGCACGTCGACCAGGGCCTGAGCCTCACGCTGTTCTTCAAGGACACGGTCACGACGCGCGACGTCAACCGCGCGCAGATCTACGCGTGGCGCAAGGGCATCAAGACGCTGTACTACATCCGCCTCCGCCAGCTCGCGCTGGAGGGGACGGAGGTGGAGGGTTGCGTCAGCTGCATGCTGTAGTCGCCTGAGGCAACCGTTTCGGTTGCCGTCGCGGCCTCTGGGGAGGCGCGCGCGGGTCTACCATCCGCACCGCTCGTTCCTCGCGGTGCTCCCGCCAGGCCCGCCACGACCCGCGCGCGCCTCCCCGCCGGCCGCTCGTCGTCGGCTCGCCCCGGCCGTCGTGCAGCAGTGCCCGACGGCGTAGGGTCCGTCCCATGTCATCGTCCCGGTCGGTCCGGGGTCAGCAGGAGAGAAGAAGGCAGATGTCGCCCACCGGGAAGCTCAAGCTCATCGATCGCGTGAGCGCGATCAACTGGAACCGTCTCGAGGACGACAAGGACCTCGAGGTCTGGGACCGGCTCGTCGGCAACTTCTGGCTGCCCGAGAAGGTGCCGGTGTCGAACGACATCCAGTCGTGGCACACGCTCACCGAGTCCGAGCAGCAGCTCACGATGCGCGTGTTCACGGGCCTCACGCTGCTCGACACCATCCAGGGCACGGTGGGCGCCGTCTCGCTCATCCCGGACGCGCTGACGCCGCACGAGGAGGCGGTGTACACCAACATCGCGTTCATGGAGTCGGTGCACGCCAAGAGCTACTCGTCGATCTTCTCGACGCTGTGCTCCACGCGCGAGATCGACGACGCGTTCCGCTGGTCGGAGGAGAACCCGAACCTGCAGCGCAAGGCCGAGATCGTGATGGACTACTACAAGGGCGACGAGCCGCTCAAGCGCAAGGTCGCGAGCACGCTCCTCGAGTCGTTCCTGTTCTACTCCGGCTTCTACCTGCCGATGTACTGGTCGTCGCGCGCCAAGCTGACGAACACGGCCGACCTCATCCGCCTCATCATCCGCGACGAGGCCGTGCACGGGTACTACATCGGCTACAAGTTCCAGAAGGGCCTCGAGAAGCTCGCGCCCGCGCAGCGCGACGAGCTCAAGGCGTACACGTTCGAGCTGCTCTTCGAGCTGTACGACAACGAGGTGCAGTACACGGAGGACCTCTACGACGGCGTCGGGCTCACCGAGGACGTCAAGAAGTTCCTGCGGTACAACGCCAACAAGGCGCTCATGAACCTCGGGTACGAGGCGCTGTTCCCCAAGGACGAGACCGACGTCAACCCGGCGATCCTGTCCGCGCTGTCCCCGAACGCCGACGAGAACCACGACTTCTTCTCCGGCTCCGGCTCCTCGTACGTCATCGGCAAGGCCGTGAACACCGAGGACGAGGACTGGGACTTCTGAGCCACCCTCACCCGCACGACGACGGCCGCCGCCCCGCGAGGGACGGCGGCCGTCGTCGTCGCGCGACCAGGGTCAGTCGTTCGGTCGCGCCGTCGCGCCCTCGATCGGCGGGTCGGCCGACCATGGGAACGTGATCCAGAGGTCGGTGTCCTTCCACGAGTAGTCCGGCTGGATGATCGTGCGCGGCTTCGTGTACAGCACGGCGGAGCGCGCCTCGGCGCCGTGCTCGCCCAGCATCTCCATGACGAGCGCGAGCGTGCGGCCGGAGTCGGCGACGTCGTCGACCACGAGGACGTGCGCGCCCGGCAGGTCGGACGTGTCCATGAGCGGCGGGAGGACGCGCGGGTCGGCGAGCGTCTGGCCGATGTCGGTGTAGAACTCGACGTTGAGCGTGCCCACGCCCTTCGTGCCGAGCGCGTAGGCGACCGCGCCGCCCGGCAGCAGGCCGCCGCGCGCGACCGCGACGACGACGTCGGGCCGGAACCCGCTCGCCACGACCTGCTCGGCGAGCTCGCGCGCCGCCACCCCGAACGTCTCCCACGTGAGCACCTCGCGCTCCGGCGGGACCGCCGACGGCGGCGTGTCCTCGCGTGCGGTGGGCGCGGTCGGAGCGGGCGTGGTCGTGGGGTCCGTCATCCCCCGAGACTACGTGGCGCTCGATGTGCCCAGGGCACCGGGGCGTGGCCACGGACGGCTCCACGCGACGAGGGCCGCTCCCGGGACGGGAGCGGCCCTCGTGGGCGACGCGGCGCGGCAACGCCGGCGGTCAGCGGGTCGTCACTGCGCGTCGAGGATGTCCACGACGAAGACGAGCGGCGAGTCCGGCGGGATGGAGCCGTCGGGCGTGCCCTGCGCGCCGTACCCGAGCTCGGACGGGATGACGAGCAGCACCTGGCTGCCGACCGTCTGGCCCGCGAGACCCTGGGTCCAGCCGGGGATGACCTGCTGGAGCGAGAAGCTCGTGGGTGCGCCGCGGTCCCACGACGAGTCGAAGACGGTGCCGTCGAAGAGCATGCCCGTGTAGTGCGCGGTGACCGTCTGGTCCTCGGTCACGACCGGGCCGTCACCCTTGATGAGGGTCTGGGCCACGAGCTCGGCGGGAGCCTCGTAGCCCTCGGGAACCTCGATCGTCGGCTTGCCCGTGTCGTCGAGCGTCACGGTGGGCAGGCCCTCGGCCGGCGTGACCGGCTCGCCCTCGGCGCGCGACGGGATCGTCTTCGCGTCCGTGATCTCCGCGACCGTCAGGTAGGTGACCGGTTCACCGGTCGCCTGGTCGGCGCCCGGGTTGGCGAAGAGGAAGCGCGTGCCGACGTTCTTGCCCTCGAGCGCCTCGGCGAGCTGGGGGATGAGGCTCTCGTCGCCCATCGTGAGGGTGTCGGGGGTGCCGGCCTCCCACGTCGAGTTGCCCTTCGTCGCGTCGGCCCCCGAGTAGGTGGCCGAGTGCATCGTGAGCTGCTGACCGTCCTCGAGCGGCGCGCCGTCGCCGTCCGCGACGGAGAGCGCCGTGACCGCGGAGACCTCGAACGGCGTCTCGAACTCGAGCGTCGGCTCCGAGCCTGCGTCTCCCGAGACCGTGACCGCCTCCAGGGCGGCGACGTCCTCGGGGGACGAGGTCGCCGCGTCGCTCGCGGACGGGCTGGGCGACGACGTCTCGCCGTCCGACCCGCCATCGCCCGACGCGCAGCCGGCGAGCAGGAGGGAGGCGCCGAGGGTGAGCGCGGCGACGCCGCGCAGGGTGCGGTGCTTCACGAGGGGTCCTTCGGTCGAGGGGACGACGCGCGCGCCGTCGGGGTCTGTGTCGCGCCGGCCGAGCCCGTCGCGTCGACGTCCTCGGCCACGGTGCGGCACCGGCCGGGTCACTCTAGCCGCACGGTCTGGACGCCCGCTGGGAGCGGCCGGGGTTCGGGTGACCGCCGGTCGTCGGGTCATGATGGAGGGGTGCCGTCCCGCAGACCCTCCCGCAAGCGACCCTGGGGCGCCGAGCACGCCCCGCTCGACCTCGACCGCGCCCTCGGGGGTGCGCGCCGCGAGTCCGGGTCCGACGGCGAGTGGACCGTGCGCACGGTGCGCGGCAGCTCCAAGACGTACCTGTGCCCGGGCTGCCGTCAGGAGATCCCGCCGGGGACCGGGCACGTCGTCGCGTGGCAGGAGGACTCGTTCTTCGGCACCGAGACCGCGCTCGAGAACCGCCGGCACTGGCACACGTCGTGCTGGCAGGCGCGCGAGCGCCGTCGTCCCCGCTGAGCGGCGGCACCGGAGGAGCGGGCGGCGCCGAAGCAACTAGGCTCGACGACGATGAGCACCGCACCCGACGCCGCGCCGTCCGACACCGCCTCGTCCGAGCCCGTGCCCGCCCCGGCCGAGGGCAGCACCCCGATCCGGTCCCTGACCGTCCTGCCGGCGCGCCGTGAGGACGTCGAG
The DNA here is from genome assembly GCF_001722485.1 of Cellulosimicrobium cellulans. GTDB lineage: Bacteria > Actinomycetota > Actinomycetes > Actinomycetales > Cellulomonadaceae > Cellulosimicrobium > Cellulosimicrobium cellulans_A. The sequence continues at coordinate 26,825 of NZ_LWGL01000012.1, read as the reverse complement.
CTGCACACGGCCGACGGTCTCACGCTCGTCGGGGAGCTCGCGCTCCCCGAGGACCGCGACCCCGTGGCGACGCTCCTCACGCTCCACCCGCTGCCGACGCACGGCGGCTACATGGACTCGCACGTGTACCGCAAGGCGGCGTGGCGGCTGCCGGCGCTCGCGGACCTCGCGGTGCTGCGCTTCAACACGCGCGGCACCTCGTCGCCGCGTGGCACGAGCGAGGGCGCGTTCGACGGCGGCGAGGCCGAGCGCTTCGACGTCGCGGCCGCGATCGAGTTCGCGGAGTTCCACGACCTGCCGCGCCCGTGGCTCGTCGGCTGGTCGTTCGGCACGGAGCTCGCGCTCAAGCACGGCACGGACCCCGCCGTGGAGGGCGCGATCCTGCTCTCGCCGCCGCTGCACCGGGCCACCGACGCCGACCTCGACCGCTGGGACGAGTTCGGCAAGCCGCTCGTCGTGCTCGTCCCCGAGCTCGACGACTACCTGCGCCCCGACGAGGCGCGCCGCCGGTTCGCGCGCGTGCGCCAGGCGGAGGTCATCGGCGTCGACGGTGCCAAGCACCTGTGGGTGGGGGAGGCGTCGGTGCGCCGCGTGCTCGACGAGATCGTGGGGCACGTGCGCCCCGGGCACCCGCTGCCGCTGCCCACGACATGGGTCGGGGACGGGGAGCCGGCGCGCGACGCCGACCAGGACACCGAGGCGAGCGACCAGGCGAGCTACGACGCGAGCCGCACCGACGGCGTCGCGGACTGACCGACCCGAGCACACCCCCGGAGGAGACGACGTGACGACGCCCGAGCTCGAGACGTACACGCTGCGCGAGGGGTCCGGCACCCCGCTCGTCCTGCTGCACGCCTTCCCGGTCGACCACCGCATGTGGACGGACCTCGTCGAGGCGCTGCCCGAGGACCAGACCGTGGTGGCCGTCGACCTCCCCGGGATGGGGCAGAGCCCCGACGGGCCGCAGCCGCCGACGATCGAGGCCGCCGCGGACGCGACCGCCGCCGCCCTGGCCCGGGCGGGGATCACGCGCGCCGTCGTGGCCGGGCTGTCGATGGGCGGGTACGTCGCGCTCGCCCTGGCCGAGCGCGAGCCGGGCCTCGTCTCCGCCCTCGGCCTCGTCGACACGAAGTCGACCGCCGACTCCGAGGAGGCGCGGGCGAACCGCCTCCGCGTCGCGGACGCCGCGGAGTCCTCGCAGACGGTGGACCCGGTGCTCGGGATGCCGGCGGTCGTCCTGGGGGAGACGAGCCGCGCGGTGCGACCGGAGCTCACGGACCGCCTCGAGCAGTGGATCCGCGAGCAGCGGCCCGCGGGGATCGCGTGGTCGCAGCGGGCGATGGCGGCACGCCCCGACCGCACGCACGTCCTGGAGTCCTTCGCCGGGCCGGTGACCGTGGTCGTCGGCGAGGAGGACGGCGTCACGCCCGCCGCGGAGGCCGAGCACATGGCGCAGGCCGCGTCGCGGTCCCGGCTCGTGCGGGTGCAGGCCGCGGGGCACCTCAGCGCGGTCGAGGACGCGGCCGCGGTGGCCGACGCGCTCGCCGACCTCGTCGCGCGCGCCTCCTGAGCAGCGACCGCGGCGTGATCACGCGGCGGCAGGTCCGCCCCGGTCGGAGCCGGTGAACCGGGCCGGTCGTCAGGACCCGTCGAGCAGGCGGGCGAGCGCGTCGGCGAGGTCCACGGACTCGCCGTCGCGCCCGCCCTTGCCGAGCACGAGCGGCGGGTCGGACGGCTCGAGCGTCGCGCCCCGGACGCGGGCTGCGAGGCTGGCGGGCACGCCCAGCACGTAGAAGGCGCCGTCCGTCCCGACCGCGACGCTGCGGTTGCGGCGCAGGTACCAGCCCTCCACGCCCGTGCGGTACGTCGCGCCGCCCGTGAACGCGCGGGCGCGCAACGGCTCGGGAGGGACGCCGCGCTCGCGCGCGGCGACGACGAAGTCGGCGAGGAGCGCACGCGCCGCGGCGCTCTCCTGCGCGCGCCGGCGGTCCAGCTCGCGCTGCTGGTGCTCGGCCGCCTCCGTCCGCTGCCGGCGCCAGGCGTCGGCGTCGGCAGCCGGACGGGGCGGCGTGCCGGTCATGTCAGGCCGACGCCTGCGCGTCGCCGTCGCGACGGGCGGGCTTCTTCGCCGCCGGGTCGGCGTCCTGCTCCGGCTGCTCCGGCGCCTTCACGGTCGCGACCTTCGTCACCGCGTCCTCCGGGACGACGGGGAACTCCGCCGTGAGGAGCTGCGCCGCGCGCGCCTGCTGTGCGGGCGTGGACGCCGGCATCGGCACGGGGGCCGGGCGTGCGGGCGCCTTGGTGCCCTCCTGGTCGCCGAGGAGGCCGCGGAGCTCGTCGAGGTAGGTGTTGATCGAGTCGTGCTGACGCGTGAGGTCCTCGAGCTGGCGCTGGGCCACGGCGCGCTGCTGCTCCGCCTCCGCCTTGGCGTCGCCCACGGTCTGCTCCGCGAACTCGCGCGCCTCGGCGACGATGCGGTCGGCGTTGCGGCGCGCGGTCGACATGAGGTCCTTGACGTAGGCGTCGGACTCCGCGCGGACCTTCTCCGCCTGCTCGAGCGCGAGCGCGACGCGCTTCTCGGCCTCCGCCGCGTGCTCCTCGGCGGTCGCGACGAGCTTCTCCGTCTCGGCCTTCGCGGTCGCGTGGCGCTCGGCGTTCTCGCGCTCGGCCTCCTCGCGACGGCGGACGATGTCGAGCTCGGCGTCGGCGAGCGCGGTGCGCGCCTGGTCGCGCAGCTGCTCCATCTCCGACGTGACGGCGTTCGCCGCCTCGGACGCCTTGCGCTGGGCCTCGTCGACCTGGCGCTGCGCCTCGCGGCGCGCGTTCTCCAGGAGCTCCGCCGCCTCGCGCTCCGCCGTCTCGCGCTGGGCCGCGGTCTCGGCGGCGACGCGGGCGCGCAGCTCGGCGGCCTCGCGCTCGGTCGTGACGCGCAGCTCCGTGGTCTCGCGCTCGACCGAGGCGCGCAGCGTGCCGAGCTCGCGCTCGAGCGACGCCCGGCGCTCGCTCTCCTCCGTGGCGATGGCGCTCTGGATGCGGGCGGCCTCGCGCTCCGCGGAGCCCACGAGCTCCTCGGCGCGACGCTGCGCGCTCACCAGGGTGCTCTCGGCCTCCGAGGCGCTCGTGGTGCGGATCTCCTCCGCCTCGAGGCGCGCGCTGTTGAGCAGCTCGGCCACCTCGTTCTCGGCGCGCGAGCGCACCTGCCCCGCGGAGAGCTTCGCGCGGGCCATGATGTCCGCGGCCTGGCTGTTCGCCTGCGACAGGATGTCGGCCGACTGCTCCTCGGCCGAGCGCATGAGCTGCTCGATCCGGGAGCCGAGGCCCGCGTACGAGGGGCGGTCCGCCTCGCGCAGCTGCCGCTGGGCGTCCCCCAGCTCGGTGGTGAGCTGCATGACGCGCGAGTCCGACGCCTCGAGGCGGGTGCGCGCGTCCTCGAGCGCCTTCTCCAGCTTCGCGAGCTGAGCCTCGACCTGGACACGGTCGTAGCCGCGCATGGTGATGGGGAAGAGCGTGCGCTCGTCGGACACGTCGATGACCTCCGGTGTGGTTCGTCCTGAGCAACCACCGCCGGGCGACCTCGCGCCCCCAGCGTTGGTCGGAGGGCGACGGTCGCGCCGCGGCCCTGTTCGATCCACCCAGGATACGTGCCGTCGGGTGCCCTGAATACCCGGATTGGATCACCCGGCGCGTCGCGGTGGGACGGGTGCGAGGCCGTGGCGTGAACACTTGGTGAGGATCTGCGCACGCGGCCCCGCACTCGATCCGTCGGCGCTTTGGCACCTATCCTGGAACGTCGATCGACGAAGGGAAGCTCGGTGCTGCAACGAATCATCGCCGCGGTCCTGCTCGTGGCGGGGCTCGTGGCCGTCGGCCTCGGCGTCGCGTCAGCCACGGTGTGGCGGGACAGCGACACGGTCACGGCGACCACCGCGTTCACGGGCGACGGGACGATGCTCGTCACCGAGCCGGGCGTGCTCGACCTCGTGGACGCGGACGTCACGATCCGCGCGACCGCGCCCGGCGAGCAGGAGGTGACCCTGGCGATCGGCCGGGAGGTCGACGTCACCGGCTGGGTCGGGCAGGACCCGCACGGCGCCGTGACCGGCCTCGCCGACTGGGACCGGCTCGCCACGACCCAGGTGACGCCCGAGGAGGCCGCCGAGGACGAGGCACCCGCCGAGGGCACCGAGACGCCCGCCGAGGAGACCGAGGCGCCGGCGGACACCGAGGAGACCGCGGCCGTCGGGATCGACCCCGCGGGCTCCGACATGTGGGTCGCCGAGGCGTCCGGCGCGGGCTCCGTGTCGCTGCGCTGGTCCGACCAGCCCGGCCGCTGGCAGCTCCTCGCCGCCGGCGTGGGGGAGGGCGCGGCCGCGCCGACGCTCGAGCTGTCGTGGCCGCGCGAGGTCGAGACGCCGTACCTGTGGCCCGGCGTGATCGGCGGGATCGTGCTGATCCTGCTCGGGCTGGGCATCGGCGCCGCGAGCCTGCGGCCGGGGCGGCGCAAGACGTCCGGGCGGCGCGGGGAGACCGGCGCGACGCCCGTCGTGGCTCCGGCCGGGGGCGGCGACGCCGAGCGGGCCCGTACGGCGTCCGGCACCCCGGACCGGGCCGAGGAGCCGCCGGCGGACACCGCCGAGGTGCGCACGCTCACGCGCCGCCAGCTGCGCGAGCGCGAGGAGGCGGAGCGCCTGGCGGCCCAGCCGGGGCGTCCGCAGAAGCCCCGCCGTGCGTGGCTGACGGGCCAGATCCCCGTCGTGCCGCGAGACAAGCGGCCGAAGACGGCCGCGCAGCCGGTCGTGGACCCGACGACCGCGCACCCGACCGAGCAGGACAGCGCCACGACTCGCGCGGACGCCTGGCGACGCGCCTGGGGCTTCAGCGCCGGGACGTCGGAGTCCGGGACGCCGCGCGACGAGACGGACGAGACGAAGGACAGCACCCGATGAGCCCGACCCACCGCTCCGCCCTCCGCCCGCGCCGGGCTCGCCTCGGCGCGGTCGCAGCCGCCGCGGGCGTCGTCCTCCTCGCGGGGTGCGCGGCGCCCCTGCCCACGCCCGAGCCCGACGAGAGCCCCGCGACCCCGCCGCCCGTGCTGGACGAGAGCCAGGAGGCCGAGGTGCTCGCCGCCGTCGGTGGCGCGCTCGAGGAGGCCGGGGCCGCCAACGACCCCGCGCTGCTCGAGGGGCGGCTCACGGGCCCGGCGCTCGCGATCCGCACGAGCCAGCTGTCCGTCGCCAAGACGCGGGGCAACGCCGACCTCGTGACCGAGCTGCCGACCGACGTGCAGCAGGTCGTCATCCCGACGACGCAGGACTGGCCGCGCACGTCGTACGCCGTGAGCGTCCAGCCGGAGAGCCTGCAGTCCCCGCGGCTGACGGTGTACGAGCAGGCCGGGCCCCGCGAGCAGTACGAGCTGTGGGGCTGGGTGCGGTTGTTCCCGAGCACGACCCTGCCCAGCTTCGCGGCGCCCACCCTCGGCAGCGAGGCCGTCGCCCCGGACGACGACTCGCTCATCGTCTCGCCGGCGGACGCGATCGCGCAGTACGCGGATGTCCTCAACGTGGGCGCGTCGTCGAGCTTCGCCGGCACGTTCCCGGACGACTCGTTCCGCTCGCTGCTCGCGGAGCGGGCGAAGCTGTGGAACGACGCCCTCGCGCCCGCGGCGGGCTCCTACTCCCTGACCTTCACGCCGAACCCGGACGAGCCCGTCCGGGCGGTGCGGACCGCCGACGGCGGCGCGCTCGTCGTCGGCGCGATGACGTCGGCCGAGACCATGTCGGCGGAGGAGGGCGCGGTCGTCCCGCCGTCGACCGAGACCGAGAAGGCGCTGTTCGGCTCGACCCAGGCGTCGAACGTGCTCAAGGTCGGCTACGTCGACGTCGTCGCGATGTACGTGCCGCCGGCGGGGTCGGAGGAGCAGGTCCGGGTGCTCGGGACGGAGCACGTCGCGACGTCGATCGCGAACTCCTGACGCTCCGTAGGATGCACCCATGAGCGAACCCACCCAGCCGACGTTCGACGTGCGCGGAGCGGTCGACCTCTCCGCGCTGACCCGTCCGCAGGCGCCCCCGCCGGGGCAGGAGGGCGGCGCTCCCGCGGCCGGCGGGTACGTCGTCGACGTCACCGACGAGACGTTCCCGCAGCTGGTCCAGGACTCGACGCAGTACCCGATCGTGGTGCTGCTCTGGATCCCGACCGACCAGGCGAACGCCCAGCTCGGCACGGAGCTCGGGGCCCTCGCCGACGAGTACGCGGGCCGGTTCCTCCTCGCGCGCGTCGACGCGCAGACGTACCCCCAGATCGCCGCGGCGTTCCAGGTGCAGGGCGTCCCCACGGTCGTCGCCGTGCTGCAGGGCCAGCCGGTGCCGCTGTTCCAGGGCGCCGCCCCGGCGGAGCAGGTGCGCGCGGTCCTCGACCAGGTGCTGCAGGCGGCCGAGGCGAACGGCGTCACCGGGCGCGCCCCGGCCCAGGGCGCCGACGGCACGTCCCCGGACGCCGCGGCACCGGCTGCGGAGCCCGAGCCCGAGCTCCCGCCGCTGCACCAGGAGGCGTACGACGCGATCGAGCGCGACGACCTCGACGCCGCGGTCGCGGCGTACACGACGGCGATCAAGCAGGACCCGAAGGACGCGCTCGCCGTCGCGGGGCTCGCGCAGGTCCGGCTCCTGCAGCGCACGCGCGGCGCGGACCTCGCGACGGTCCGTGCCGCGGCCGCGGACGCCCCGACCGACGTCGACGCCCAGCTCGCGGTGGCCGACCTCGACCTTCTCGGCGGCAAGGTCGACGACGCCCTCGGGCGCCTGCTCGACCTCCTGCCGGGCGCGGACGCGGACGGCAAGGAGAAGCTGCGCGTGCGCCTCCTCGACTACTTCGAGGTCGTCGGCCCGACCGACCCCCGCGTCGGCAAGGCCCGCCAGCGCCTCGCGATCAGCCTGTACTGACCCCCGCACCCCGCGCGGCACAGCACGACGGCGGCCCGGTCACCTCCCGAGGTGACCGGGCCGCCGTCGTCCCACGAGACCGCTGGAACCGCAGAAGCCGGACGCCGTCGTCCTGGGAGGCGGAGCGGAAGGCGACGTGACACCGGTGGGAGGGGTGGGGGCGCCGGGTCGTGGCGGGCCTGGCGGGAGCCGCGAGGCACGAGCGGCGGATGGTAGACCCGGCGCCCCCACCCCACCCACCACCCAGGGTGAGCGAGCAGCCGACCCACCACCCAGGGCGAGCAAGAAAGGCGGACTACGCCGGCACGAGGTACAGCGCCCCGAGCGGCGGCACGCGCAGCTCGACGGAGTGCGCGCGTCCCTTCCACGGCACCGCCTCCGCCTGCACCTCGCCGAGGTTCCCGACGCCGGACCCGCCGTAGGTCTCGGCGTCGGTGTTGAGCACCTCGCGCCACGCGCCGTCCGACGGCAGGGCGAGCCGGTAGCCCTCGTGCGGCGTCCCGGCGAAGTTCACGACGACGGCGACCTGGCTGCCGTCGCGGCCGCGCCGCAGGAAGGCGAGGACGTTGTGGTCGGCGTCGTCGGCGTCGAGCCACTCGAACCCGGCGGGGTCGTGGTCGAGCTCCCAGAGGGCGGGGGTCGCGCGGTAGAGGGCGTTGAGGTCGCGGACGGTGCGCTGGACGCCGGCGCGGCCGGGGTCGGTCGCGAGACCGTCCCAGTCGAGCGAGCGGCCCTCGTTCCACTCGGTGTGCTGCCCGATCTCGCTGCCCATGAAGAGCAGCTGCTTGCCGGGGTGGGCCCACTGGTAGGCGAGGAAGGAGCGCACGCCGGCGCGCTTCTGCCAGTCGTCGCCGGGCATCTTGCCGTAGAGCGAGCCCTTGCCGTGCACGACCTCGTCGTGGCTGATGGGCAGGACGAACTGCTCGGAGTAGGCGTACACCATGGAGAAGGTAATCTCGTGGTGGTGGTAGCGCCGGTTGATGGGCTCCTCGGCGACGTAGCGCAGGGAGTCGTTCATCCAGCCCATGTTCCACTTGAGCCCGAACCCGAGCCCGCCCGAGGACGTGGGGCGCGTGACGCCGGGCCAGGCGGTGGACTCCTCGGCGATCATCATGACGCCGGGGGTGCGCCGGTAGGCGGTGGCGTTGGCCTCCTGGAGGAACGAGATGGCCTCGAGGTTCTCGCGCCCGCCGTGCACGTTGGGGTGCCACTGGCCGGGCCCGCGGGAGTAGTCGAGGTAGAGCATCGAGGCGACGGCGTCGACGCGCAGCGCGTCGACGTGGAACTCCTCGAACCAGTAGGTGGCGTTGGCGACGAGGAAGTTGCGGACCTCGTTGCGGCCGAAGTCGAAGACGTAGGTGCCCCAGTCGGGCTGCTCGCCGCGCAGCGGGTCCGCGTGCTCGTAGAGCGGGGTGCCGTCGAAGCGGGCGAGCGCCCACTCGTCGCGGGGGAAGTGGGCGGGCACCCAGTCGACGATGACGCCGACCCCGGCGGCGTGGAGGGCGTCGACGAGGTGGCGCAGCTCGTCGGGGTGGCCGAACCGTGAGGTGGGCGCGTAGTAGCCGGTGACCTGGTAGCCCCACGAACCGCCGAACGGGTGCTCGGCGACGGGCAGGAGCTCGACGTGCGTGAAGCCCTGTTCGACGACGTACTCCGTGAGCTGCTCGGCGAGGTCACGGTACGACAGGCCCTGCCGCCACGAGCCGAGGTGCACCTCGTAGATGCTCACCGGGCCGCCGTGCGGGTCGCTCGCCGCGCGCTCGGCGAGCCACGCGTCGTCCTCCCACGCGTACGTGGACTCGACGACGACGCTGGCCGTCGCGGGCGGCACCTCGGCGCTCTTGGCGAGCGGGTCGGCCTTCTGCCGCCACGACCCGTCGGGGCCGAGGATCTCGTACTTGTACCGCTCGCCGCCGCGCACGCCGGGGACGAACAGCTCCCACACGCCGCTGGACCCGAGGGAGCGCATGGGGTGGGTGCCGCCCCAGCCGTTGAAGTCGCCGATGACGCGCACGGCGCGCGCGTTCGGCGCCCACACGGCGAACGCGGTGCCGGTGGTGTCGCCGAGCACGCTCGGGTACGTGCGCACGTTGGCGCCGAGGACGCGCCACAGCTCCTCGTGACGTCCTTCGCGGAGGAGGTGCTGGTCGACCTCGCCGAGCGTGGGCAGGAAGCGGTACGGGTCGTCGGTCGTGGCGACGTTCTCGCCGTAGCGGGCGCGCACGCGGTAGTCGGGCGCGTGGCGCGCGCCGTCGTCGTCCACGGGCACGGGCACGACGGCCGCCCACACGCCGTCCTGCTCGTGGGTCGCGGGGTGCTCGCCGTCGGTGGTGACGACGACGACCTCGTCCGCGAGGGGCCGCAGGACCCGCACGACGGCGCGCGCGTCGTCGGGGTCGGGGGCCAGGTGCGGGCCGAGGACGGCGTGCGGGTCGAAGGTGCGTCCGGCGGCGGCCGCGGCCAGCGCCTCGGCCTGCACGGCGACGGGGAGGGGGGTGGGGGAGGTGTCCGGCCCGGTCATGGGGCAACCATTCCACGACTGCGCGCCGCCCACATGACGAGCCCGTGGACGCCGGGGCGTCGGCCCGTGCGGAGTCGCCGTCAGCCGGTCAGCCGGTCAGCCGGTCAGCCGGCGCCGGCGAGCAGCCGGTCGACGGCCGCGAGCGGGATGGGCTCCCAGTCGGGCCGGTTGCGCGACTCGTACACGACCTCGTAGAGCGCCTTGTCGAGCGTGAGGGCGCGCACGAGCGTCTCCGACGTCGCGCGGTCGACGCCGGCGGTGTCGGCGCGCTCGTAGGCGTCGAGGAACGCGGTGCGCGCCTGGACGGCCCAGCCGGCGCTCGGGGCGTTCCCGACGGCGGCGGCGTAGTCGAACGACCGGACGACGCCCGCGACGTCGCGCAGGGCGAGGTCGGGCCGGGTGCGCTCGGCGACGGGGCGCAGCGGCTCGCCCTCGAAGTCGAGCACCTTCCACCCGAACCGGCGCGCGTGCAGCACCTGCCCGAGGTGGAGGTCGCCGTGCACGGTCTGCAGGCGCGGCAGCGCGTCGGGGACGTGCGCGACGGCGGCCAGGCGCTCGGCCGTCCGGTCCCAGAACGCCGCGATGCAGCCGGCCCGCCGGGCGAGCGCGCGCGAGGACGCGACGGCCTCGTCGGACCGGCGGCGCAGGTCGTCGACGAGCCACTGCGCGTCGACGGGGCGCCAGACGCCGAACGCGTCGCGCAGCGCGGCGTGCAGGTCGGCGAGGACGCGCCCGAGGTCGGCCGCGAGCTCAGCGAAGGAGGCGTCCTGGCCCGCGTAGGAGCACGCGAGGTCGAACCCGTCGCGCGCGCCCTCGACGAACTCGCCGAGGATCGCGAGGTGCGCGGACCGGTCGGACGGGGCGGGGCCCGGGTCGTCCGCCGCGTCCCACGTGACCTCGAGCCACGCGAGCGGGCGCGGGACGCCGGTCCAGCCCTGGTGCGCGAGCGCGCGCGGGATCGTGACGTCCGGGTTCGGGCCGATCGCGATGGCGCGCAGCACCTTGAGCATCGTCCCGCCCGCCGTCGCGGGCAGCAGGACCGAGCTGTTCGACTGCTCGACGGACAGCGCGCGCCCGTCGGTGAGGTCCACGCGCGCGTCGGCACCGGGGGAGTCCCACGCGGACGCCGCGAGGAGCGCGGCCCAGCACAGCGGGTGCGCCGCGCCGTCGTGCACGACCCACGGGGCGCCGTCCTGCACGACCTCGCCGATCCGCGAGGGACCGGGGCCGGGGGCGTCGTCGGGCGCGGGAGCGGACGCGGCACCCCCCTCGGGCCTGTCGACGGGGACCAGCACGAGGGGGACCTGGACGACGAGGTCCACGCCCTCGCCGACGAGGCGCACGAGGTGCAGGTCGACGCGCGCGCCCGCCGGGACGTCGCCGGTGCCGGGCGGCAGCGGCGACGGGACGTCGAGCGCGAACGACAGCCACGGCTCGTGGCGCACCGCGACGCCCTTGACGGGGTACCAGCGCCGCGCGGGCAACCAGGCGTCGAGGAGCGCGAGCAGGTCGGGGGTGGGAGTGCTCGTGCGCCGTGCCGTCACCTGGTCGCTCCCGTCTCGTCCGGCCGTCCGCCCCGGTGCGTCAGTCGTCCTCGGACGGTGGCGCGACCACCAGCCAGTAGAAGTCGCGCGAGCCCCATGTCATCACGACCTCGCCGTCCTCGCCCACGCGCGGGAACTGCGCACCGCCGAACACGTCGAGCAGCGCCGACCCCGCGTGGTCGGGGAGCCGGATCGTCGCGGACCGCGCCGTCGCCGACAGGTTCGCCGCGCACAGCAGCGTCTCGGTGGGCGTGCGGCGCAGGAACGCGATGATCGACTCGTTGTCGCACTCGAGGGCCACGAAGTCGCCCGTGCCGAAGCCGGGGTGGCGACGGCGCACCTTGAGCATGCCGTGCACCCAGTGCAGGAGCGACGTCGACTGCTCGAGCTGCGCCTCGACGTTGACGTACCCGTAGTGGTGCACGAGGGACTGGACGAGCGGCAGGTAGAGCTTGCCCGGGTCCGCGGTGGAGAAGCCCGCGTTGCGGTCCGGCGTCCACTGCATGGGGGTGCGCACGGCGTCGCGGTCGGGCAGCCAGATGTTGTCGCCCATGCCGATCTCGTCGCCGTAGTACAGGCACGGGCTGCCCGGCAGCGACAGCAGGAGGGCGTGCGCGAGCTCGACCTCCTTGCGCGAGTTGTCGAGCAGCGTCGCGAGCCGGCGCCGGATGCCGACGTTCGCGCGCATGCGCGGGTCCTGCGCGTACCACCCGTACATGGACGCGCGCTCCTCGGTGGAGACCATCTCGAGCGTCAGCTCGTCGTGGTTGCGCAGGAACGTGCTCCACTGCCCGCCGCGCGGGATCTCCGGGGTGTCCGCGAGGATCTCGAGGAGCTGGTTCGCCCGCTGGTCCCGGATCGCGTAGAAGATGCGCGGCATGACGGGGAAGTGGAAGCACATGTGGCACTCCGGCTCCTCCTCGGTGCCGAAGTAGTCCACGACCTCGCGCGGCCACTGGTTCGCCTCGGCCAGCAGGATGCGGCCGGGGAACTCCGTGTCGACCATCTTGCGGACGCGGCGCAGGAACTCGTGCGTGCGCGGGAGGTTCTCGCAGTTCGTGCCCTCCTCCTCGTACAGGTAGGGCACCGCGTCGAGCCGGAACCCGTCCACGCCCATCTGCAGCCAGAACCGCGCGACGTCGAGCATGGCGTCAGCGACCCGCGGGTTCTCGAAGTTGAGGTCCGGCTGGTGGGAGAAGAACCGGTGCCAGAAGAACTGGCGCCGCACGGGGTCGAACGTCCAGTTCGACGTCTCCGTGTCGACGAAGATGATGCGCGCGTCGGGGTAGCGCGAGTCGTCGTCGCTCCACACGTAGAAGTCGCCGTACGGGCCCTCCGGGTCGGCGCGCGACGCCTGGAACCACGGGTGCTGGTCGCTCGTGTGGTTCATCACGAGGTCGATGACGACGCGGATGCCGCGCGCGTGCGCCTCGCTCACGAGCTCGGCGAAGTCCGACGTCGACCCGAACTGCGGGGCGATCGCCGTGTAGTCGGCGACGTCGTACCCGCCGTCGCGCATCGGCGAGGGGTAGAACGGCGGCAGCCAGAGGGCGTCGATGCCGAGCCACTGGAGGTAGTCGAGCCGGTCGATGAGCCCGCGCAGGTCGCCCGTCCCGGTGCCGTCGGAGTCGGAGAACGCCCGGATGATGACCTCGTAGAACACCGCGGTGCGGTACCACTCGGGGTCGTCGGACAGCCCGGGGCGCGAGTCGGCGGCCGGCGCCGGCTGCCGGCGCGGCGGCAGCGCGGCGATCGGCACGGGGGCCGTGATCGGCGGCACGGGCGCGGGGCCGGCGGCGACGCCGCGCGGCGCGGCGGACGGCGTCGTCATGCGGGCCCCACGTGCAGGACGTGCGCCACCTGGTGCCACGGCTCGAGGCGCACGTACGCCTCCTGGCCCCAGCCGTAGCTCTCGCCGGACAGCTCGTCGTGCACGACGAACGACGGGGTCCACGGGTCGTGGCCCGCGGGCGGCTGCGGCAGGCCGAGCGCGGCGAGGTCGAGGTGCACGGTCGACTCCTGCGGGGAGTGCGGGTCGAGGTTGACGACGACGAGCACCGTGTCCGCCACGCCCGTGGGGGAGTGCTCGGCCGGCAGGTGGCGCGAGAACGCGAGCACCTGGTCGTTGGTCGTGGGGTGGACGGTGAGGTTGCGCAGCTGGCGCAGCGCGGGGTGGTCGCGGCGCACCTCGTTGAGGCGCGTGAGCAGCGTCGCGATGCCGATGTCGTCCGCGAGCGCCCAGTCGCGCGGCCGGTACTCGTACTTCTCGTTGTCGATCTGCTCCTCGACGCCGGGGCGCGGCACGTTCTCCACGAGCTCGTAGCCGGAGTAGATCCCCCAGGTGGGCGACCCGAGGGCCGCGAGCACCGCGCGGACCGCGAACCCGGCCACGCCGCCGTGCTGCAGGTACGGGGGGAGGATGTCGTGCGTCGTCGGCCAGAACGACGGGCGCATGTAGCTCCCGGCGGGCCCGGAGACCTCTTCGAGGTACTCCGCGAGCTCTTCGCGCGTGTTGCGCCACGTGAAGTACGTGTACGACTGGTGGAACCCGATGCGCGCGAGCGTGTGCATCATCGCGGGCTTGGTGAACGCCTCCGACAGGAAGATCACCTCGGGGTTCGTGCGCCGCACCTCCGCGAGCAGCCACTCCCAGAAGTCGAGCGGCTTGGTGTGCGGGTTGTCGACGCGGAACGCGGTCACGCCGCGCGCGATCCACACGCGCACGACGCGCAGGACCTCGGCGTAGATGCCCTCGGGGTCGTTGTCGAAGTTGAGCGGGTAGATGTCCTGGTACTTCTTCGGCGGGTTCTCGGCGTAGGCGATCGAGCCGTCGACGCGCGTCGTGAACCACTCGGGGTGCTCGGTGACCCACGGGTGGTCGGGGGAGCACTGCAGCGCGAGGTCGATCGCTACCTCGAGCCCGTTGCGCCGGGCCTCCTTGACGAACGCCTTGAACGTGCGCTCGCTGCCCAGCTCGGGGTGGATGGCGTCGTGGCCGCCGTCCGCGGAGCCGATCGCGTACGGGCTGCCCGGGTCGCCCGGCAGGGCCGTGAGGGAGTTGTTGCGACCCTTGCGGTGGGTCGTGCCGATGGGGTGGACGGGCGTCAGGTAGACGACGTCGAAGCCCATCGCCGCGATCGCGGGCAGGCGTCGCGCCGCCGACGTGAACGTGCCCGAGCGCCAGCGGCCGTCCTTGAGGCGGCGCGCGCCCTCCGACCGCGGGAACATCTCGTACCACGCGCCTGCGAGCGCGAGCGGGCGGTCGACGCGCAGCGGGTACGTGGCCGACGCCGTCACGTGGTCGCGCAGGGGCGCGCGCCCGAGGGCGGCGCGGACCTCGTCCGACGTGGCGGCGGCCAGCCGGACCGGCGCGGGGCGGGCGGCGTCGGCGAGCGCCGCCTCGGCGTCGGCGAGGACGCGGGCGTCGGCGGGGCCGCGCGCGACGTCGTCGGCGAGGATGCGCTCGAAGAGCCGCACGCCCTCGGCGAGCATGAGGTCGACGTCGACGCCCGCCTCGATCTTCACCGTCGCGTCGTGCGCCCACGTCCCGTACGGGTCGCTCCAGGCCTCGACGCGCAGCGACCAGTCGCCCGTCGTGTCGGGGTGGAGGGTCGCGCGGAACCGGTCGAGCCCGGGCGCGACGTCGACCATGCGGGCCGTGCGCTCGGACCCGTCGGGCGCGACGAGGACGGCCGTCGCGGCGACGGCGTCGTGGCCCTCGCGGAAGACGGTCGCCTCGACGGGGACCATCTCGCCGACGACGGCCTTCGCCGGCCAGCGTCCGCCCTCGACGACGGGCGAGACCTCGATGACGGGGATGCGGCCGATGGGCGCGGCCGGGGTGGGCGACGGAGGGCGGTGGGGGGCGCTGGCCGGTGGGGTCGACGTCACGAGCACAACGTATCGATGCCTCCGGGGGCCAGGCACCTGGGGAGGGGTCGTGGCGTGCGATCGGGAGACCGGCCGGGGTGAATGTTCACGCAGGCGTTACACCGGTGTGGTGCTGCACGCGTGTGGTGCGGCGCGCGGCTGCGTACGCTCGTCCCCGTGAGAGCGATCCGACGTTTCACCGTCCGCACCCTCCTGCCGGCCGCGCTGCGCGACCTCGACGAGCTGGCCCACAACCTGCGCTGGTCGTGGCACGCGCCGACTCGCGACCTGTTCGCGGGGATCGACCCGGAGCTGTGGTCGGCGGTGCACCGGGACCCGGTCGCGCTGCTCGGCGCGCTGGGCCCGGACCGCCTCGCCGCGCTCGCCGCCGACGCCGCGTTCGTCGAGCGCGTGCGCGCCGCCGCGGACGACCTGCGCCACTACCTCCAGGACGACCTGTGGTACCAGCAGCGGGCGGCGCAGGGCGCCGACGGCGACGCCGCGCTCCCCGCGGCGATCGCGTACTTCTCCCCGGAGTTCGGCATCACGTCCGTGCTGCCGCAGTACTCCGGCGGTCTCGGCATCCTCGCGGGCGACCACCTCAAGAGCGCGAGCGACCTCGGCGTGCCGATCGTCGGCGTCGGGCTGCTGTACGGCGCCGGGTACTTCCGCCAGTCGCTCACGCGCGACGCCTGGCAGGTCGAGACCTACCCGCTGCTCGACCCGGACGGCCTGCCGCTGACGCTGCTGCGCGAGGACGACGGCACCCCGGCGCGCGTGTCGCTGGCCCTGCCGGGCGGCCGGGCGCTGCACGCGCACGTGTGGGTCGCCGCGGTCGGCCGCGTGCCGCTGCTCCTGCTCGACTCGAACGTGCCCGGCAACGACGAGGCCGCGCGCAAGGTCACCGACCGGCTCTACGGCGGGGGCGGCGAGCACCGCCTGCAGCAGGAGCTGCTGCTCGGCGTCGGCGGCGTGCGCGCGCTGCGCCTGTGGTCACGCCTCACCGGCGCCCCGGCGCCCGAGGTCTACCACACCAACGAGGGGCACGCCGGGTTCCTGGGCGTCGAGCGCATCCGCGAGCTCGTCGAGGGCGGCCTGACGTTCGACGAGGCGCTCGAGGCCGTGCGCGCCGCGACGGTGTTCACCACGCACACGCCCGTGCCCGCCGGCATCGACCGGTTCGGCCGGGACCTCGTCGCGCAGTACTTCGGCGGCGACATGGCCGTGGAGGGCCTGCCCGAGGAGCGCGTGCTCGCGCTCGGCGCCGAGGACTACGACGGCGGCGACCCCACGGTGTTCAACATGGCCGTCATGGGCCTGCGGCTCGGCGGCCGGGCGAACGGCGTCTCGCTGCTGCACGGCGAGGTGTCGCGCGGCATGTTCGAGGGGCTGTGGCCGGGCTTCGACGCTCGCGAGGTGCCGATCACGTCCGTGACGAACGGCGTCCACTCGCCCACGTGGGTCGACCCGGCGTTCGCCGTCCTGCAGTCCGAGCGGCTCGGGCTCGACGAGCTCACGGCCGACGGCGCGTCGTCGGGCTGGTTGCGCACCGAGGGCTCCGGCGACGGCCCGGCGGTGAGCGACGCCGAGCTCTGGGCGCTGCGCCGCGAGATGCGCGGACGTCTCGTCGACGAGGCGCGCCGCCGCCTGCGCCGGTCGTGGCGCGAGCGCGGGGCGAGCCCCGCCGAGCTCGGCTGGATCGACGAGGTGCTCTCGCCCGACGTGCTCACCATCGGGTTCGCGCGCCGCGTGCCCACGTACAAGCGCCTCACGCTCATGCTGCGCGATCCCCAGCGGCTCAAGGCGCTGCTGCTGCACCCGGAGCGCCCCGTCCAGCTCGTCGTCGCGGGCAAGTCGCACCCAGCCGACGACCAGGGCAAGCGGCTCATCCAGCAGCTCGTGCGCTTCACCGACGACCCCGAGGTGCGCCACCGCATCGTCTTCCTGCCGAACTACGACATCGGCATGGCGCAGTCCCTCTACCCGGGCTGCGACGTCTGGCTCAACAACCCGCTGCGCCCGCTCGAGGCGTCTGGCACGTCGGGCATGAAGTCCGCGCTCAACGGCGGCCTCAACCTGTCGATCCTCGACGGGTGGTGGGACGAGTGGTTCGACGGCGAGAACGGCTGGGCCATCCCCACCGCCGACGGTGTCGACGACCCCGACCGGCGCGACGACCTCGAGGCCGCCGCGCTCTACGAGCTCGTCGAGCACCAGGTCGCGCCCCGGTTCTACGACCGCACCGACGACGGCGTGCCCGGCCGCTGGCTTGCGATGGTCCGGCACACGCTCGCGACCCTCGGGCCCAAGGTGCAGGCGACGCGCATGGTCGCCGAGTACGTGACGCGGCTCTACGCGCCGGCGGCCGCGGCCGGGCGCGCGCTCGCCGCCGACGGTCTCGAGCCCGCCCGCGAGCTCGCGCGCTGGAAGCGGACGGTGCGCGACGGCTGGTCGCGCGTGCGCGTCGACCACGTCGACTCCAGCGGCATCGGCGAGGTCCCGCAGGTCGGCGACCGGCTCACCGTGCGCGCGTACGTGTCGCTCGGGGAGCTCAGCCCCGACGACGTCGAGGTGCAGGTCGTGCACGGGCGCGTCACCGAGGCCGACGTCATCGAGGAGTTCACGACGCAGCCGCTCGCCCTCGCCGAGACGTACGAGGCCGGCCGCCACGCGTTCGCGGGCGACGTCGTGCTCGAGGCCTCCGGCCCGTTCGGCTACACGGTGCGGATCGTGCCCAAGCACGCCGGCCTGCCCAGCGCGGCCGAGCTCGGCCTCGTCGCCAACGCCTGAGGTTCCACCGCGGGGCGCCCGTCCGCCGCGAGATAGAACCCGCGGTCGCGAGATAGAAGCCCTGGAGCTCTATCTGGCGACCGCGAGTTCTACGTCGCGACGCAGCGCGCTGACTCCGGGTCGGCGTCGGGCCCTCCGGCGCCGTCGCGGGTTGTCCACAGGATCGCGCCCGGTCCTGGCCGAGGCACCGGTGCTCCGGGACGCTGAGCCGCATGAGCACAGACGAGCGCACGGTCCGGACGGGGGGTCAGCAGTCCCGTCGGTCCGTCGAGCGCACCGGCGACGTGCCGGCCTCCACATGGCTGCCGTCGGTCACCCGGTTCTCACCGGAGCGACGCGCGGAGATCGCGGCCGCCCTGCGCAGCGGCGACCTGGTCCGTGCCCGGCAAGGGGTCTACGTGCGCCCCCCGGACCGGGCCTCGTCCCCGGCCGGACGGCGCCGGGAAGCCGTCGTCGCGAGCGCCGTCGCGCTCGCGGAACGGCTGACCACGGCTTTCTGGTTCAGTCACTCGACCGCTGCCGTCCTGCACGGTCTCTGGACGTGGCGGCTCGCCGACGAGGTGCACGTCACCCAGCTCGGCAACCCGTCGGTGCGCCGCCGGGCCGATCCGGGCGTCAGGCGGCACTGGACGGCGTTGGCGGACGAGGACCGCGACAAGGTCGGCGGTCTGCCGGTCACGTCGCTCGAACGGACGATCGTCGACTGCGCACGCTCTCTGCCGCCGGTGGGCGGGATCGTCGTCGCGGACTCCGGTCTGCGGGCCGGGGCGGACGTCGAGCGGCTCGGGATTGTCCTCGAGGCGGCCGCCGGTGGTCGTGGGGTACGGCGAGCGCGCCAGGTGCTGGCGGAGGCCGACGGTCGCTCCGAGTCGCCGGGCGAGAGCGTGGTGCGGTGGATCGCCGTCGAGGCCGGCCTTCCTCGTCCGGAGCCGAACGTCACCGTGCCGACCTGGCGTGGCGCGTTCCGGCTCGACCTCGCATGGACGGCTCACCGTGTCGCGGCGGAGTTCGACGGCGCGGTCAAGTACTCGGGCGGGGAGTACGGCGACCCGCAGCGTCGCCTCCTCGCGGAGAAGGCCCGTCACGACGCGCTCGTGGAGGCCGGGTGGCTGGTCCTGCGCGTGACGTGGGACGACCTCGCCGATCCGGACGTCGTCGTACGCAGGATCCGGTCCGCGTTGGCCACCGCCTCGCGGCGGAGGGCTTCCGAGATAGAACCAGCGGTCGCGAGGTAGAACGCCGCGTGCTCTACCTCGCGACGGGAGGTTCTATCTCGCGGGGGCGGGAGTGGCGGCGGGGGTGGTCGGGGCCGCGTCGAGGAGGTCGAGGTAGCGCGCGCGGGTGCGCAGGACGTCGCGCAGCTGGGTGCCGATGCCCTCGACGAACTCCTCGCGGTAGACCGCGTCGACCTGGACCGAGATGGCGTAGTAGAGCCCGGTGAACGTCGCGATCGCGACGGACACGCGCAGGAGCGTCTGCGTGACGACGAGCTCGGCCCCCTCGACGCCGGGGCCGCCGGCGAGGGCGAACGTGCGCTCCCAGGTGCCGCCCTCGACGTCCCACAGCGCCATGACCTCGGGCGTGACCGTCAGTGTGCCGAGCGCCATGAAGAACACGCCCATCCCGGCGCTCACCACGAGCACCTGGAGCAGCTGGCTCGTGGCGATCATCGCAGCGAGGTTGCCCGCCTGCGGGCGTGTGAGCCGGGCTGCGCGGTCGCTGCCCGGCACGTCGGCGGCGGCGTCCGCGAGCGCCTCGCGCGCCTCGCCGGGCACGCGCAGCGCGACGAACAGGACGATCAGCAGGAGGAAGAACGCGCCGAGCGCGAGGTCGGCAACGCCGTGGGTGCGGTCGAAGACCTGCCAGACCTCGGCGTTGTAGAACAGCACGAGCGAGAACACGAGCAGCAGCGGCAGCAGGCGCACGAGCCGCAGGAGCGAGGCGCCGAGCTCGTCGGCGACGCGCGCGAGGCCCCACCACAGCGACGACAGCACGCCGTACCCGACGACGACGCGCACGACCCCGAGCAGCACGAGGTTGCCGACGACGGTGAGCAGCGCCTCGTCCCACCGCCCGCCGAACACGAGGGGCGGCAGCGCGGGCGCGAGGACGAAGAACGCGAGCTCGGGCAGGCCGACGGACTGCGGGAGCGTGGACCAGCGCCGGCCCCGCAGCACGTTGAGCCCCGCGTACGCGGCGCCGACGAGGACCGCGCCGCCGAGCAGGGCGAGCACGTTGGCCCACGCGGGCCAGGTCGTGCGGACGGCGCCGGACAGCTCGGCGAGCAGCACGACGAGAAGGAACGGCGCGGACCGGCCGAACACGTCGCGGTCCAGCGAGTGCCCCTCGACGAGGAGCGGCAGGCCGTTGCGGCGGAAGAACCGCTCGCACGCCGCGGCGTCGAGCGGGGCGGCCTCGGGCGCGCGGGCCGGGGACGCGTCGTCGGGCACGGTCATGGCCGGGACCCTACCGGCGAACGCGAGGTAGAGGGTTCTCGTCGAGGTAGAGGGAGATCTCCCTCTACCTCGCGGGAAACCCTCTATCTCGCGATCGCCCCGGCCGGTACGGTCAGGCGAGCTCGGCCGCGAGCGCGCGCCCGGCAACGCGGCCGGAGAACAGGCACCCGCCGAGGAACGTGCCCTCGAGCGCGCGGTGGCCGTGCACGCCGCCGCCGCCGAAGCCCGCCGCCTCGCCGGCGGCCCAGAGGCCGGGCAGGACGGCGCCGTCGGCGCGCAGCACGCGCCCGGACGTGTCGGTCCACAGGCCGCCGAGCGTCTTGCGGGTGAGGACCGAGAGCCGGACGGCGAGCAGCGGCCCGTCCTTCGGCGTCGTGAGGGGCCGGGGCGGGGAGACGCGGATGAGCCGGTCGACGCGGTAGCGGCGCGCCATCGCGGTGGCGACGACCTGCGGGTCCTTGCCGAGCCCGGTGCGCACCTGCTCGTCGCGCAGCCGGATCACGCGCGCGAGCGCGTCCGGGTCGACGTGGCCGCGCGACCCGGGGGTCGCCTCGGTGAGGGCGTTCATCCCGGCGGCGAGCTCGGCGGGCGTGTCGGCCCACACGAACTCGGGCGACTGCTCGGCGAAGCGCGCGACCGGTCCGACGGCGCGCGGCAGCACGCGCTGGGCGAGGAGCCGCACGTCCTTGCCGGTGAGGTCGGGGTTCTGCTCGGAGCCGGACAGCGCGAACTCCGTCTCCATGATCGCCTTGTTGAGCACGAACCAGGAGTGGTCGTCGCCGCGCTCGGTGACGTGCCGCATCGCGCCGAGCGCGTCGAAACCGGGGAACAGCGGCGCGGGCAGCCGGTTGCCGTCGGCGTCGAGCCACAGCGAGCTCGGCCCGGGCAGGATGCGGATGCCGTGGTTCGTCCACACAGGGGAGTGGTTGGCGATGCCCTCGGGGTAGTGCCACATGCGGTCCTCGTGGACGAGGGCGGCGCCGGCGTCGGCCGCGGCGGTGAGCAGGAGGCCGTCGGTCGAGTCGGGCACGCCGGACAGCATGCGCGCCGGGAGCCGCCCGGCGGAGCCGGGCCAGCGGGACGCGACGAGCTCGTGGTTGGCCCCGATCCCGCCCGACGTCACGACGACCGCGCCCGCGGCGATCTCGACCTCGCCGACGACGTCCCGCGAGGAGGGCGCGCCGCGCTCGGCGTCCGACGGCGCGAGCACCTCGGCGCGCACGCCCGTCACCGCGCCGTCGGTCACGACGAGCGACGTGACGCGGTGCCGGAACCGCACGTCGAGCATCCCCTCGGCGCGCGCGTCCAGCGCCGCGCGCACGAACGGCTCGAGCACCGCGGGGCCGGTGCCCCACGTGACGTGGAACCGCGGGACCGAGTTGCCGTGCGCGCCCACCTGACCGTCGGTCCCGGGCTGCACCGGGTAGCCGCCGCGCTCGGCCCACTGCACGAGCGGGAACCAGCGCACGCCCTTGGCGTGCAGCCACGGGCGCATCTCGCCGGCGGCGAAGTCGACGAAGGCGCGCGCCCACGCGTACCCGTGGCGGTCGGGGCCCTCGCCGCGGTCCGCGCCGGGGGCGAACTGCGCCGAGCCGAGCCAGTCGTCGAGCGCGAGCTCGGCGGAGTCGCGCACGCCCATGCGGCGCTGCTCGGGCGAGTCGACGAGGAACAGGCCGCCGAAGGACCACCACGCCTGGCCGCCGAGGCTCGCCGCCGGCTCCTGGTCGAGCAGGACGACGCGGCGCCCCGCCGCGGTGAGCTCGGTCGCGGCGACGAGCCCGGCCAGGCCCGCCCCGACGACGACGACCTCCGCAGGACCGGTCACCTCGCTGTGATCGGAGTCACTCATGCGCGAAGACTAGGGCACACCCGCCCGGGAGCGGGAGGGCGCGGCGGGCGAGCGGCCGCTACGTCGCCGCGACGGGGGAGACGTCGGGGGAGATGACGGGGGAGACGGGCGAGACGTAGACCCGCAGGTTCAGCGGCTCGAGCACGACGACGTCGCCCGGCCGGGCGTGGCCGTCGACGTCGAGGCCCGCGCGGTCGCCCGGGTGCTCCCACGCCGAGTCCCACGCGAGCGACCACCGCTCGGGCGCGCCGCCCGCGGCGGTGCGCACGCCCGGCAGCGTGACCTCGACGGGGTCGAGCCCGCCGGCGAGCACCACGAGCACGTCGCTCTCGCCCGGACCGGGCGTCGTGCGCAGCATCTGCAGCGTGCGCACCCGGGCGTCGTGCCACGTCGCGTGGTCGACGGGCGCACCGGCGGCGTCGAACCACGCGAGGTCCGGCACGCCGTCCGGCGCACCCGGCCGGGGCCGCCCGGTGAAGAAGGTGTCCGGGCGCAGGGCGGCGTGCTCTCGGCGCAGGGCGAGCAGGTGCTGGGCGGTCGCGAGCAGGTCCTTGCGCCACGGCGACAGGTCCCACGAGACCCACGACGTCTCGTCGTCGGCCACGTACGCGTTGTTGTTGCCGCGCTGCGTGCGTCCCATCTCGTCGCCCGCGGTGATCATGGGCGTCCCGGCGGCCAGCAGCAGGGTCGCGAGGACGTTGCGGATCGAGCGGCGGCGCAGCGGGGCGATCTCCACGCCGGGCTCCACGCCGGGCTCCACGCCGGGCTGCGCGAGGCCGTCCGGGGCCACGGCACCCGCGGCACCGACCGGCCCCTCGAGCCCGTGGTTCCACGACCGGTTGTTGTCCGTACCGTCCCGGTTCCCCTCGCCGTTGGCGAGGTTGTGCTTGTGGTCGTAGGCGACGAGGTCGGCGAGCGTGAAGCCGTCGTGGGCAGTCACGTAGCTCACCGACGCGACCGGTCCGCGCAGGAGCGGCGGGTCGCTGTGCCCGAAGACGTCCGCGGACCCGGCGAGGCGGGTCGCGAGGTCCCGCACGCCGTGGCCGGTCCGCCCGTGCGAGGCCTCGCGCGCGTCGGCGAGCCAGAACTGGCGCACCGCGTCGCGGAAGCGGTCGTTCCACTCGGCGAGCGGCGGGGGGAACTGTCCCGTGCGCCACCCGCCGGGCCCCACGTCCCACGGCTCGGCGACGAGCTTGAGCCCGCACAGCACCGGGTCGGTCTGCAGCGCGACGAGGAACGGGTGGTGCGCGTCGAACCCGCCGGCGCCGCGCGCGAGCGTCACGGCGAGGTCGAACCGGAACCCGTCGACGCCCACCACCTGCGCCCAGTACCGCAGCGAGTCCAGCGCCGCGCGGATGACGGCCGGGCGGCGGAAGTCCAGCGTGTTGCCCGTCCCGGTGACGTCCGCGAGCCGGGCGGGCGTCCCGCCGTCGTGCAGGTAGTACAGCGGGTTGTCGAGGCCCCGCCACGACAGGTGGAAGCCGTCCGCGCCGCCCTCGCAGGTGTGGTTGTACACCACGTCGAGCAGCACCTCGATCCCCGCCTCGTGCAGCAGGTGCACCATCCCGCGCACCTCGTCGAGCACGGCCTCTGGGCCCGCCTCCTGCGCGGCGCGGGTCGCGTACGCGGCGTGCGGCGCGAAGAACCCCAGCGTGGAGTAGCCCCAGTAGTTGGTGCGCCCGCTCGCGAGCAGGTGCGGCTCGGGCACGTTGGCGTGGATCGGCAGGAGCTCGAGCGTCGTGACGCCGAGCGCTCGCAGGTGCGCGATCGTCACGGGGTGTGCGAGGCCCGCGTACGTGCCCCGCAGGTGCTCGGGCAGCGCCTCGAGGCGCTGCGTGAGGCCGCGCACGTGCGCCTCGTAGACGACCGTCCTCGACCACGGGACGCGCGGGCGCGGCGCGAGCGGGCCGCCCGGCTCCGGCACCACGACGGAGTGCGGCACGAACGGCAGCGAGTCGCGCCCGTCGGCGGGCCCGTACGGGTCCGCCCCGGCGTGGCCGCGGATCGCCGGGTCGTCGACGAGCTCGCCCACGAGTCCGCGCGCGTACGGGTCGACGAGCAGCTTGGCCGGGTTGTGCCGCAGCCCGGCGGCCGGGTCCCACGGACCGTGGACGCGGAACCCGTACCGCTGTCCGGCGCGCACGCCCGGCACGTGCGCGGTCCACACGCCGTACGCGGGGCCCGTCAGCGCGACGCGGCGCTCGCGGAAGCGCTCCGGCCCGTCGCCCTCGACGCCGTCGACGGTGTCCACGAGGCACAGCTCGACGGCGCTCGCGTGCGTCGCGAGCACCGCGACGTCGACACCGTCGCCGGCGAGGTGGACCCCGAGCCGCGGCAGGGGCGCGTGCCGGTCGACGCGGAGGCCGTCGGGGTCCGCGGAGCGGTCCGGTTCCGAGGGGACGGGCGAGACGTGCACCGTCCCATTGTGGCCGGACTCACCGACCCGGTCGCGCGGGCCCGCCGGTACGCTGCCCTGAGCAGGCCGGGAGCATGGCACCCGGTCCACCGCACGTCCGAGTACCCCGTCCACCGACCGCCAGCACAGGGAGCGAGCCCGATGCGGATCGTCGTCGCCGTCAAGTACGTCCCGGACATCCACGCCGACCGGGGCTTCGAGGGCGGGCGCGTCGTGCGCCGGCCCGACGAGGGGACGCTCAACGAGCTCGACGAGAACGCGGTCGAGGCGGCCCTGCGGCTCGTGGAGACGCTGCCGGACGACGAGCGCGCGGCGAGCGAGGTCGTCGTCGTGACGGTCGCCGGGCCCGACGCGGACGCTGCGGTGAAGAAGGCGTTCCAGCTCGGCGTCGACCGCGGCGTGCGCGTGAGCGACGACGCGATCGCCGGCTCCGACTACTTCGGCACCGCGCGCGTGCTCGCCGCCGCGGTGCGGCGCCTCGCCGAGGAGAGCCCCGTCGACCTCGTCGTCACGGGGATGGCGGCGCTCGACGGCCTCGGTTCCGTGGTGCCCGCGCTGCTGTCCGCCGAGCTCGGCCTGCCACAGCTCACGCTCGCGGGCCGGCTCGAGCTCACGGGAGAGCCCGGCGCCCGCGCCGCGCGCGTCACCCGCGAGCTCGACGGCGTCGAGGAGGTGCTCGAGGCGCCGCTGCCCGCGGTCGTCAGCGTGACCGACCACGCGAACGAGCCCCGCTTCCCGAACTTCAAGCTCATCATGGCCGCGCGCACCAAGCCGGTGGAGGCCTGGAGCCTCGCCGACGTGGGCGTCGACCCGGCGCAGGTGGGCGACGCGGGCGCGCGCACCCGCGTGCTCGACGCGTCGCCGCGGCCGCCGCGCCCCGAGGTCGAGATCGTCGTCGACAAGGGCGAGGGCGGGCGCGCGCTCGCCGAGTACCTCATCCGCAACGACCTGGTCTGAGAGGACGCGACCGTGACCGTGACCCCCGAGACGACCCCCGGAACGACCCCCGGGAGCGTCGGAAACCGCACCGTCCTCGTCCTGCTCGACACCCCCGCCACCGAGCTGCGCTCGCCCGCGCTCGAGCTCCTCACGCTCGCGCGCCGGGTCGGGCGCGTCGAGGCCGTGGCCCTCGAGGCGCCCAGCCTCGAGGTGCTCGCCCAGCTCGGCGCGTACGGCGTCGAGACGGTCCGCCAGGCCGAGCCGTCGGCCGACGGCCACGTCGTGACCGGTGACGCCCTGCACCTCACGCCCGTCGTCGCCGAGGCGCTCGCCGCCGCCGCGCGCACGACCGGCGCCGACGCCGTCCTGCTCACGTCGTCGTTCCCCACCAAGGAGGCCGCGGCGCGGCTCGCGTTCCTCACGGGCGCGGGTCTCGTGATCGACGCGTCCGACCTGCACGACGACGGCACGCACCTCGTCGCGGACAAGCGCGTCTTCGCGGGCTCGTGGGAGGTGCGCAGCGCCGTGACGACGGACCTCGCCGTCCTGACCGTGCGCGCGAACGCGGTCGCGCCGGAGCCGGCGCCCGAGGCGGTCGCGACGGAGGTCGTCGGGTTCGGCGTCGAGGTCACCGCCGCCGCGAGGGCGGCCCGGGTCGTGTCGCGCACCGCGCACGAGACGTCCGGCACCGGGCGCCCCGCGCTCGGCGAGGCGTCGATCGTCGTGACGGGCGGGCGCGGCACGAACGGCGACTTCGGTCCCGTCGTCGAGCTCGCCGACGCCCTCGGTGCCGCGGTCGGCGCGACGCGCGACGCGGTCTACGAGGGATGGCACGACCAGTTCGTCGGCCAGACGGGCGTGACCGTCGCGCCGCGCCTGTACATCGGCGCGGGCGTGTCCGGCGCCCCGCATCACCGGGGCGGCATGCAGGCGGCGCAGGTCGTCGTCGCGGTGAACAACGACCCGGAGTGCCCGCTGTTCGAGATCTCCGACTTCGCGGTCGTCGGCGACCTCGCCGAGGTGCTGCCCCAGGCCGCGCAGGCGATCCGCGAGCACAAGGCGTCCCAGGCGTAGCCCGCGGGCCCACCGCGAGCCCACCGCGAGAGCTCACCCGGAGCTCACCTGGAGCTCACCGCCAGATTTCACCCGGTGGTCGCCTGGCGGTGGGGTAGCCGTCATCGAGCGTTCCTAGCGTGCGGGGAGCTCCTCGGGCAGCGAGGAGTCCCCCCAGCTCCGTGGAGACGACCGATGACGACCACTCCCGCCCCCGAGCAGCGCACGCTGCTCTCCCTCACCCCGCACGCGCGCGGCAAGCGCAGCCCCGTGACGTGCCGCCTCAAGTGCGCCGACGCGTGCTCGCACGCCGTGCCGAACACGAGCGAGAACGAGTACTTCCGCGACGTCGCGGGCCGCGCGCTGTCGCGCCGCGCGATGCTCGGCGGGCTCGCCGTGGGTGCGGCCGCCGTCGTCGTCGGCGCGCAGACCGTCGCGGCGCCGCC
>NZ_LWGL01000119.1 GCF_001722485.1 Cellulosimicrobium cellulans | reverse complement strand
CGGCCCGCGACCTCCTCCTCGATCGCGGCGAGCCGGTCGCCGCCGTGCCCGGCCCGCTCGAGCTCGAGCCGCTGCCGTTCGGCCGCGAGCAGGCCCAGCTCGTCGCCCACGCGCGCGCGGCGCTCCTCGCCCTCGGTCACGCGCTCGTCGAGCGCCCCGATGAGCCCGTCGAGGTTCGCGACGCGGCGCGAGGCCGTGAACGCCCGCAGGGCGTCCCGGCGCGCGACCAGGGCGTCGGCCCGCTCCCCCAGCGCGTCGTGCGCGTCGCAGTCCGCGAGCAGCGGCGCGAGCCGCTCGATCTGCGCGGTGGCGCGCACGACGGCGTCGTGCGCGCTCGTGAGGTCGTCGAAGTGCGCGACGAGCCGGTCGGTCCAGCGGTCGGCGTCGAACGGCTCGAGCATGTGCTCGCGCACGAACTCCCCGAGGTCGCCCACCGACTTCATCGACACCGTCTGGTGGAACAGGTCCATCGCCTGCTCCGACGGGATGCCGAGCAGGCGGCGGAAGTCGCGCCCGTACTCGGGGAAGTGGTCGCGCACCTGCGCGCCGGCCTCGCGCAGCCGGCGCCGCAGCGCCGCGACGTCGCCGCCGAAGCCCGCGAAGTCCTCCGTGATGGTCAGCGGGCGGTCGGACGTGACGAAGAAGCGGTCGGGCTGCCCGGCCTGGCCGGGCGCGAGCCAGAACACCTGCGCGAGCGTGACCTCCTGGTCGAACCCGCGGTTGGCGAAGCGGCCGAGCACGACGGAGTACGTGCCGCGCTCGCGCAGCCCGACGTGGCGCGTCGTGCCGGTCGCCTCGTCGCGCTCCGCCTTGTAGTGGCCCGCGACGTACGAGCGCAGCGACCGCTCGCGCGCCCCCGCGCCCGCGGCCTTGTTGTACGAGATGCGGTGCGACGGGACGAGCAGCGTCGTCACGGCGTCGACGATCGTCGACTTGCCCGAACCGATGTCGCCCGTGAGCAGCGCGTTGCGCCCGTCGAGGTCGAACGCCCACACGCGCTGGTCGAACGTGCCCCAGTTGAGCACCTCGAGCCGCTCGAGGCGGAAGCCCGCGCGCGCGTCGAGGTCGGCCGCCGGGTCGTGCAGCTCGACCGGGCTGAACAGGCCTTCCATCACGCCACCGTCACCTTCGTCGTCCCGGCCGTGGTCCTGTCGTCCTGCCGGCCCCCGCCGTCCGCCCGCCCGGCCGCCACGTCGAGGTACTGCGCGAGCCGGGCGTCGAAGTCGGCGAGCCACTGCGCGTCGACGAAGGCCTTGAGGATCCGGCGCACCTCGAACCGCCGCGCGTCCGCGGAACCGTCGTCGGCCGACGCCGCCCCCGCCGCCTCCGCGGACCCGGCGCCGTCGGCGTCCCGGCCCGCGGGCCGCAGGAAGCCGAGCTCGACGACGCGCCGCACGAGCGCGTCGACGCGGTCCACGAGGCGCGCCTCGTTGGCGGCGGCACCCGCGTCCTGGGACAGGAACACGCGCAGGAGGTCGACGATCTCGGCCCGCGTGAGCACGAGCCGCGTGTCGCCGCCCTCGGAGTCGGACTGCGCGAGGCGCTTGCGCAGCAGGGCGAGCAGGAGGCTCACGTCGAACGGGAGCTCGCGGCGCGGGATCAGCCGGGGCACGCGCTCGTCGCGCTCGTGCTCCGGCTGCGAGCGCAGGTAGGCGTAGCCGTCGCCCTCGTCGACGACGACCTGCAGGCCGAGCATCGCGACGGCGTCGCGCACCTGCGCCTCGTGCGCGAGCAGGTCGCGCCACGTCTCCTCGCTCGACTCGCGGTACACGACGCCCTTGAGCAGCGACGTGACGACCACCGACAGCTCGGGGCCGCGGGCGGGGCGGGGCGTGCTCACGGGGTCTCCTCGGGTGCGGGCTCAGGTCGGACGGACTCGGGTCGGGCGGGGGCTCCCGCGGGGACGGACCGGCGGGCGAACGTCACGCGCGGCAGGCGGGCCACCCGGACCACCGGGTCGCCCGGGTCGTCGGCGACGCCCGGCGGCGCGGGCGCCTCGCCCGTCCAGCTGACCTCGTCGGTCCGCTCGTCGTCGTGCACGACGGCGAAGCGCGGGTCGTCGAGCGACAGGTAGGAGACGAGCTCGGCGAGGCCGTGCTCGAGGGGCGCGTCCTGCACGAGGTCGGCGAGCGAGACCTGCCCGCGCCGGCCGAGCGCGTCGCGGACCGTGCGCGCGAGCCGCTCCCGGTCGACGTGCACCTGCTCGTACAGCGCCGCGACCTCGAAGTCCTCGTCGCCCTCCTCCACGAGGTCGGAGTCGACGCGCGCGCTCGGGCGCGGGGCGAACAGGGGGCGCTCGGTGGGGAGCACGACCTCGGGGGCCACGGCGTCGAGGGCCATGCCGGGCGGCGTCGCGTGGTCGTCGCCGGGACGGCCCGCCGCGTCGCGCGCGACGTCGCGCGCCGCGAGCGCCTTCGCCTCGACGCCGCGCAGGATGTCCATGACGCGACGGTTCTCGAGCCACACCTGGTCGTCGAGGAAGCGGCGCAGCTGCTCCGAGAGCGTGCGGACCGTGGCTTGGGTGCGCTCGCCCGCGTCGAGCCAGTCGTAGTGGATGCGCCGCAGCCGGCGGTGCTCGGCGGCGCGGGCGGCGTCCGACGGGACGTCGGGAGCGATCGCGTCGAGCGCCTGGACCTGGTCGACCAGCGCGGCGAACTCCTCCTGGCGGCGCCGGTCGAGCAGGAAGTCGTAGAACGCGTGGAAGGACCGGCCCTGGTCGGACTCGGCGATCGCGGTGCGCGAGCGCACGACCTCCTCGAGCAGCTCGCCCTTGGCGCCGTCCCAGCCAGTGATGCGCTCGCGCAGCGCGCGGTCGAGCGAGCGGAAGTTCGCCTCGACCTCGCGGAAGTCGGACAGCAGGTCGGCCGCGGTCTGGGTGAGCTGCTGGTACCGGTCGCGCTGCGCCGCGGCGTCGAGCACGGCGACGCGGCCGGCTCGGACCTGGGCGATCTCCTCGTCGATCCGGGCCCGCCGCTCCTCGAGCTCGCGCAGCCGCTCGGCGGGGTCGGTCTGGGTGCCGACCGCGAGCTGGCGCAGGAGCTCGAACACCGTCGCGAGGCGCGACTCGGTGCCGACGAACGCGCGCCCGCGCAGCCCGGCGACCCACCGCACCGCCTGCTCGACGGCGGGCGTCGCGTCGTAGTGCGGCTCGGCGGAGCCGGGCGGGTACCAGGCCCGCAGCCACCCCTGGTCGGGGTGCGCCCAGTGGTCGACGTACGCCTGCGGCGTGCGCGGGTAGCGCCGCTCCGCCTCGGCGTCGCCGTCCTGCGCGCGCCGCAGGGCCCAGAGGTGGTCGTCGAGGCGTGCGACGAGCTCGCTCTCGGGGATGGCACGCACGTTCTCCTCGACGAACACCGTGCCGAGGAACGACAGGACGAGCGCCGCCGTGTCCGCGCGGAGCAGGCGCCACGCCGCGCTCGTGCGCCGCAGGGCGTCGACGTCCTCGTGCTGCACGCGCGTCCTCTCGGATCGGGGGTCGGGGAGCGCCGGGTGTGCCCGGGCGCCGCACGATCCTAGGTCGCCGCACCCCCGGGACGTGCCAGCGGCACGGCCTCGGTCCCGTCCGGACGGGGACCATGGTCCCTGTCGCCCGGCGCCCGCGGCTTCCTACGCTGGTCATGGCGTCGGGCCGGCAGCTCGCCCACCCTGCCGGCCGGACGCCTCCCACGCACCGGAGGACCGGCGCGTGCCGCCTGCCCCCGGCCCCGCCGGACCGGAGGACCTCCCGTGAGCGACGCGACCGCCACCTCGACGCCCCGCAGCGCCACGGCCGGGCGTGCGTCGTCCGGCGCGGGCGACGGCCTCGACGGCGCGCCCGTCTTCGACCCGTTCGAGCGCCCGACCGGGTGGACGCACTCCCGCGGGGTGCTGTTCGGCGAGATGCTCGTCTTCGGCCTGCTGAGCCTCGTCGCGGCGTTCGTGCTCTCCTACGACGCCGTGGTGCTCGCGGCGAACCCGACGGCCACCCTGGCGTGCGACGTCAACACCGTCCTGTCGTGCGGCACCGTCGCGCAGTCGTGGCAGGCGCAGCTCTTCGGCTTCCCCAACGCGTTCCTCGGGCTCGTCGCGGAGCCGGTCGTCATCACGACGGCGGTCGCCGCGCTCGGCGGGACGCGGTTCCCCCGGTGGTTCCTGCTCGCCGCGCAGTGCGTGTACGGCCTCGGCGTCGTGCTCGCGTACTGGCTGTTCGTGCAGTCGATGGTCGTCATCGGCGCGCTGTGCCCGTGGTGCCTGCTCATCACGGTCTCGACCACGCTCGTCTTCGCGTCGCTGCTGCACTGGAACGTGCTCGAGGACAACCTCTTCCTGCCGCGGCGCGCGCAGGCGCGCATGCTGGCCTTCGTGCGCTCCGGCGCGTACGGGTACCTCGTCGCGGCGTGGCTCGTGCTGCTCGCCGTCCTCGTCGTGGCGAGGTACGGACCGGCGCTGCTCGCCTGACCGCGGCCTCGTCAAGCTCGGCGCGGAACCGCTGGTCCTATGGCGATGCCCGGGATGTCGCTGGTGTCAGCGTGATGCCGCACCACGCTGGTGCATCCGACCTCAGGGCATGGGCCGCTGAGCCTGCAGGCCTCTCAGCGCCGTCTCGACCAGGGCGTCGACGTACTCGTCCGTCAGAGGGCCGCTGCGTTGCAGCCACCGGTTGAGCACGGGGCCCCAGATGATGTCGACCGCCACCTCCAGGTCGAGGTCGCCGGCCAGCTCGCCAGCTTCCTGAGCGCTGCGCAGGCGCTGTCGCTTGGCCTCGCGCAGCGGGGCGTCGAGCCGTTCGTGGTACGACGCGGCGAGCGCTTCGTCGTGCGCGACCTCGGTCGCCAGCGCGCGCATCGGCTCGGAGAGGCGGGGGTCGTTCAGCTCCGCGACGGTCGCCTTCAGCACCGTGGCGAGGTCGGCACGGAGGTCCCCCGTGTCAGGAAGCCGCGGAATCTCCCCGGTGCTCGGCTCGCTCATCAGGAGGAAGGCGTCGAAGAGGACGGCGGCTTTCGAGGGCCACCACCGGTAGATGGTCTGCTTCCCCACGCCCGCGCGCGTGGCGATGCCCTCGATGCTCAGCCGGGCGTACGGCACCTCCTGCAGCAGGTCGAGCGTGGCTGTCAGGACGGCTCGCCGCGAGCTCTCGTTGCGGCGGGCGGGATCGGGATTCGACATGGCGCCAGCATACTTGCATGAGACGAGACGTTGCGTATTGCCAAAACCGACATGGCGCTCTACCTTAGGACAATCGACGAGACGCAACGTCTCGTCTTACCGATGGGAGAGTCGATGTTCCCCACTACCACCGCCCCTCGTACGTGGTTCGTCACGGGCGCCAGCCGCGGCATCGGTCACGCCCTCGCGCTCGCCGCGCTAGAACGCGGCGACCGTGTCGCCGCTGCGGCGCGGTCGGCGACCGCCGACCTGTTCGACGCCCGGCATCGTGAGCGCGTCCTCGCGCTGAGCGTGGACGTCACCGACAAGAGCGCGGTCGATGCCGCGGTGACCGCCGCCGTCGACCACTTCGGACGCCTGGACGTCGTGGTGAACAACGCCGGCACCATGTCCATGGGCATGGTCGAGGAGTTCACCGAGGCTCAGGCGAGAGCCCAGCTCGAGGTCAACTTCTTCGGCGCGCTGTGGGTCAGCCAGGCGGCGATGCCGCACCTGCGCCGGCAGGGGTCCGGCCACCTCCTGCAGATCTCGAGCATCGCTGGGCTGGGAGGCTTCCCGAGCACCGGCTTGTACAGCGCGAGCAAGTTCGCCCTCGAGGGCATGAGCGAGGCTCTCGCGATGGAGGCAGTGGCCTTCGGGGTGAGAGTCACCATCGTGCAGCCCGGCGGTTACTGGACCGACCTCTACACCAGCATGACGTCCACGACTCCCCTGGACGCGTACGCCCCGGTGCGTGCGGAGCTCGAGCGGCAGTGGGCCGAGGGGTCGGTGGACAGCGATCCGCGGCTCGCCGCCGAGGCGATGCTCGCGGTGGTCGACAGCGAGGAGCCTCCGCTGCGCCTGGCCCTCGGGAGCACGACCTACGACCTCGCCCACCACATCTCCCGGCAGCGCGTGAAGACCTGGTCCGCCTGGGAGGAGATCAGCCGCGCCGCCGAGCACGCCGTGCCACAGCCAGAGGCCGCCCGCTGAAGCCCGGCAGGAACCCGCAGACCGAGTACCACGTCCGAAGAGGAGAACCATGACCCACGTGACACCGCGCGTCCCCGCCTGGACCGGCATGGTCCCGGTCGACGACACCGCCCTCGCGGTCACCGACAGCGGCGGCGACGGCATCCCCGTGCTCTACTGCAACGGCCAGTTCGCCACCCAGCGGTACTGGCGGCGGGTCGTCGCAGAGCTCGGCACCGACTACCGGCACATCACCTTCGACGAACGGGCGCGCGGCAGGTCCGGGACGTCGAGCGACTACACCTTCGAGGCCGCAGTCCGCGACGTGGCCGCCGTCCTCGACGCACGCGGCGTCGGACGCGCGCTCCTGGTGGGCTGGTCCTACGGCGCGGTCGTCGCCGCGCACTGGGCCGACCGCAACCCCGGGCGGACCATCGCGACGGTGCTGGTCGACGGCGCGTTCCCCCACGACTGGCTCGACGACGCCATGGAACGACGGATCCGCATGCTGTTCCGACGGCTCGCCTTCTTGCGTCCCGTGCTGCGACCACTCGGCCTGCTCCCACGGATGACGGCTGGTCAGCAAGCCGAGAGCAACATCGAGCTCGGGAGGATCTCCCGTGAGCGCACCCTCGGACCTGTCCTGGACCGCATCAGCGTGCCCACCCGGTACGTGGTCGCCTCCGGGACATCCTTCGGCAGCAGAGGAGAAGAGCAGGAGGTCATTCGCGCCAGCCTCGACCAGGTGATCGCACGCAACCCGCGCATCGCGCTCGCCGCCAAGGTCACGAGCAACCACGGCGCCATCCTGCGCCGGGATGCGCCGACGATCGCCGATGCTGTGAGGGCACTCGGCGGCCTGGCCGCCCAACGCTGAGAGCGTTCGACCCTGTGCGGGCGGCCCCTGGGCCGCCCGCACACCCAGCGACCCGCCCGAGAACGGGCTCCCGACAAGACCGACGACAGGAGCACTGTTTGATGTCCGTGTTCGAGACGACGAACGGTCTCGTGCGGGGCTCGCGAGCCGCCGCCGGCATCGTCGCCGTGCGGGGCATCCCGTACGCCGCCCCGCCGTTCGGGGGCAACAGGTACAAGAAGCCCTTCCCGGCACCGGCGTGGAACGGCGTCCGCGACTGCACGGCCTACGGTCCTATCGCGCCACAGTCGGCACAGCTGCCCGGCGCGCCAAGGTGGTCACCCGACGAGGAGGACATCCTCACGGTCAACGTGTGGACCCCGACATCGGCGGGCGACGCTCTGCCCGTGCTGGTCTGGATCCACGGCGGCGCCTACACCTTCGGGTCCTCGGCCCAACCCGACTTCGACGGCACGGCGCTGGCTGCTGCCGGCCTGGTCGTCGTGACGATGAACTACCGGCTCGGTTTCGAAGGGTTCGGCCACGTCCCCGCCGAGGACGCGACCGCCTACCCGGACAACCGTGGCTTGCTCGACCACGTCGCGGCGCTGCGATGGGTCCAGGAGAACATCGCCGTCTTCGGTGGCGACCCGGGCAACGTCACGATCGCCGGCCAGTCCTCCGGGGCCGCGTCAGTGGCCTGTCTCATGGTGATGGACCGAGCCCGCGGCCTGTTCCACCGCGCCATCGCCCACAGCCCAGCCAGCCCGTGCTACACGCCCGAGATCGCCGCAGCGACCACCCGGGAGATCGCGGCGGCGGCGGGGTGCCAGCCCACCGCCGAAGGTCTCGTCAACGCGACACCCCGAGCGCTGGTCACCGCGTCCGACAGGGTGGTCGAGGCCTACCGGCGTGACGCGAGCTCCGGATCTCGCCACTACGACCCGTCCCTGTTCGCACCTGTCATCGACGGCAGGACCCTGCCTGTCGACCCCGTTGCGGGGATCGCCGCCGGTGCTGCACGAGACCTGGACCTCCTCGTCTGCCACACCACGCAGGAGTACTGGCTCCCGGACGCTGTCGGCAGCAGCGCAAGAGTCACCACGGACGCGCAGCTCGACCGCTTCGCCGAGGACTTCGGCCTCTCGGCCGCCTTGGTGGACGGGTACCGGGCGGCGATGCCCGGCGCGCCGGTGCTCGAGGTCTACCTCGCCATCTTCGGAGACCTGTTGTTCTGCGAGTACAGCAACCGGCTCGCCACGGTGCACACCGAGGCAGGCGGTCGAGCCTTCCTCTCGCGGTTCGACCGCCGGCGCACCGGCGCACACGGGACCGTGCGGGCATGGCACTGCGCCGACATCCCGTTCGCCTTCGGCAACATCGACATCGCCAGCGTCACCTTCTTGATCGGTGGTGAGCCCACCCCCGCAGACCGCGGACTAGCACGTCGGATGGTGCGAGCGTGGGCCGACTTCGCCTCGACCGGGAACCCAGGTTGGCATCCCGTCGTCGGATCCGTGGCGCGAGCACAGGTGTGGAGGAGCGAGGACGACGACACTGCCGACGGTACGACACTGACCACCCTTCGCGGCCTGTGGTCCGATGTCACGTTCCCGGTCCTGCGGCCATGACAAGGATACGACCCCTGCGGCGCGGCGATCACGACCGGCGGCCTTGACCGTTCCTGCCCCACGATGCGCGCCTCTCAGCGGCGGGTCGTGGTCGAGGGAATCCCGCCGCCGCCGGGGTAGATCCACTCGCCGACGAGGCTGCGCCTCGTCCACGCCCGACGGCGAGGGTGTCGCCCTTGAGCCCGTGCACGTGGACCAGGGGTCTGCCCAGTGGCTCGCCACCCTCCCGAGCCACGCCACCGCCCCTCGGGCGCACTTGCTACGAGACGCAAGACGTGAGTTCCGCGCCAGTTCACTTCCCGGGGAACTGCTCCGGAAGGCGACGTCTGATGGGCGTGCTCGTATCGGCCCTCGATGGGCCGGTACGAGCAGCGGGCGCACTCGGGCGCGCCGCTGGCCAGTTCGTGCCCGCGCTCACCGGCGCACCGCAGGATGTGGGTGTCGGTGGCGATCGCGTGAGCGATGTACTCGGCGGCGCCCTTGGGGGCGGTCCTACGCGAACTCCGCGAGCCAGGTCCCATTTGGCGGCCGTTGTCGTCGGGGCGCTCGGCCTCGGTCACGTCCTGCGCGGTCAGGATCTCGCGGGCGGCGGCCACGTCCGCGGCCGCTCACGGAGCGGGCGCGAGGAACCCGTCACGGACGAGGCCGCGCACAGCCGGGAGGAGCTCGGCGGCGAGGTCGTCGGCCGGTACCTCGAACAGCGCGGCGATCGCGCCGACGAGCTGGCCGACGCTCAGCTCACCGTCGCTCGCGCCGACGAGCGCCGCGAGGCCCGTCGAGGCCTGGACCGCCCGGCCGAGCCCGTCGCCCTGCCGCAGGAGCACGACGCTCGGGTCCGGCGCGCCCGGCGTGTGGAACCGCTCCTCGGTGACGTCGCCCGCGACGGTCAAGTGCTCGGCCGCGAGCGCCGCGTCGTCGCGCACGGCGAGCCAGTCGTGCGCGACGAGCGACGCCGCGAGGTGGGCACCGAGCGGCTGGCGGACCGAACCAGTGTGCTCCTCGAGCCGGCGCAGCATGGGCCCGCCGTCGACCGGACGCCGCAGCGTCACGATGCCGAAGCCGACCGCCTCGACGTCGCGCGCGGCGAAGTCGTCGAGCCACGCCTCGTACGCAGCCGCCCACGCGTCGGGCTCGCGCTCGGGCGTCGTGCCGCCGTCGCGGATCCAGGTCTCCGCGTACTCCGCGGGGTCGAGCACCTCGCGCTGGACCACCCAGGCGTCGAGCCCCGCCGCGTCGAGCCACGCGCCGACACGCTCGTCCCACGGCTCGCCGCGCCGGTGCTCCCAGTTGCCGAGCAGCTGCGCGACGCCGCCCGGGGCGAGCACCGCGCCGACGCCCGTGACGAGGTCGCGCACGAGGTCGTCGCCCGAGCGGCCGCCGTCCCGGTACTCGTACTCGCAGACGCCGGCGCCGCGCGGGGTGATGACGAACGGCGGGTTGGACACGACGAGGTCGAACGCCTCCCCCGCGACCGGCTCGAGCATCGACCCGGCGCGCAGGTCGAGGCGGGCGGCGGGCCCGGTCTCGCCCGGCCCGAGGTCGAGGGCGGCGTTGAACGCCGCGAACCCGAGCGCCCGGGCGGAGACGTCCGTCGCGACGACGTCGTGCGCGTGCCGGGCGGCGTGCAGCGCCTGGATGCCGCAGCCGGTGCCGAGGTCGAGCACGCGGCCGACGGGGCTGCGCACGGTGACCTGC
This sequence comes from Cellulosimicrobium cellulans, assembly GCF_001722485.1. GTDB lineage: Bacteria > Actinomycetota > Actinomycetes > Actinomycetales > Cellulomonadaceae > Cellulosimicrobium > Cellulosimicrobium cellulans_A. Next base: position 178 of record NZ_LWGL01000119.1, on the reverse strand, counting down.
GCGAGCGTCAGAGACGCGCCGCCGGCGCCGAGCACGTGGTCCGGGGCGAGGCTGCGCCCCGTGGCGAGCTCGCCGAGGTCGGACGCGAGCCACCACTCGACGGGCCCGGCGGCGTCGACGGCCGCGTAGGGGCGCAGGTCGACGAGCGCGCGCACCGCGTCGTCGGACCCGGACCCGG
>NZ_LWGL01000118.1 GCF_001722485.1 Cellulosimicrobium cellulans | reverse complement strand
CCCGGGCGCGGCTCGAGCAGGGCGCGCTCCTCGAGCGCGCGCACGACGGCGCGGAACCGCTCGAGCACCGCCGTCGCCCAGTCGCCCGACGCGGCCGCGGCGTCGGCAGCCGCACGGAGCTCGGCGGCGCTGCGCGTGTCGTCCTCGAGCACGACCGCAGAGGCCGCCTTCCTGCGGGACAGGCGCACCGGGCCGGCGACGCGGTACGCGACGGCCGCCACGAGCAGGGCCACCACGACGATCACGAGCGCCGCCCAGGGCCCGGAGACGTCGAGGGCGGGCGCGCCGTCGAACAGGCCGGCCAGCCAGTCGAGGAAGCGCGCCAGCAGCGACGGGTCCGTGCTGTACTCCGGCTTCGCGAGCTCCTCGACGAGCCAGCGACGGGCCTCGTCCGCGTCGGGCTCCACCGGGACGTCGACCGGGAGCAGGGAGGGGGTCATGCCGGGGGCTGCTCGCTCGCTGCCGCGGCCAGCTCGACGTCGAGGCCCTCGCGCCGCATGCGCACGTCGATGTAGAGCAGGGCGACGACGCTCCCGAGGAAGAGCGTCAGCGCGACCGTCGAGACGGCGACGCCGAGCGTGGTGACGAGGTTGCCGACGAAGGCCTGCCCGGCGCCGAGGGCGATCGTGCCGACCAGGCTGAACGGCGTGACGATGATCTGCGTGACGATGTAGATGGCCACGTACGCGAGGAGGTAGATGCCGAACAGGCGCCAGAACGACCCGCGCGTGAGCCGCCACGCGCGCGCGACCGTGGCCCAGAACGGCTGGCGCTCCAGCGCGAGCGCCGGCGGCACGAGCCCCGTCCGCACGCCGACCCACACGACGAGCACGACGTACACGGGGATCGCGAGCAGGACCGTCACGCCGCCGACCGCCGGGTCGACGGAGAATCCCAGGGCCGCGAGGAGCACGAGGACCGTGACGAGCAGGACGAGCGCGAGGCCCAGCAGCAGCGTGAACCCGACGAGGAACCACGCGCGGCGCCCGACCTGCGACCAGACCTCGGCCACGGTCGCCCGGCGCCCGATGACGGACTGCCCGATGGAGACGGTGAGGAGGCCGCTGACGATCGGCGTCGCGAGCGCCGTCGTGATCCCGGTGCCGACGAGCGTCGAGTACATGGTCGCGAACTGCGACTCGAGCCCGCCCAGCCCGGCCTCGGACGGCAGCGCGAAGAAGAGGTCCGCGACGTAGCCCGAGAACGCGTACCCGAGCAGCGCTCCGACGATCGTCGCGACCACGACGACGAGCGTGCTCATGCCGAGCATCACGCGCGGGTTGTGGCGGATCGCGCCGAACGACCCGTCGAAGATCTCGCCGAGCGTCAGCGGGCGCAGCGGGATGATCCCCGGCTTGGACGACGGCGGGACGTACGGCGCACCGCCGAAGCCGGCCGGCATCCCGTAGCCGGGCTGGCCCTGACCGTACTGCCCTTGGCCGTACTGCCCTTGGCCGTACTGCCCCTGCCCGTACTGGCCCGCGGAGGGCTGCCCGTACTGGCCCTGGCCGTACTGCCCGTACTGGCCCTGGCCGTACCCCGGCAGCGCCTGCGGTGCCGGGCCCCAGCCGGACGGCGCATGGCCGGGCGTGCCGGTCGGCGTGCCGGTCGGAGCGCCGGGCTCGTGCCCGGGCGCGTACTGCCCGTAGCGCGGCTGCGGCGCCGGCTGCTGCGGGGGAGCCGGGGCGTCCGACGACGGCCCGTAGCCGGGCTGCCCGTACGTCGGCGTGCCCCAGCCGCCGGGCTGCTGCGGGGCCGGTGCCCCGGTCGGTGCCGCGCCGCGGGTGTCCGGGCTGTCCGGCGTGGCGCCGTCCGGCGCGCCGGAGGCGTCAGGTGTGCTCATGGGGGCGATGGTCCTCGCTCGTCGGCTGCGGTGCCAGGCCACCCTAGTACGCAGGGACGACGCGCGGGTGGCGCCGTGCCCGCAGGTCCGCGCGTCGCACGATGGCAAGATGAGCGCATGAAGGTTCGTGTGCTCGTGGTCGACGACGACACCGCTCTCGCCGAGATGATCGGCATCGTGCTGCGCTCCGAGGGCTTCGAGCCCGTCTTCTGCGCGGACGGCGACCTCGCCCTCGAGACGTTCCGCAGCACGCAGCCCGACCTCGTCCTGCTGGACCTCATGCTCCCCGGCAAGGACGGCACCGAGGTGTGCCGCCTCATCCGGGCGGAGTCCGGCGTGCCCGTCATCATGCTCACCGCGAAGAGCGACACCGTCGACGTCGTGCTGGGCCTCGAGTCCGGCGCCGACGACTACATCTCCAAGCCGTTCAAGCCCAAGGAGCTCGTCGCCCGGATCCGTGCCCGGCTGCGCCGCTCGGACGAGCCCGCGCCGGAGCACCTGTCGATCGGCGACGTCGAGATCGACGTCACCGGCCACCGCGTCACGCGGGGCGGGGAGCCGATCGCCCTCACGCCGCTGGAGTTCGACCTCCTCGTCGCGCTCGCGCGCAAGCCCTGGCAGGTGTTCACGCGCGAGGTGCTGCTGGAGAAGGTCTGGGGGTACCGGCACGCCGCCGACACGCGACTCGTCAACGTCCACGTCCAGCGCCTGCGCTCGAAGATCGAGCACGACCCGGAGAGCCCCGAGATCGTGCTGACCGTGCGCGGCGTCGGCTACAAGGCGGGCGCGGCGCGCACGTGACCCTTCCGACCGGCAGCCCGACCAGCTCGACCGGGGGCCCGACGCGGACCGCCGGGCGCTGGTCGACGGCGTGGGCGCGGCTGCGCCGGCGCACGCGCGCGCTCGTGCGCCGCGCCGTGTGGCGGTGGCGCTCGTCGATGCAGCTGCGCGTCGTGACGTCGACGCTCGTCGTGGGGATCGTCGCGCTGGCGGCGCTCGGCGCGTACCTGTCGGACTCGATCCGCGACGGCCTGTTCGAGCGACGGCTCGCGGAGGTCGACCTCGAGAGCGCGGAGTCCACCGACCAGGCGCGCCAGACGCTCGACGCCTCCCCGGCGACGACGGTCTCGGAGATCCAGGCGCTGCTGTACGACCTGCACGCGATGCTGTGGTCGAGCGGGTCCGGGTCCCGCGACGTGTTCCTGTGGCGGGCCCAGGGCGAGGGGATCGTCGGTCTGCTCGACGTCTCGTCCAACAACCAGCTCGAGCGGCTCGTGTCGCCCGAGATGCGCGAGGCGACGGTCGAGGCCGAGGGCGAGCAGGTGCTCCAGTCGGTCGCCGTGCCGACGATTCCCACGGAGCCGGACTCGCCGGTCGTGCCGGGCGTCGTCGTGGGCACCACGGTCGAGGTGCCGGTCGCCGGCACGTACGAGCTGTACTACCTGTACGACCTCGAGACGGACCAGGAGACGCTCACCTTCCTCCAGTCCGTGCTGCTCATCGGTGCCGTCGTGCTGCTCGCGCTCCTCGGCGCGATGACCACGCTCGTCACGCGCCAGGCGGTGCTGCCCGTGCGGCAGGCGGCGAGCGTGGCCGAGCGGCTCGCCGACGGCCGTCTCGACGAGCGGCTGCCGGTCAAGGGCCACGACGAGATGGCGTCGCTCGCGCGCACCCTCAACGAGATGGCGCAGAGCCTGCAGGAGCAGATCGGCCGCATGGAGGAGCTGTCCATGCTCCAGCGGCGGTTCGTCTCCGACGTCTCGCACGAGCTGCGCACCCCGCTCACGACCATCCGCATGGCGTCCGAGGTCCTGCACTCCTCGCGCGAGGAGTTCGACCCGGTGTCGCGACGCTCGACCGAGCTCCTGCAGGCGCAGCTCGACCGGTTCGAGGACCTGCTCGCCGACCTGCTCGAGATCAGCCGCTTCGACGCCGGCGCCGCGGTCCTCGACGCGGAGCGCCGCGACGTGCGCGACGTCGTCGTGGCCGCCGTCGAGCACGCCGCGCCGCTCGCCGAGCGCAAGGGCGTGTGGCTCTCGGTGCACCTCGGCGACGAGCCCGTCACGGCCGACGTCGACCCGCGGCGCGTCGAGCGCATCGTGCGCAACCTCGTGGCCAACGCGATCGAGCACGCGGAGGAGAAGCCGGTGGAGGTGACCGTCGCGGGCGACGGGCACGCGGTGGCGGTCGTCGTGCGCGACCACGGCGTGGGCATGACCGTCGACGAGGTGCAGCACGTGTTCGACCGCTTCTGGCGCGCCGACCCCGCGCGGGCGCGCACGTCCGGCGGCACCGGCCTCGGCCTCGCGATCTCGCTCGAGGACGCGCACCTGCACGGCGGCTGGCTCGAGGCGTGGGGCCGTCCCGCGCGCGGCGCGAGCTTCCGGCTCACGCTGCCGCGCCGCGCGGGCATCCGCCTGCAGTCGTCGCCGCTGCCGCTCGTCACGGAGCCGACGCCGGACCGCGGGCTCGGCGCGGCCTGGAGCGCCAGCGCGTCCGTCGTCGAGGACGTCGACGGCACGATCGGCCCGGCGGACCTGCCGTCCGTCACGGGCGGCATCCCCGTCGTCGTCGTGCCCACGGACGACCTCGGGCGGGGCGGACCCGCCCGCGGCGACGACGCCTCGCTCGGCCTGCGGGAGGCGCGATGACCCGCCCCGTGCCGGACCCGGTCGCCCCGCGGCGCACGGCCCGCTCCGTGCGCGGCCGGCTGGCGGCGCTCGCCGCCGCGGTCGTCGTCGGGCCGCTCGCCGCGTGCGCGTCCATCCCGACCAGCGGGCCCGTGATGGAGGGCGAGGCGGTCGTGTCGCAGCCCGGGCCGGTCTTCGTCCGCGCCGACGCGCCGCGCGAGGACGCCCCGCCGGACCAGATCGTGCGCGGCTTCCTCGCGGCGCAGGCGCAGGGCGCGTCCAGCTCGTTCGACGTCGCGACGCAGTACCTCACGCCGGCGACCGCGACGACGTGGTCGCCGCTCGCCCAGGTCGCCGTCCTCGAGGCCGAGCCCGAGCTCGAGGTCGACGACTCGGCGGTCGACCAGGGCGCCGTCACGGTGCGCGCGACCGCGGAGGTCGTCGGCGTCGTCGACGAGCGCGGCGTGTACACCGAGCAGGTCCCCGGCACGACGACCGAGCTCGTCTACGGGCTCGTGCGCGGCGCCGACGGGCAGTGGCGCATCGAGACGACCGACGACGGGCTCGCGATCTCCGCGACCAACTTCGACCTCACCTACCGGTCGACGAACCTCTACTTCCCGACGGTCGACCGCCGCTACCTCGTGCCCGACCAGCGGTGGTTCCCCAAGCGCAACTGGCAGACGCTCGCGGTCCGCGAGACGCTCGCCGGCCCGGCGCCGTGGCTGGCGGGCTCGGTGACCACCGTCGCGCCCGAGGGCACCGCGCTGAGCATCGACTCGGTGACGGTCGAGAGCGGCGTGCTGCCCATCGAGGTGCGGCTCACCGAGCCCGTCGCCGAGACGTCGCCCGAGGACCGCGGCCTGCTCGTGGCGCAGCTCGAGGCGTCGCTCGGCGACCCGTCCCCGCGCGACGTGGACATCTCCGTCAACGGCGCCACGCTCGCGCCCGGCGTGCCGTCGTCCGCACGGGCGGCCGCGACGGCGAACGACCCCGTCGTGCTCGCGGGCGACCAGGTGCTGAGCCTCGTCGGCCGCGCGACCGAGCCCGTGGAGTCCGTCGCGCCGCTCACGGAGCTCCAGCCGACCGCGCTCGCCTTCACGGGCGCGTCCGCGGACGCGACGTACGTCGTGCGCGACGGGTCCGACCGCCTCGTCACGGCACCGACCGCCGAGACGGAGCCCGCCACACTCCTCACGGGGGAGGACCTGCTCGCGCCGAGCGTCGACCGGTTCGGCCTCGTGTGGAGCGGCCCGCAGGTGCAGGACGGCACGCTGCAGGTCACCGACGTCGAGGGCACGGTGACGGAGGTCGCCGCGCCGTGGCTCGACGACCGGACGGTCATGTCGCTGCGGGTCGCGCCCGACGGCGCGCGCATCGCCGTCGTGAGCGCGACGGCCACCGGCGTGCACGTGCACGTGGCCGGGATCGTGCGGGGCGAGGACGACCGGCCGACCGAGCTCTCCGACCCCGTGCGGGTCGGCCAGCCGCTGGTGGCCGCGACCCAGGTCGTGTGGGTCGACCGCGCGCTGCTCGGCGTCCTCGGCCGCTCGGAGGGCGACAGCGACCCGGTCGTGCACCTCGTGCCCGTCGGCGGCCCCACCCGCAAGGCGTCGCCGCTCGAGGACGCCGTCTCGCTCGCGGCGGGGACCGGCATCGGCACCATGCTCGTCGGGACGAGCGACGGCAGCCTGTACTCCGCCGGTTCCTCGTCCCTGTGGACCCGCGTCGCGACCGAGGTGCGCCTCCCCACCTACCCCGGCTGAGCGCTCGCGCCCGCCGTGGCCGACCACAGAACCGGAGTCCCGGTGTGCCGTCCCCAGCGCGTGCCGTCGTGCCGACGCACGCCCCCGCCGTCCGGCACCCTGCCCGGATGAGCGACCTCCGTGCCCGTCGTCCGCGCGGCACCGCGACCGCGCCCACGCCCGCGCCCGTGCCCGCGCCCGTGCCCGTGACCGCGCCCGCGACCTGGGCCGCGGTGGTGCGGCGCGCGCTGCGCGACGTCGAGCGCCTCGTCCTGCCCGTGGCGTGCCCCGGCTGCCGCACGCCCGACGTCCGCTGGTGCGACGCGTGCCTCGGCGTGCTCGACGTGTCGCCACGGCGCTGCGAGGACGCCGAAGCCGCACGCGAGCGCCGACCACGTGCCGCCCGCGGAGGCGACGTGCACGCCGTCGGCCGCGTTCGCGTGGAGGTTGGCGAGGTCGACGAAGAGCGACGAGACGAAGTACTCGAGCGCGAGCTCGTGGTACCCGACCTCGGCCGCGACGATCGACTGGACCACGCCGGAGAGCGTCGAGTCCCCCGTGGTCAGCGGGTCGTAGTACTCGAAGTCGGCGAGCTTCTCCTCCGGCGTGAAGTGCTGCCCCTGGAGGAACAGCGCCAGCACGACGTCGGCCTGCTTGAGCACCTGGTAGCGGTAGATCACCAGCGGGTGGTAGTGCAGGAGGAGGGGGCGCTTGTCGACCGGGGTGTGGGCGAGGTCCCACAGCTCGCGCTCGAGGAAGTGCGAGTCCTGCGGGTGGATGCCGATGCTCTCCGCGTACGGGATGCACATGCGGTCGGCGGCGCGGCTCCACTCGAGCGTCTCGGTGGAGCGCAGGCCGAGGCGCTCCACCAGCTGCGCGTAGTCGTCCGGGTGCTCGTCCCGCAGGCGGTCCACGACGTGGGCGGCCGCGCGCAGGTTGAACCGCGCCATGACGTTGGTGAACAGGTTGTCGTTGACGACGGTCGTGTACTCGTCGGGCCCGGTGACCCCGTGGATGTGGAAGTTGTCGTCGCCGTTGGCGCGCCAGAAGCCGAGGTCCTCCCACATGCGCGCCGTCTCGACGAGGATGTCGACACCTTCGCGGCGCATGAAGTCGTGGTCGCCGGTGGCGCGCACGTACTGCACGAGCGCGTAGCTCACGTCCGCGTCGATGTGGTACTGCGCGGTGCCCGCTGCGTAGTACGCCGACGCCTCCTCGCCGTTGATGGTGCGCCACGGGAACAGGGCGCCCTTCTGGGAGAGCTCGCGGGCGCGGCGCCGGGCGGCGTCGAGCATCTGGTAGCGGAAGCGCAGCGCGTTGCGCGCGTAGCGCGGGCTGGTGTACGTGAGGAACGGCAGGACGTAGATCTCGGTGTCCCAGAAGTAGTGCCCGCTGTACCCGGAGCCCGTGAGGCCCTTGGCCGGCACGCCGCTGCCCTCGGCCCGCGCCGTGGCCTGGGCGAGCTGGAACAGGTTCCAGCGCACCGCCTGCTGGATCTCCGGCTGGCCACCGACCTCGACGTCCGAGCGGGCCCAGAAGTCGTCGAGCCACGCCCGCTGGTCGGCGAGCCGGGCCTCGGTGCCGCCGTCCTTCGCGCGGTCGAGCGTGCGACGGCAGCGGTCCACGAGCTCGCGCGACGGGACGCCGCGCGACGTGTGGTACGCGACCGTCTTCGTCAGGCGGATCGGGGTGCCAGGCTCGGCCTGGATGCGGAAGACGTGCTTCGCGAGGTCCTCGTCGACCTGGGTGCGCACGTCCCACTCGTTCTCGGTCTCGAGGTGGTCGTCGGCCGCGACCGCGAGGGTCATGCCGGAGTTGTGGCACCGGTAGGACAGCACGAGGCGCTCGTCGTCGCCCCACTGCGTGCGCGGCTCGAGCACGCGGCCCGCGAACTGGTCGGTCTTGCGCGGGTCGAAGCCCTCGCCGAGCGACGCGGAGCGGACGTGGTACTCGTCCTGGCCGTCCTGGCGGTTGAGGATCTGCGACGAGATCGCGATGGGGGCCGACGCGTCGAGCAGCGTCACCTCGAACGTCATGACGGCGAGGTGCCGCTCGGCGAACGACACCATGCGCTCGGAGCGCACGCGCACGTGCTTGCCCGAGGGCGTGCGCCACAGCAGCTCGCGGCGCAGGACGCCGTCGCGCAGGTCGAGCGAGCGCTCGTACTCCTCGAGGTCGGCGACGGGCAGGAGCAGCGGCTCGTCGTCGACGTACAGGCGGATGACCTTGGCGTCGGGGACGTTGACGATCGTCTGGCCGACGCGCGCGAAGCCGTACGCCTCCTCGGCGTGGCGGATCGGCCACGTCTCGTGGAAGCCGTTGATGAACGTGCCGTGCGTGTGGGACTCGCGCCCCTCCTCCACGTTCCCGCGCATGCCGAGGTAGCCGTTCGCCACGGCGAACAGCGTCTCCGTCACGCCGAGGTCGTCGGCGGAGAAGCGCGACTCGACGAGGCGCCACGGGTCCGCGGGGAACCGCGAGCGGTCGACCGTGCCCTTCTCGTCGGCGGTCTTGCGGATCACGCGCCGACCTCCTCGTCACGCCGGTCGCCGTCGAGGACCGTGACGTCGAGCTCGCCGAGGTCGGACACCACGACGTCCGCGCCGTGCTCGCGCAGCGCGTCCGGGCCCACGCCGCGGTCGACGCCGATCACGAGCCCGAAGTGACCGGCCGCGCCGGCCTGGACGCCCGAGAGCGCGTCCTCCACGACCACGGCCTCGGTCGCCGGCACGCCGAGCAGGTCGGCGGCGCGCAGGTAGGTGTCCGGGGCGGGCTTGCCGGCGATGTGCTCGCGCGCCGCGACGTTGCCGTCGACGACGACCTCGAACCGCGCGGCGAGCCCGGCCGCCTCGAGGACGGTCGGCGTGTTGCGCGACGACGACACCACGGCGACCGCGACACCCGCCGCCGTCACCGCGTCGAGGAAGCGCACGGAGCCGGGGTAGGGCTCGATGCCCTCCTCGACGAACATGCGGTTGACGATCTCGTCCTTGCGGTTGCCGAGCGAGCAGACCGTGCCCTCGCCCGGCGCGTCCGCGGGCTCGCCCCACGGCAGCTCGACGCCGCGCGACGCGAGGAAGGTCGCGACGCCGTCGTAGCGCGGCTTGCCGTCGATGTGCGCGAAGTAGTCCGCCTCCGTGTACGGGGCGAGACCGCGCTCGGCGCTGAAGGGGGCGAAGAGTCGCTCCCAGGCGCGCATGTGCAGCGCGGCGGTCGGCGTCAGCACGCCGTCGAGGTCGAAGAGCACGGCTCGCAGCACGGGCATGGGTCCTTCGTGAGGGGGGGTGATGAGAGAGGGGGACGGAGGCGGCCGCAGGCAGCGGCTCACGCCCCGGGGACAAGCGTACGCACGCTCGTCCCCTGCGTGAAAGCGCGTCAGGCGTGCGCGCGCTCCGCGAGGGCCTCGCCCACGCGGCCGAGGTTCGCGAGCAGCGCGCGGTGCTCGTCGGGCGTCCCGGCGACGGTGCGGCCGGGACCTGCGCCGACGTCCTGCGGGGCGCCGAGCAGGGTGACGTCGTCGAGCCCCGCGGCCGGCAGGCCGATCCGTCGCCACGGGGTCCCGACGAGGTCGGCGAGCTCGCCGAGCGCGGGGCCGGCGCACTGCGACACGGTCGCGGGCGGCAGCGCGAACCACAGCCCCACACCCCGCTCGACCGCGCGCGCGACCGTCTCCCAGAGCCGCTCGTCCCACGCCCCGGGCGCGAGCCCGACGGCGTCCGCGCCCGCGAGCACGGCCGGCGCCACGCCCACCCACGCGGGCCCGACGTGCACGACCGTCGTCGCACCGGCGCCGCGGGCGGCGTCGAGCACGGGGCGCAGCCCGTCGACGAGGTCCGGTCCCGGGACGGCGCGCAGCCGCGCGTACCCGGAGAAGGTCGGCAGCACGCCCGCGCCGACCTGCGCGAGCAGCGGCTCGTCGAGCTGCACGACGACCTCCGCGCCCGGGACCTGACGGCGCACCTCGGCGACGTGCTCGGCCACGCCGGCCGCGAGCGCCTCGACGAGGTCGCGCACGGCGCCGCGGTCGGACAGCACGCGGTCGCCGCGCGCGAGGTAGAGCTCCGCCGCGAGGGTCCAGGGCCCGCGGACGGCGAGCGCGAGCGGCCCCGCGTACCCGGCGGCGGCGATCGCGAGGGCCTCGAGGTCCTCGCGGCGGAAGGCGTCGGCGCGACGCTCGTCGGCGCCGGGGCGGTCGGCGAGCTTCCACCCGTGCGGGCCGAGCTCGACGGGCATCCCGGGCAGCAGCGCGG
>NZ_LWGL01000117.1 GCF_001722485.1 Cellulosimicrobium cellulans | reverse complement strand
CGCGAGCGGCGCCCCGGTCCCGTCAGCGTCGGCTACGGCGCGATGGCGAAGCCGTCGGTGGCCGACGCCGTCGCCGCCGCGCGCGCCGACCTCGCCGGGCGAGGCGTGCCGGGCGCCGACGCACCGGAGGCCGGTCCGCGCGTCGTCGTCGCCGCCTACCTGCTCGCCCCGGGCTTCTTCCACGACCGCCTGCAGGCCGCCGGGGCCGACGTCGTCACCGCCCCGCTCGCCCCGGACCCGCGCCTCACCGCGATCGTCCTCGACCGCTACGCCGACGCCGCCGCGACCCTCCCGTCCGCGAGATAGAGGCTTCTCCCCGTGGTAGAGGGGAATTCCTTTCTACCTCGGCAAGATCCCTCTACCTCGCGGTGACGAGCGGGCGCGTGCGCGGGGCGAGCAGCGCGACCCCGGCCGCGAGCGCGACCGTCACGCCGAAGCACACGACGTAGGCGGTCAGGCCGAGCGACGCGTGCAGCGCCCACAGCAGCGACCCGGTGACGGCGAGCGCGGTGGCTGCGGCGACGGCGTCGGACACCTGCAGCGCGGAGCTGTTCGACCCCTGCTCCGCGACGGGCGACAGCTCGAGCGTGAGCACGGACAGCGTCGGGTGCGTCATGCCCATCCCGAGTCCCGCGAGGGTCCACGCGACCATCCCGACGACGGGCGGCACCGCCGTCCACGCGAGGAGCGCCGCGCCGCCGATGCCGAGCGCAACGAGCGTCCCGCCGAGCCGGACGTAGCCGGAGTGCGCCAGCCCCCACGTCGCGCGACCCCGCAGCCACGAACCGGTGGACCAGCCCACGGCGCCGAACGTCAGCACCGCGCCCGCGAGCGACGGCGACAGGCCGCGCTCGTGCGACAGCAGGAGCGGCAGGAGGACCTCGGCCCCGGTGAACGCCGCCGCGACGAGGCCGCGGATCGCGATGACGCTCGGCAGACCCCGCGCCGCGCGCGTCGTCCCGCGCGGCAGGAGGCGCGGCACGGCGACGACGACCGCCGCGAGCGACAGCACGAGGAGCACGACGAGCGCGACGCCGCGCGTCTGGCCGGCGTAGTTCAGCGCGCCGATCCCGACGGCGGCGACGACCGCCCAGGCGAGCGACGCCTGGCGCGCCGTGCGGTCGAGGGGTGAGTCGTCGTCGGCGGCGACGGGCTCGGGGGAGGAGGTGCGCGCGGCGCGCATGCCGGGCCGCATGAGGACGAGCGCGGGCACGGCCAGCACGGGCACGGCCAGGAACACCCAGCGCCAGCCGACGTGCTCGACCACGAGTCCCGCGATCGCCGGCCCGACGATGGACGGGATCACCCACGCCGCGGCGAAGGCGGCGAACACCTTCGGACGGCGGTCGGTCGGGAACACGCGCGCGACGAGCACGTACAGCGCGACGATGTACAGGCCCGTGCCGACGCCCTGCAGGACGCGGCCGGCGACGAGCACGAGCATGTCCTGGGCGAACCCGGCGACGAGCAGGCCCGCGAGGAAGAGCCCGATCCCCGTCCACAGGGGCGTCGTGGGGCCGGCGCGGTCGCTCCAGCGGCCCGACGCGACCATGCCGACGACGCTCGACGCGATCGACGCCGCGAACGCGAGCGTGTACAAAGTGAGGCCGTCGAGCGCGACGGCCACGGTCGGCATCGCCGTCGCGACGGCGAGCGCCTCGAACGCGCCGAGGAAGACCAACGAGACCATGCCGAACAGCACGCTGCGCTGCGTCGCCGGCGCCAGCTCGACCGTCGCGTCGTCCGTGACGCCGTCGCTCACCGGGTCGTGGGTCTCCGGCGCGTCGCGCGTCTCGTCGTCCGCCCGCGTGCGCGGTCCTGCCGTCATGGGTCCGTCCTTCCTGGCCGTCCGGCCGCGGCTCACCGTACGTCGCGCCCCGCGTCGCGGGCGCGCGAATTCGTGGTGTCCGACCGGCCGTGCGCGCCCCGACGGGCGCGCCTTGCTAGTGTCGAACCTCGACGATCGTTGAGGTCAAGCCGGGGTCGTCCTCGGCCGGAGGGGAGCGTGCCGTGCCCGACGACGCGCCGGAGCCGGGCGACGAGCTCACCGTCGGCCAGCTCGCCGCCCGCAGCGGCGTCGCGGTGTCCGCGCTGCACTTCTACGAGCGCCAGGGGCTCATCTCGAGCCGGCGCACCACGGGCAACCAGCGACGGTTCGCCCGCGAGACGCTGCGGCGGGTCGCGTTCGTCCGCGCGTCGCAGCGCGTCGGCATCCCGCTCGCCCGGATCCGCGAGGCGCTCGAGACGCTCCCCGGCGACCGGACGCCGACGGCGAAGGACTGGCACCGCCTGTCCGCCGGGTGGCACGCCGACCTCGACGCGCGCATCGAGCAGCTCACACGGTTGCGCGACCACCTCACCGACTGCATCGGGTGCGGGTGCCTGTCGCTGCGCAAGTGCGTGCTCGTGAACCCGCACGACGCGCTCGGCGACGAGGGGCCCGGGCCGCGCACGCTGCTCGTCGAGGGCCTCGGCGACTGACGGGCGTCACCAGTTCTTGGTGGTGCCGCCCTCCCCGGACTCGTCGCCCCCGCCCGGCTCGTCGCCGTAGAGCTCGCGGTACTCCTGCTCCTCGCGGTCGGCCTGCTCGCGCGCCTCGGAGTTCTGCTCCTGGAGCTGCTGCTGGCGCTGCTGCTCCTCGCGCTCGGCCTGGCTCTGGCCGCCGTCGCCGCCCGAGGCCTCCGACTGCTCGTCGCCCTGGCCGCCGTCGCCCGCGCCGCCCTCGGCGCCCTCGCCCTGGTTCTCCGGCTGCGACGCCTGCGCCTGCTCCTGCTTCTCCTGGAGCCGCTGCTGCGCCGCCTCGGACTGCTCCTGCTGCTCGGGGGTCTGCTCGGACTCGCCGCAGTCGGGCCAGCCCCGGATCTGCTCCGCGGTCGCGTACGACTGCTCGGCGTACTCGAACCAGTCCTGCACGTCCTGCCGCAGCTCTTCCGGGTCGACCTCGGTCCCGTCGCCCAACGGGTCGAGGACCTCCTCGTCGAACGGCAGGCCGGCGTCCCGTGCCGCGATCGCCTCCTCCACGGCGGCGAGGTCGGCCGCCTTCTCCTGCGCGCGCTCCATGTCGTCGTCGCCCGACAGCTCGTACGTGATCGAGAGGTTCGTCTGGATCGAGCACCGCACCTCCGGCGGCTCGCCCTCCGCGAGCTCGTACGCGGTGCCCAGCGCGTCGATCGCCTCGTACAGCGCCCACACGTCCTCGGAACGGGCGTTCGCCGTGCCCGTGTTGAAGTGCGCCTTCCACGGCTCGACGACGTTGAGCGTCCGCTGCGACCCGTACGTCCCGGCCGCGTCGAGGTGGGCGCCGTCGTCGTAGTCGGAGCGGGCGAGGGAGGCGATCGGTGCGAGGAACGCCAGCTTGAGCCCGAGGACCACGAGCGCGAGCACGACCGGGGCCGTCACGAGGAGCAGCACGGCCCGGCGGCGCAGCCTCGCCCGGCGGGCGGCGACGGCCGGCTGCTGCGGGGGGTACGGAGCCGGCGGGCGCGATGCGGGTGGGCGGCCCGGCGGTGGCGTCGGCGGGGTCGGCCGGTTCATCGCCGCACCCCCGTCGCGCCCGGCGCCGGGTGCACGAGCGACCGGCTCGCGGTCCGCGCCCAGAACCAGGCCTCCACGGCGAGGAGCGCGGCGAGCGCGAGCGCGAGCGGCCAGACGACCGGACGGTAGGACGTGACGTCGCGCCGTCCGTCCGCGGCGACCTGCTCGGGGTCGATCCCCGCGACGAGCGACGCCGTCTCCGTCGGGGCCTCCCGGTGCACGTACGGCACGCCGAGCTGGTCGGCGAGCGTGCGCAGCGTCTCCTCGTCGAGCACCGACACCGCCCGGGGCGGCTCGCCGCCCGTGCTGGGCAGCGACCAGTCGACGATGTACTCGGCGGCCTCCGGATCCACGTCCGGGTCGTACTCCTTCATGTGCCCGCCCTCCGCGGTGCCGTAGCCGAGGACCGCGCCGCCGTCGACCAGCGGGGCGAGGTCCTCGAACGACCTCGGCTCGCCCTCGGCGGTCTGCTCGCCGTCCGAGAGGAAGAACACGAGGCGCATGTTCGCCGGGTGCTGCTCCGCGGACCCGCGCAGCGCGGACGTCAGCTCGTCCAGGGGCCGGTCGGTGAGGGACCCCTGCGAGTAGCGCGTGATCTCGCGGTCGAACGTCTCGGCCCACGACGCGATGGCGCGCGCGTCCGTCGTGAGCGGGAGCTGGCGCGACGCCTGCGAGTCGAACGAGATGATCGAGTACCGGGCACCCGGGATCGCCTCCGTCAGGCTGACGATGTCGTGGCGCACGCCGTCGAGCCGCTCCTGGTCGCCGTCCGGCCCGTAGTCCTCCGCCGCCATGGAGCCCGTGCGGTCCACGACGAAGAACATGTCGACGTTCGCGACGGACGTGTCCCGGTCGGTCGAGGCCACCGACGGCCCGAGCCCGACGAGCGCGAGCAGCACCACGGCTCCCGTGCGCCGCAGCCAGGCGGCACGCGGTGCGCCGGGGCGCACCGCGCCGTCGGCCCCGCGGCGTCCCGCGACGACGGCCTGCCAGACCGTGAGCGCGAGCAGCGGCACGACGAGCAGGGCGAGGGCCCACACGGGCACGAGCGGCTGCAGGGTCATCGGACCCCCTCCCTTCGGGCCCACAGGCCGGGGCGCACGGTGGTCCGCACGCCCGTCCGGTCGGTCCGGCCGGTCACTGCCGCACCCGCCAGGCGACGACGAGCAGGAGCCCGACCCCGGCCACCGTGACGAGGAACCACGCCGTGGGCGTGTCCGTGACGAGGACCTCGGGCGCGGCGTCGAGCTCGACGGCCTGCTGCGCGACGACGTCGTCCACCATCCCCTGCACCGCGGCCGGGTCGTCGGCGAGGAAGTACAGGCCCCCGCCCTCCTCGACCACCTGGCGGTACTCCGTCTCCTCGGGGGTGCCCTCGTAGCGCGCGGAGCCGCCGAAGATGCCGTGCAGCGTGATGTCGCGCGACGCGACGAGGTCGGCCGCCTGCGGCAGCGTGTAGATGGGCTCGCCCGACACGTAGTTGTCCGTGGCGAGGATGATCGAGCGCGAGCGGTCCGTCTCGCCCTCGTCGAACTGCAGCGCGCAGCTCGCGAGGCCGTCGCCGATGAGGCTCGCCCCGGAGAGGTTCGCGGTCGTGCCGGCGGTGAACTGGGCGAACTCGAGGATGTCCGCGTCGTCGGAGCCGCCGGTGTAGTCGAACTCCGCGGGGTCCTCGTCGAGCGCGTCGATGCCCGCCTGCAGCTCCTCCTGCACGAGCGCGTAGTCGTTCGTCAACGGGAACACGGTGCGCGACGAGGAGTTAAAGATTGACAGCGCGATGCGCTCGCCCTCGAAGCTGTCGACGAGCTCCTGGAAGACCTCGAGCACGGCGCCGTCGTACTCGAGCATCGAGCCCGACACGTCGAGGCACAGCACGATGTCGCGCGTGCCGAGCCGGTCCACGACGACGTCCGTCTCCACGGGGCGCGCCGCGACGGCGCCCGCCCCGACGATGCCCGCGAGGAGCGCCGCCGCGGTGACGCCCTGGAGGACGCGGTAGCGCAGCACCCAGGCCCGGAACGCGGGCAGCGCGGCGAGGTACTGCGAGTTCGCGACCCACAGCACGTCCCGGTCGCGGTCGCGTGCCCGGCGCTGCCGCGCGAGCCACCACGCGACGCCACCCACGGCGAGCACCGCGACGACGACGGCCGCCCACACCCACGGCCACAGGATCGACGCGCCCTGGGGGCCGGGCACGAGCGGCTCGGCGGCGCGCAGCGCCGTCACCACGTCCTCACCACCGCACGAGCACGCGCGATCGAGTCCTCGGCGTCGGTGGAGCGAGCCCGCGGGTCGTTGTCGTGGTCGGCGAACGACGGGCGGTAGTAGCGCGCGATGAGCGGGGTGAGGCGCTGGCCGTCGGCGAGCTGCTCGATCTCGGACAGCGTCATGGACGACGCGTCCTGACCGGTCCGGCCCGTCGCGAAGCCCCGCACCTCGGCCGACAGCGCGAGGTGCAGCGCCCGTTCGTCGAGCTCACCGGCGCGGAAGCGCTGCTCGACGGCGTCCAGGCGCCGCTGGTACTCGAGCCGCAGGGGGCCGTACGGGTCGGGCGGGCCGAGCGGGGACGGGCCCGGGGGCGGGACGGCCGCCTTCTCCTGGGCGCTCGCGCGCGTCAACCACAGGATCGCAACCACGACCGCCACGGCCACGAGCAGCAGGGCGACGCCCACGGCCGTCCACCACCCCGGGTAGCCCACGGGGTCCACGAGCTCATCGACGGGCACGCTTCTGCCTCCCCAGGAGCTCGACGAACCTTGGCACGACGTCGTCCGTCCCCTCGACGAGCACGGACTCCACCTGGATGCCGGCCAGGCGCTGCGCCACCTCCGCGCGGCGCTGCGTCACCGCGGCGGCGGCCGCCTCGGCCAGCCCGGCGCGACCGCGCAGGAAGGCGGGGAGCCGCAGGGCGCCGTCGACGTCCTCGACCTCGCGGTGCGTCGCGGCGGCGCCGTCGAGCGCGACGGGGGACAGGTCGGCGACGCGCACCACCATGACTTCGTGGCGGATGCGCAGCGACCGCAGGAGCCGGTCGTGCGCGGCGTCGGGCCGGGCCTCGTCGGTGACGACGACCACGAGCGACCGCTGCCGGAACGCGGTGAGCGCGCGGTCGAGCGGGCGCGCCAGGTCGCTCGGCGGGGCGTCCGGGCGCCACAGGCCCTCGACCGTCCGCAGCAGCACCTCGAGGTCCTGCGTGCTCGCGCGCGGCGGGAGCTGCACGACGCGGCGCGCGTCCCCTGCGACGAGCGCGACCCGGTCGCCGCGGTCGCGCGCGAGGTAGGCCACCAGCGCGCAGCACAGGCTCGCGACCGCGGACTTCGGCTCGCCGCTCGGCGCCGTCGCACCCATCGGGCGGCCGGTGTCGACGACGAGCACGAGGTTGAGGTTCGACTCGCGCACGAACCGCCGGATCACCGGGATGCCGGCGCGCGCCGACGACTTCCAGTCGATGTCGCCGACGTCCTCGCCCGGCGCGTACAGGTGCAGGTCGTCGAAGTCCTGCCCGTGCCCCTTGTAGATCGAGCGGTGCCGCCCCTCGAGCAGGCCCGCGGCCCGGCGCACGACCGGGAGGTCGAGCCGGGCCCGGACCTGGGCGAGGCGGGAGACGTCGGGCACGGGTGCGCTCAGGGCGTGGGGACGGCGTCGAACACCGCGTCGACGAGCTGCTCCGGCGGCACGTTGTTCGCGAGCGCGTCGAACGTGCGCACGAGGCGGTGGCGCAGCACCGAGTACCGCACGGCCTTGATGTCGTCCGGGACGACGAACGCCCGGCCCGCGAGGACCGCGAGCGCCTGCCCGACGCGCATGAGGGCGATGCCGCCGCGCGGGGATGCGCCGACCCGCACGTGCCGGTCGAGGCCGGCGACGGGCCGCGGCCCCGACAGGCGCGTGGTGTTGATGATGTCGACGACGTAGCGCTTGATCGAGTCGTCGACGTAGACGTCGTCGACGAGCCCGCGCAGGAACCGCACGTCGTCGAGCGAGATCGGCTGGGCGGTCACCGGCTCGCCCATCTGCCCGCTCGCGATGCGCTGCAGGATCTCGAGCTCCTGGTGCGGCGTCGGGTAGGTGAGCACCTCCTTCATGAGGAAGCGGTCCATCTGGGCCTCGGGCAGCACGTAGGTGCCCTCCTCCTCGATGGGGTTCTGCGTCGCGAGCACCATGAACGGGTCGGGCAGCGGGTAGATCTCGCCGCCGATCGACGTCTGCTTCTCCTGCATCGCCTCGAGCATCGCGGACTGCGTCTTGGCGGAGGAGCGGTTGATCTCGTCGAGCAGCACGACGTTGGCGTGCACGGGGCCGAGCTGGGTCGTGAACGCGCCCGACGCGTAGTTGAAGATCTGCGTGCCGACGATGTCGTTCGGCATGAGGTCGGGCGTGCACTGGATGCGGTGGAACGACCCGTCGATCGCCGACGCGAGCGTCTGCGCGGCCGTCGTCTTCGCGAGCCCCGGGACCGACTCCAGGAGGATGTGGCCGCCCGCGAGCAGCGTCGACACGAGCGCCGTGCGCAGCGCCTCCTGCCCGACGACGCGCTGGTCGAAGACCTGGCCGACGCGCTTGAGCAGGTGGCTCGCCCGGTCGAGGTCCGCCGTCGAGATGCTGCCGTGCCCTGCCGCCATGGGCCACCTTCCGCGTCTGTCGTCTGGATGGGCGTCGCGTCGGCCACCGCGTGGTCAGGGGATCGCCCGTCGCGAGGGGACCGCGGTGCGTCACGCACCCGTGAGGACGGCCGGGGCCCGTGAGGGGGCCTCGGCCAACCCCGCCAGTATGCCAGCGCGCCCCGCGGCGGACCCGGCCTCGTCCACAGCCCCGCGTGGGGAGCGGTCCCCATGACGCCTAGGCTGGAGGGGTGACCTCGACAGCCGTGCGCCGCGCGCCGTCGGCCGCCGCCCGGCCCGCCAACCCCTGGTGGCTCGTGCTCGCGGGCCCGACGGCGGTCGTCGTCGCCGTCCTCGCGGTCCTCGCCGCGGGAGCCTTCTCGTCCGCGTTCGCCGCGGTCCCCGGGTTCACCGACCCGGGCGCGCTCGCGCGCCTCGGCACCCCGGTCGTCACGGTCCTCACCGAGCTGTCCGTCGCGCTGACGCTCGGCTCGCTCGTCCTCGCCGCGTGCGCGCTGCCGCCGGGCGAGCCCGTGCGCCGCGCCCTGGGCGTCGCCGGGGTCGCGTCCGGGGTGTGGGCGGTCCTCGCCGTCGTCCAGCTCGTGCTGCGCTACGCCGTGATCTCGGGGACGCCGGTCACGGCGTCCACGTTCGGCGACCAGCTCGGGCTCTTCGTCTCCCAGGTCGGGCTGGGCCGCAGCTACCTGCTCGTCGTCGTCGTCGCGGCCGTCACGTCGGCCGCGGCGCTCGCGGTGCGCGGCGCCACCGGCGCCCTGTGGACGGCCGTGCTCGCGCTCGTCGCCCTGGCTGCGCAGGCCAACACCGGGCACGCCGCCGGTGCCGCGAGCCACGAGCTCGCCGTGTCGTCGATGTTCCTCCACCTCGCCGGCGCGGCGCTGTGGGTCGGCGGCCTCGGGACGCTGGCCGTGGTGCGCGTGCGCGGCGGCCTCGGCCGCGCCGACTTCGCGTCCGCCGTCGCGCGGTACTCCGCGATCGCGCTGTGGTGCTACGTCGCCGTCGCGCTGTCCGGCGTGGTCAACGCGAGCATCCGCGTCGAGGACCTCGACGACCTCACGACCGACTACGGCATCCTGCTGCTCGTCAAGGTCGCGCTCATCGTGGTGCTCGGCGTCTTCGGGTTCGCGCACCGCGAGCTCGTGGTCCGCCGGCTCTCGGGCCCGGGCGCGGGTGCGGGGAAGGGCGCGGGGAAGGCGGCGTCGCGCGACGGCGCCGGGCAGCGCGGGGCCGACGCGACCCGGTGGCTGTTCTGGCGCCTCGTGGCCGTCGAGCTCGCGATCATGGGGGCCGTGTCCGGCGTGGCCGTCGCGCTCGGCTCCACCGCGCCGCCCGTGCCGGACGACGAGGTCCTCGACGCCACGCCCGCCGAGATCGTCACCGGCCACCCGCTCCCGCCCGAGCCCACCCTCGCGCGGTGGTTCACCGAGTGGCGCTGGGACCTCCTGCCGGCGTTCGCGTGCGGCGCGGCGCTCGTCGTGTACCTGGTCTGGGTGCGGCGGCTCGCGCGCCGCGGCGACCGGTGGCCGGTCGGGCGCACGGTCTCGTGGTGCGCGGGGGTCGTCGTCATGTTCTGGGTGACGTCCGGCGGTCCCGCGACGTACGGGCACGTGCTGTTCAGCGCGCACATGGTGCAGCACATGATCCTCGCGATGCTCGTGCCGGTCTTCCTCGTGCTCGCGGCGCCCGTGACGCTGCTCGTGCGCGCGGTGCCGCCGCGCAAGGACGGGTCGCGCGGCCCGCGCGAGTGGGTGCTCGCGCTCGTCACGTCGCGCTGGGGCCAGTTCTTCGCCAACCCGATCGTCGCCGCCGTGAACTTCGCCGGCTCGATGATCGTCTTCTACTACACGCCCGCGTTCGAGCTCGCCCTGACGACGTACGTCGGGCACCTCGCGATGATCCTGCACTTCACGCTCGCGGGGTACCTGTTCGCGAACGCGCTCGTCGGCATCGACCCCGGCCCCCACCGGCCCGGCTACCCCCAGCGCCTCATCCTGCTGTTCGCCACGATGGCGTTCCACGCGTTCTTCGGCGTCGCGCTCACGTCGGGCGAGGTGCTGCTCGTGCCCGAGTGGTTCGGCCTCCTCGGCCGCGAGTGGGGCCCGACGGCGATCGAGGACCAGCAGCGCGGCGGCGGCGTCGCGTGGGGCATCGGCGAGCTGCCCACGCTGAGCCTGGCGATCATCGTCGCCGTCATGTGGACGCGGTCCGACGAGCGCGAGGCCAAGCGCCGCGACCGCCAGGCCGATCGCGACGGCGACGCCGAGCTCGAGGAGTACAACGCGATGCTCGCCAAGATGGCCGAGCGCGACGGCCGCCCGTAGCCCGCCCG
>NZ_LWGL01000116.1 GCF_001722485.1 Cellulosimicrobium cellulans | reverse complement strand
GCGCGCGCGGCGCGCCGGGAGGTCGGTGCGGTCACCGGACGATGCTGGCACGCGCGGCGACCAGGGCGGGCGACCACGCGCCGTCGGGCACGGATCGCCCGGCGGGCATCACTCGGGCGGCGTGACGAGCCCGCGGCGCACGCCCGCGACGAGGCGGCGCGGCACGGTGACCTTGCGGCCGTCGACGACGACGGTCACGAGCGCGGGGACCTGGGCCTTCCACTGCGAGCGGCGGGCACGGGTGTTGGAGCGCGAGAGCTTGCGCTTGGGCACGGCCATGGGGCTGTCCTTCCGGGAGGGGTCGCCCCAGCGTAGGCTTCGTGAGAACCGTTATCAACTTCGCGCCCGCGCACCGGTAGCATCCCAGCGCCCGCGCACCAGCGCCGGCCCGACCGGGCGCGAGCCGCCCCTGATCAGCCAGGAGACCCGTCATGGCCACCGTCGACTACTTCCTCACCGGGGACCACGAGGCCGCCCGGCGCGAGCTCGCGGAGGCGCTCCACGAGCAGGGCTTCACCGTGACGACGCTGCGCACCGGCCAGTGGTCCGTCGAGCGCGGCAGCAAGACGCGCACCATGTGGCTCGGTGCGTTCGCCGGCAAGCACCAGCACCTCGTCTTCACGGTCGACTTCATGCAGCACGACGGCGCGCTCGTCGCCCGCGTGCAGCGCCCCACCGGCCAGGGCGCGATGGCCGGCGCGGTGGGCGTCGCGCGGTCGAACAAGGTGTTCGCCGAGGTGGACCAGGCCGTCGGCACGCGCCTCACCCGGGCGGGCATCCTCGCCCACGTCGCCCACGCCTGACCGGCACCTCCCGGCGCACGCCCGCGGGCGCGCCCCGGAGACGGCGAAGGCCCGGACCCCGCAGAGGGTCCGGGCCTTCGTGCCGCTGACCGGTGCCGACGACGGCGCGGTCAGCGCGGCGTCACTTGGCGACGGCCTTCTTCAGCAGGCTGCCGGCGCTGATCTTCACGCCGTAGCCGGCCGGGATCGAGATCTCCTCGCCGGTGCGGGGGTTGCGGCCCGTGCGCGCGGCACGCTCGACGCGCTCGACGGACAGGAGGCCGGTGACCTTGACGGCCTCGCCCTTGCCGAGCGACTCGATGAGCACGTCCTGCAGGGCGTTGAGGGCGCTCTCGGCCTGCGCCTTGCTCAGGTCGGACTTGCTGGCGATCGCCGAGACGAGCTCGGACTTGTTGAGCGACATGCGGATCCCTTCTTCGGTTCACGACGCACGGTGTGCTCGCGCGGCGTCACGGTCTCAGTGTGCCAGCCGGGGGGCCGCGCACCGGGGACAACACTAGGGAACACGCGGAGTTCTGCGCGACTTCTCGCCGTTGCGTCGTCCTCGTGGCGTCCGCGGCGGAGGTTCGGCCGACGGCGGGGAGGGTCCCCGGGTACGTCAGGCGTTCCCCTCGCAGACGAGCCCGTCCTGCAGGGTCCCGAGGTTGGCCCGCATGACGTCCATGTAGTCCGCGCTCTCGTCGGTGTGGCCCTCGATCGGGTCGAGCATGGCCGTCTCGACCCCGAGGTCGTCCGCGAGCGTCTGGGTCACCTTGGGGCTGACCAGGACCTCGAAGAACAGCGTCTCGACGGCGCGGTCCTCGACGACGGCCCGCACCTCCCGCAGGCGCGCCGGCGACGGCTCCGCCTCGGGGTCGATGCCGGAGATGCCCACCTGGACGAGGTCGTACCGCTCCGCGAGGTACCCGAACGCCTCGTGCGAGACGACGAGCGTCGCCCCCGCGCAGGCCGCCAGCCCCTCGGCGTACTCCTGGTCCAGCGCCTCGAGCTCGGCCTCGAGCGCGTCCGCGTTCGCCGCGTAGGCGTCGGCGTTGTCCGGGTCGACCTCGGCGAGCTCGTCGGCGACCTGGTGCCCGACGGTCGCGAGGCGCATCGGGTCGAGCCAGAAGTGGGGGTCGAGCGCCCCGCTCCCGCCCGCCGGGGCGCTCGCGCCGTTGGGCCCGCTCTCGAGCCCGGCCGCCTCCGCGGTGTCGACGACGTGCTCGGGCTGCCGGGACGCGATCGCGTCGTCCGTCGCGGCGGTCATGCCGGACAGGTAGACCACGACGTCGGCGTCGCCGACCTCGCGCACCTGCGCGGGCGAGAGCTCGAGGTCGTGCGGCTCGGCGGCCGGCGGCGTCAGGTTGCTGACGGAGACGTGCTCGCCGCCGACCTGCTCCGCGACGTACTGCAGCGGGTAGAACGACGCGAGGACGTCGACGGAGTCGTCCGCCTCCGCGCCGGAGCAGGCGGCGGTCGTGACCAGCGCCAGCAGGGCTGCGCCGGCGGCTCCGGCGCGGGCGCGGTGGCGGGTCGTGGTCGGGTGCCGGCGGGCGGGCTGGTGGCAGGTCGGCTCGTGGGTCGTCATGGCGCGGTGCTCCGGGGACGTGCGGGTGGCGGGCAGACGACGGCCGCGGCACCGAGCCCCGTGGGGCGGTGCCGCGGCCGTCGCGGCGGGGAGGTCAGGTCAGCCCTGGCCGGTCTCCCCGGAGTGGTCGTGGTCGTGCCCCTCCTCGGAGTGGCCGTGGTCGTGGCCCTCCTCGGAGTGGTCGTGCCCGTCCTCGGTGTGGGCGTGCTCCTCCTCGGAGTGGCCCTCCTCCGCATGGCCCTCCTCCGTCGCGCCGTACTCCTGCGAGCCGGCCTCGACGTCGCCCGAGACGCCGTTGATCTCGTTCGGCTCGACGTCGAGCTCGACGGTGTTCCACACCTCGCCGGTCTCGATGTCGACCGCGTGGATCGCCTTGTTCGCCGGGTCGGTGACGTAGGCGGAGCCGTCGAGCATGAAGATCGCGGGGCGCGGCGACTGCCACTCCTCCGGCTCCTCCCACGCGTCGACGACCGGGATGGAGCGCACGAGCTGCTTCGTCGCCGGGTCGATGACGTGGATCTGCCCGTCCGTGCCGAGCACCAGCGCCTCGCCGTTCTCGCCACGCGCCAGGGAGCGGAACGTGTAGCTGGACGGCAGGTCGACGAGCGTCAGCTCACCCGTCGCGGTGTCGGTGAGCGAGACCCGCGTCGGGCGCTCGAGCTCGGCGTCCGGGTCGGACTTGTAGTCGCCGAGGACGACCGTCGAGGCCTCGCTGCCGGCCTGGTTGCCGATGCGGCCGTACGCGTCGGGGCTCGCGACCTTCGTGATCTGCCCGTCCTTGTAGACGAGCACGCCGTTCTCGCAGCCGATGAGCACGGCCTCGTCGGCGGCCATCGCCTCGCCGTGGACGCCGGGGCACTCGTCGGACGCGGCGATCTCGTTGCCCTCGGCGTCGAGCACGCGGATGCCGGTGCGGGCGTCCTCGTCGCCCTCGGAGACGACGAGCGAGCCGTCGGACAGCTCGACGGCCACGCCGTGGTGCGCCTCGGGCGTCGTGTAGGTGCGGGCCTCGGCCGACTCGTCGGCCACCGCGCCCGAGTCCACGACGGTGATCTCGCCCGTGCCGTCGTCGAACAGGGCGGTGCGGCCGGCGTGAACCACCACGTGGCCCGGCTTCTCGGCGTCGTGCACGACGTCGGTCAGCTCGGGGTCGGCCGTGTAGTAGTGGTCGTGGTCGCCGTGCGGCTCGGCCCAGGCCCCGGCGTCGAGCACCTGGAAGCCACCCGTCGTGGACACGAGGAGGTGGCGGCCGTCGCCGGCGCCGTTGAGGCGGTTGAAGCCGTCGAGCTCGAAGTCGTCGAGGACCTCGAGCGTCTGCGCGTCGAGGACCTGCACGCCACCGTCGTAGGTGATGGCGAGGCGCGGGTTGCGGGCGGCGGCCTCGGTGGGCTCGTTCGCGGTCTCCTCGGCGGCGGGCGAGGAGGTCTCGTCGGCGGCCGGGTCGCCCGAGGAGCACGCGGCGACGAGGGCCAGCGGGATCACGAGCCCCAGGGCCGCGAGGGGCCGGCGGCGGGAGCGGGTGGTGAGAGACATGGGTGGTCGGGCTCCGCGACGGGGCGCGCGGAACCCACTCCTTTCCGGTGGGTCGTCCTGGTGCCGCGAGCGGCTGACGCTCACCGTAGCAGGAAACGGAATCATTCTCATTATCCTCTGGCGTCCAGGACGCCGGAGCGGTCGCCGACCCCGCCCGGCCCGCACGTCGCGCAGACGCCGTGCAGGCTCACGCGCACCTCGACGTCGGAGAAGCGCTGGGCACGCCCGGCCTCCTGGGCCCACGCGTCGACGACGCCACGCGACGCGCCGACGGCGCGCCCGCACCGCACGCACACGAGGTACAGAGGCGAGCCGCTCGGTGCGGCACCGCGGAAGCCCGCGCGCCCGTCGGCGAGCGTGACGACCTCGACGACCCCCGCACGGTGCAGGTCGCGCGTGGCGCGGTAGACGGACGTGAGCCCCACGCCCGCGCCACGCCGCGCGAGGGCGTCGTGGATCTCGAGGACGGTCCGGAACTGGTCGGACGCGACGAGCTCGTCGAGCACGAGGCGACGCGAGGTCGCACGGCGCCCCGGGGCGCGCGGGGATCGACGATCGGGCGTCCCTGCCACCGCTGCCCTCCAGGTCCGGGTCGGATTCTTGATGACAATGATTATCATCATGACCTGGCGCCTGGCCATCTCGGTCCACGCACCCCGTGGCGCAGCCCGCGCCGCTCGTTCAGCACCGGTCAGAAGGGACGACCATGCACACCCGTTCACGCGTCGCGGGGGCGATGCTCGGAGCGGCGACGCTCCTCGCGACGTCGCTCGCGCCGACGGCCGCCACGGCGGCCGAAGGACCACCTCCGCCGAGCACCGACCTGCAGGTGCTCTCGCGCGTCCACACCGACGCCGTGTCCACGTTCCTCGACGACGGCGCGCTCGCGCTCGGCACGAAGGCGGACCTGCCCACGGGCAACGGGACGCGGCTCGACCCGGCGACGGTCCTGTTCCACGTGGACGACGCCTCGAAGCGCACCGTCGCCGCGGGGTACGAGTTCGTCGGCCCGGTCGGCTCCGAGATGTGGGTCGCGCCCGAGGCGAACCCGACCGGCGACGGCGGCTACACCCAGCTGTGGCCCGGCTTCTCCACCGAGTCGGTGCCCGCGGGCGCGATCGTCGACGACACGACGACGTTCGTCCTCACCGACGTCCGGGGTCCGGGCGACCTGGAGCTGTTCTCCGGCGGCGGGCTCGAGCAGGTCCGGCGGCTGTGGTCGAGCGACGAGGGCATCTCCTCGTTCCGCGTCGGCCGCACCCACATGCACGCCAACTGGGCGTTCACCGCGCCGGGCCGGTACGCCGTCGACGTCCGCGCGGAGGCGACGACGTCCGCCGGCACCCCGGTGTCGGCCGAGAACACCTACACGTTCGTCGTCGGCCCCATGGCGCCGGCGACCGCGACGCGCACGGCGCTGTCCGTGGACGCGACGACGGTGCAGCCCGGCGACCAGGTGACCCTCGACGCGACCGTCGAGCCGGCGAGCGCCGCGGGCTGGGTCGAGTTCCTCGACGGCGCCACCACGCTCGGTCACGACGCCGTGGCGGACGGCCGCGCCTCACTGGCCGTCACCACGCTGCCGCTCGGTGAGAGGAGCATCACCGCCCGGTTCGTGCCGGCCGTGACGAACGACTTCGCGGGGTCGACGTCCGACGCGCGGGTGGTCACGGTGACCGAGGAGCCCGGCGGCGAGGTCTTCGGCATCACGGGTCTCCGTGAGTCCTGGGCCGCGGGAGAGACGATCGAGCTCGGCGCCACGGGCGTGACCCTGGAGGAGGGCCAGAGCCTGCGCTGGCTCGTCCGCCAGGCACCCGACGAGACGGACTACGTCGTGACGTCCGGCGACGCGTTCGTGCGCGACGCGACGACGGCCATCGACGGCGCCGAGGTCAAGCTCCAGCTCCGCGGCACGGTCGACGGGAAGGGCGCCACGCTGGCCGAGACGCCGTACCACCGGCTGGTCGTGACCGGCCCGGACGTCGGCTCGGGCGTGCCGATCAGCCTCACCGGGCTCGAGGAGTCCTACTACCTCGGCGACCCGATCCGGGTCACGGCGGAGCACGCGCCCCTCGAGGACGGGCAGTCGTACCGCTGGGTCGCGCGCGGCGTCCCCTACTCCCTCGAGTGGACGGAGGCCTACCCGGGGCAGGTGCCCACCGGGGAGAACCCCTTCACGATCGACCCGTCGTGGCTGAGCTACTCCGAGATCGCCCTCCAGATCGTCGGCGCCGACGGCACCGTCGTCGGCCAGTCCCCCGCGATCCACCCCGAGACCCCGTCCCGCGAGCTGCTGCTGTCGGGCGCCCGGTCCGTCTACCGCGTCGGCGAGACGATCGAGCTGTCGTCCGAGCTCCACCCCGTGCGCGACGGCATCGCGTACGAGTGGAAGGTCGGCACGTCGTCCTACCAGTCCGACCCGGTCGAGGGCGCGACGGGCACCACGCTCGCCCTGCCCGTGACGGCCGACATGGACGGCAAGTCGGTGTTCCTCGTGGTCACCGACGTCGCGACGGGGTACCGCGTCGCGGTGTCGAGCGTCGTCGTACGGGTCACCGACGCGGCGCCCGACGAGCAGCTCGTGCTCCTCGACGGCCTCGCCGGGCACTACCACCAGGGCAACACCATCGCGCTGCGGGCGACGGCCGACCCGGTCGCCAGCGACTCCGACACCTACCTGTGGGAGTGGAAGCGCCCCGACCAGGACGCCTGGACGGCGATCCCCGGCGCGACGACCGCGAGCCACGACGTCGTCGCCGAGCAGGCCCTCGACGGGACGCAGGTGCGCGCCACGTTGCGCACGAGCGAGGGGACGGACCTGGCGACGAGCGAGACGGTCACGATCCACGTCGACGACCACGGCGCGGCGCCCCGCCAGAAGGCCGCCGTGACGGGGCTCGAGGACGGGTACACGGCCGGCGACGAGGTGGTGCTCGACGCGACGGTCGAGCCGGAGTCCGTTCTCGAGCGGTGGGAGTGGTACCTCCAGCGCCCGGGGTCGGACACGCCGGCCCTGCTCGAGGACACGCTGACGTCGCGCCTGACGTTCGAGGCGGCCGAGGACCTGGACGGCGCGGCGGTCTTCGCGCGCCTGACGTTCGACGACGGCAGGCCCTACGTCGAGTCGCCGCCGGTCGTGCTGTCGGTCGCCCCAGGCGCCGAGCCGGAGCCCGAGCCGAGCGACCCGGGCACGGACCCGGGCACCGACCCCACGGACCCGGGCACCGACCCGCAGCCCGAGCCGGAGCCCTCGGATCCCGGTACCACCCCCGCGCCGCAGCCGACCGACCCGGGCACGGAGCCGACCGGCACCAAGCCCGACGCAGCTCCCGCCGCCCGGACGCCGGCCGACCTCGACGGGGCGCCGCAGGGCGGCGTGGAGCTGTCCACGAGCTCCCCGCGCCAGGGCCAGGTCGTCACGGTGAGCCTCGGGGCGGAGCACGCCGACGCGTGGGTCGCCGCGTGGCTCTTCTCCGAGCCCACGCTGCTCGGCGGTGACTGGGTCCGGGCCGACGCGGAGGGCGACCTCGCCGTCCGCATCCCGGCGGGCACGCCGACGGGCGACCACCGCCTCGCGGTCTTCGCGGCCGACGGCACGCTGATCGGCTGGACCTCGGTCGAGGTCGAGGAGGCGACGGGCGGCCCGACGCCGACCGACCGCCTCGCCACGACGGGCAGCTCGACCGTCTGGCTCCTCGCGGTCGCCGCGGCGGTGCTGCTGGCCGGCACGGCGGGCGTGCTCGTGGCCCGCAGGTCGCGCGCACGGGCGGAGGTCGCACCGCAGGGCTGACGCACCGCCACCGCGACGGGCGCGGTACCCGGCTCCGGCCGGGTACCGCGCCCGTCCGCATTCGGCGCGATACTCGCGGGATGGAAGCTTCGGACTGCTCGGCAAGACGCGTCGCGGACCCGCCGGAGTGGTCACGCGACGCGGCGAGAGCCGCTGCCGCCTACCGGGAGCTGCGCGACCGGCTGGGCGAGCGACTGGTCGACGAGGAACGGACCTCCGAGCACGGGCACGCCCACTGGGACGCCTACCGTCTCGCGATGGAGGACCCCTCGCTGCACCGCCTCCTCCTCGACGTGCTCCGCGGAGAACCGGACCAGGTCATGGCGCTGAGTCCCGTGCTCGCCGTCGTCGACGGTGACGACCCGGCGCTCGCCCGTTCGGCGCTCGACGTCCTCGTGCCGGGCAGCAAGGAACAGCGCCTGGCCGAGCAGCGAGCGCACGACGTCGCCGTCGTCCGGGCAGCGGCAGCTGGCGATGCCGGCTCTGAGGAGCCGGCCGACACCTGGAGCCCGTGGGCCCAGGGTCGAGCCAGCAGCACGGCGACCGACCTCCGCGTGCTCGACCGGCTGACGGCGGACGGCTTCTCCCGGCGGGTTCGTGTCCAGGCGCGGGACCGCGCCCGGCGCCTGAGGCGCACCGCGGAGAGAGCAGCACGAGGCCCCGGGCCCGTCGGAGTCGACGGTCCCGGGGCCTCGTAGCCGCGTCAACGGGTCGGCGCTCCGTGCGTGAGGTCCTCGACGTGGTCGGCCGGTCCGGCCAGGGCGTCCCGGCCGGTGACGCCCGCCTCGTCCTCGGGCGTGCGCGCGGAGGCGTGCACGCGCCGTCGGGCGAGGAGCCCGTGGCGCGGCGCGAGGAACCACGCGAGCAGGAACACGGCCGTGGCGACGAGCACGATCGTGCCGCCGGCGGGCAGGTCGAGGCTCCACGACAGGTAGAGCCCGACGAGCGCCGAGCCGCCGCCGATCACGGGCGCGAGCAGCATCATGACGCCGAGCCGGTCGGTGAGCAGGCGCGCCGCCGCAGCGGGCGTGATGAGCAGCGCGAGGACGAGGATGTTGCCGATCGTCTGCACGGAGATGACGATCGCGATCGTCACGAGCACGTAGAGCACGAGGTCGAGCCAGAACACCGGCAGGCCGGCGGACCGGGCCATCTCGCGGTCGAGGCTGACGGCGACGAGCTCCTTGTGGAGCAGGAACGCGACGAGGAGCAGCACGGCACCGGCGATCGCCACGACGTAGACGTTCTCGTCCGGGATGCCGGTGATGGACCCGAAGAGGAACTGCTGCAGCGAGCCGGCGTACCCGGGCGCCGTCGAGATGACGACGATGCCGAGGGCGAACGCCGCGACGAAGAAGACCCCGATGATCGAGTCCTCCTTGAGCCGCCGGTTCTGGGAGAACACCGCGACGAGCACGGCCGTGACCACGCCGGCGACGGCTCCGCCGAGCACGAGCGAGCCCTGGAGCACGAACGCGACGGCGAGGCCGGGGAAGACGGCGTGCGCCACGGCGTCGCCGATGAACGCCATGCCGCGCAGCACCACGTGGCAGCCGATGACGCCGCACACGACGCTCGACATGACGGCCACGAGCAGCGCCTTGGGCAGGAAGGCGAGGTCGGGGTTGAGCAGGTCCTGGACGAAGTCGCCGATCGAGATCATGCGTCCCCCTCGCGGTCGACGGTCGTGGACAGGCCCAGCGCGGCGAGCAGCGGCGAGCCGGGGGTGATCCCGAACGCGCGCATCCACACGTCGGGGTCGCGCAGCTCGGCGGGCGTGCCGGTGGCGACGACCGTCCGGTTGAGCAGGCAGATGCGCGTGCACGTGTGCATCGCGGCGACGAGGTCGTGCGTCGTCATGAGGACGGCCTTGCCGTCCTCGCGCGCGAGCTCGGCGAACAGGTCGGTGAGCAGCTCCTGCGTCGGCACGTCGAGCCCGGTGAACGGCTCGTCGAGCAGCAGCACGCGCGGGCCCAGCGCGAGCGCCCTGGCCACGAGCACGCGCTGGCGCTGCCCGCCGGACAGCTCGCCGACGGGGCGCTTGCGCAGGTGCGTCATGCGCACGCGGTCGATCGCCTCGCGCGCCGCGCGGTAGTCGGCCACGCCGGGCCGGCGCAGCCAGCCGACGCGCCGCACCCGGCCCGACAGCACGGCGTCCTCGACCGAGACGGGGAAGTCCCACGCGAACTCGTGCCGTTGCGGCACGTAGCCGACGGTGCCCCCGCCCGCGCCTCCGGGGGTGCCGTCGACGAGCACCTGCCCGGAGCGACGGCGCACGAGCCCGAGGACCGAGCGCAGCAGGGTCGTCTTGCCGGCGCCGTTCGGGCCGATGAGGCCGACGAGCTCGCCCGCGTCGACGTCGAGGTCGGCACCGTGGAGCACGAGACGGCCGCCGAGCTCGACGGACACGTCCCGGACGCTCAGCGCGCGGGCGGCGGCACCGGGGTCCGCGCCCGCGACCGGGGTCGCACCGGTCGTCGCGGCACCCGTCGTCGCGGCGGCGGTCACGAGCCGTCCGCCTCGCGGTCGGCGATCGCCCGGGCCCGGCGTCCCCGCAGGACCGTCAGGCCCACGCCGAGGACGAGGACCAGGACGGCGAGGCCGGCCCACAGCGCGACGGTCGACGTGGCGGAGCCCTCGTCGGACGTCGCGTCGTC
Organism: Cellulosimicrobium cellulans; assembly: GCF_001722485.1. GTDB lineage: Bacteria > Actinomycetota > Actinomycetes > Actinomycetales > Cellulomonadaceae > Cellulosimicrobium > Cellulosimicrobium cellulans_A. The sequence goes on along the minus strand of NZ_LWGL01000116.1, from coordinate 146 downwards.
GGCCGCTGCGGCGGCCGTCTCCTCGTCGGCGGGCTCGTCGGCGGTCGCGGAGGCGTCCGGGCTCGCGCTCGCGTCCCCCTGCGGCTGCTCCTCGGCGGTCTCCCCTGCGCTCTCCTCGGTGGCCGCGAACGCCGTCTGCGGGTCGG
>NZ_LWGL01000115.1 GCF_001722485.1 Cellulosimicrobium cellulans | reverse complement strand
AGCTCGAGGACGCGCTCGCGCGTGCGGCGGTCGGCGTCGGCGGAGGGGCGCGCGGGCGCGTGGGGCTGCGGCGCGTGCGGCTGGGCGGTCCCTGCGGCCATGCTCACCTCCTGGCGCTCCCCTCGGGTCGGACGGTGCGGGGCCGCGGCGCGCGACGCGAGGCGTCCGCGGGCACCACGCGGCCCGATATAGACAACATCGTTGTTGCCTAATTGTTCCCGCGCAAGCAAGGACCACCTCACACCCGGCGCGTGTGACGCGTGCGACAGCGCCCGGCGAGCCGGTGGGACGCGGGCGCCCGCGCACTAGGATCGGCCGGGTGCCCGCCGAACCCGCCGTGACCGTGCGCGACCTCGTCAAGCGCTACGACGGTCGTGCCGTCGTGGACGGCGTGGACCTCGTCGCGGAGCGCGGGGCCGTCACGGCCGTCCTCGGGCCCAACGGCGCGGGCAAGACGACCACGGTCGAGTGCTGCGAGGGCCTGCGGTCCCCCGACGCCGGCGAGGTGCGCGTCCTCGGCCTCGACCCGGTGGCCGAGGCACGTGACCTGCGCCCCCGCGTCGGGGTGATGCTGCAGGACGGCGGTCTCCCCACGGGCGTGCGGGCGCTCGAGATGCTGCGCCACGTCGCCTCGATGTACGCGCGCCCGCGCGACGTCGGCGAGCTCTCCGAGCGTCTCGGCCTCGGCAGCTTCGCGCGCACGACCGTCCGGCGGCTGTCGGGCGGCCAGCGCCAGCGCCTCGCCCTCGCCGCAGCGGTGGTCGGGCGACCGGAGGTGCTGTTCCTCGACGAGCCCAGCGCCGGGATGGACCCGCAGAGCCGGCACGCCGTGTGGGAGCTCGTGCGCGAGCTGCGCGCCGAGGGCGTGGGCATCGTGCTGACGACCCACCTCATGGACGAGGCGGAGGACCTGGCCGACCAGGTGTACGTCGTCGACCACGGCCGGGTGATCGCCGCCGGGACCACGCGTGCGCTGCTCGAGGCGGAGCACGGCACGGCGGGGACCGACGGCGGGCCGGACCGCACCGTCCGGTTCGAGGCGGCGGCGGGGCTCGACCTCGGAGGCCTGCGCGCGTCGCTGCCCGGGGCGTGGACCCTCGCCGAGTCCGCTCCCGGGTCGTACTCGCTCACCGGTCCCGCCGACCCCGGCACGCTCGTCGCGCTCACGACCTGGCTCGCCGGGCACGACGTCCTCGCCTCGCGCGTGACGGTCGGCCGGCGCACGCTCGAGGACGTCTTCCTCGACCTCACGGGACGGCACCTGCGATGACCCACGACGACACCCGCGCGGCCGGGACGGACCCGGCGACCACGGCCGCCGCTCCCCCGGCCCCGGCGCCCGCGTGGCGCCGCGTGGCCGCGCAGACGGCGTTCGAGACCCGCATGATCCTGCGCAACGGCGAGCAGCTGCTCGTCACGCTCGTGCTGCCGGTCCTGCTGCTGCTGGGCCTCGTGCTCACCTCGTTCGTCGAGCTCGACACGGGCGGCGCGTCGCGGGTCGACTTCGTCACGCCCGGCGTGCTCGCGCTCGCCGTGATGTCGACGGCGTTCACGTCCCAGGCCATCGCGACCGCGTTCGACCGGCGCAACGGCGTGCTGCGGCTCATGTCGACGACGCCGCTGGGCCGCGGCGGCCTCCTCGCGGGCAAGGTGCTCGGCGTGCTCGCGGTCGAGGCCGTGCAGGTGGTCGTCATCTCCGCCGTCGCGCTCGGGCTGGGGTGGGAGCCGGACCTCTCCGGCGTGCCCGCCGCGCTGCTGGCCGTGCTCCTCGGCACGGCGGCGTTCACGTCGCTCGCGATGCTCCTCGCGGGCACGCTGCGCGCCGAGGGCGTGCTGGCCGTCGCCAACCTCGTGCTCGTGCTGCTCGCCGTGGGCGGCGGGGTGCTCGTCCCGGCCGAGCAGCTGCCCGGGCCGCTCCGGCACGTCGCCCTGCTGCTGCCCTCCGGGGCCCTCGGCGAGGCGATGCGCGGCGCCCTGCTCGACGGCGCGCTACCCGCGTTCTCGGTCGTCGTCCTCCTGGGCTGGACGGCGGCCCTCGGCTGGGGCGCGAGCCGGCTCTTCCGCTGGCACTAGCCGTGCGCCGTCGTGCGGCCCCGCGTCCTGCTCGTCACCGGAGGACGCCGGGAGGTCGAGGTCGTGCTCCGCGTACCACCGCGTGAGGGCGGGGTCGTCGGTGTCGAGCCAGTCGCCGGCCGAGGGCTGGTGGGGCTCGGTCGGTCCTGCCGCGAAGACGAAGTCGTCGCCGTGGTCCTCGATGGCCTGCGCGACGCCGAGCCGGATCGCCTCGCGCGCGTACCGCCGTCGCAGGACCAGCGGGTCGCGCGCGAGGTCCCGCGCCCACGCGACCATGACGAGCACGAGCACGAAGGCGAAGGGCAGCGCCGTGACGATCACGAGCGACTGGAGCCCGTCGAGCGCCCGCTGCCCGCCGACGAGCAGCATGACGATCGCGATGCCCGCGAGCGCCACGCCCCAGGTGATCGTCACCCAGCGTGACGGCTCCGGGCGTCCCCGCTGGCTCAGGCTGCCCATGACGAGGGCGGCGCTGTCGGCGCTCGTCACGAAGTACAGGACGATCGACACCATGGCGACCACGGCCGTGACGCCGCTCAGCGGGAGCGCGTCGAGGAGCCCGAACAGCATGTCTTGCGGGGAGTCGCGCTCGCTGATCGCGGCACCCTCCTGCTCGAACCGCATCGTCGTGCCGCCGACGACGCCGAACCACACCAGGGTGACGAGGCTCGGCGCGAGGATGACCGTCGTGACGAACTCGCGCAGCGTCCGGCCCCGGCTGATCTTCGCGACGAAGATGCCGACGAAGGGCGACCACGCGACCCACCACGCCCAGTAGTACGTCGTCCACACGTCCATGAACGCGGACGCGTCGTCGCTCGTCGCCGCGCTCTGCGCCGCGAGCGTGAAGGTGTCGCCGACGAACGAGGCGAGCGCGCTCGGGACGAACGCGAGGAGGAACGCCGTCGGGCCGACGACGAGCACGAAGATCCCGAGCAGGCCGGTGAGGACCATGCTCGTGTTCGACAGGGCGCGGATCCCGCGCTTGATGCCGGACACGGCCGAGACGATGAACACCACGGTGAGCACGCAGATGATCGCGACGACGGCCCCGTTGCCGAGCGGCCCGATCCCGGCCACGAGCTCGAGGCCCCGCCCGATCTGCAGCGCGCCGATGCCGAGCGTGACCGCCGTGCCGAACAGCGTGACGATGATCGCCGCGACGTCGATGACCGCCCCGGCCCAGCCGTGGGTGCGGGCGCCGAAGATCGGCTCGAGCAGCGACGACATGAGCGGGCTGCGGCCCTTGCGGTATGCGGCGTAGGCGATCGCGCCGCCGACGAGGGCGTAGTACGACCACGCCATCGGGCCCCAGTGGAACATCGCCTGCGACGTCGCGGCGAACATCGCCGGGTTCGAGCCCGGGTCGAGGTCCTCGAACGCCGGGGGCAGGTCGAGGAAGTACGTCAGCGGCTCGTACGGGCCGAAGAACAGCAGGCCGACGCCCATCCCGGCCGCGAAGAGCATCGCGATCCAGGACGTGCGGGAGAACTCGGGCTCCTCGTCGTCCCGACCGAGCCGGATCGCGCCGTACGGACCGAACCCGAGCCACAGCATGAAGCCGAACACCGCGATGGTCAGCACCGAGAACATCCAGCCGAACGAGCCCGACACCCAGCCGAGCGCCGCGGCGGAGGCGACCGTGAGCGAGTCGGTGCCGAGCACGCCCCACGCGATGAAGGCGCCCGTGAGGACCGCCGCGACGACGAACACCGCACGGTGGGTCGTGAACTCCTTGCCGGTGCTCTCGACGCCGATGCCGGGCAGCAGCGCCGGGTGCGCGAGGGATGGGCGCGTCGTCTCGCGCATCACGCGCCGCGGGGGGTCGGTCACCCGGCGCACGAGCCGCCGGGCCGGGGACACGGTGCGCGAGTGGGCCCCGTGCAGCGGGCGGTCGTGCTCGTGCGGGGGGCCGGGAGCCGCCTCCGCGGGTCCCGTGAGGTGCTCGTCGTGCATCCTGCCCACGCTACCGGCGCCGCAGCCGCACGCTCGGCGTCGGGCGTCGGGCGTCGCGCACGTCACGTCGGTCGGCCGCCGGACCGGTCCGCCGCACCGGCACGTGCGGATACCGTAGAGGGGTGACCAGCCCGAGCCCGACGCTCCCGCCCGCCGACGCGCACCGGACCGGCGGGACGCCCACCGGCGCGCCGCCCGCACCGCGCGACCGCCTGGCGCCGTGGCGGCGCTGGACGCGTCCGGTGCTCGTCGCGAACCTCGTCGCCCAGATCGGCATCATCGTCACGGGCGGCGCCGTGCGCCTCACGGGCTCGGGTCTCGGGTGCTCGACCTGGCCCGAGTGCCACCCCGGCCAGTTCACGGCGCAGTTCCACCCGGCGACGACGTACCACGAGTTCGTCGAGTTCGGGAACCGCACCCTGACGGGCGTGCTCAGCGTCGTGGCGCTCCTCACGCTGGTGCTCGTGTGGACCGACCGGTCGCGCGTGCTGTCGTACCGCCTGCTGGGTGTCGTGCCGCTGCTCGGCGTGGCGGTGCAGGCGGTCATCGGCGGCGTCATCGTGCTGCTGCACCTGCACCCCGGCTGGGTCTCGCTGCACTTCCTGGTCTCCGCGGCGCTGGTCGCCGCCTCCCTCGCCCTGCTGCACCGCGCGGGTGAGGGCGACGGGCCGCCCGAGCCCACGGTCGACGGCCGCACGCGCGCCACGGCGTGGGCCCTCGCCACGCTGACGACGGTCGTCGTCGTGCTCGGCGTCGTCACCACCGGCGCCGGCCCGCACAGCGGCGACGAGGAGGTCGGTTACCGCCTCGCCGTCGACCCCGCGCTCATGAGCAAGGTTCACGCGTGGTCGGTGTGGGTCTTCGTCGCGGCGCTCGTCGTCTACCTCGTGCGGGTCCGCCGCGCGTCGCCCACCGTCCGCCGCGCGGGCTGGCTGCTCCTCGCGATCACGCTGGCGCAGGGGGCGATCGGCTACGTGCAGTACTTCACCGGCCTGCCCGCGCTCCTCGTCGGGCTGCACATGCTCGGCTCGGCCCTGCTCGTGGCCGGCACGGCGCGCGTCGTCCTCACGACGCGCACCCGCGCCTGAGCGTCACGACCCCTCACTCCTCGGGGAACGAGAGCGGCGTCCAGCCCAGCGGGACGAGACCCCGCAGGCGCGCTCTCGCACGGTCCGCAGCGTCCGACCAACCCTGGGCCGCGAGGGCGCCGGGCTCGCCGACCGCACCCTGAGCGGCTCTGAAACCCACGTCCTCGATGCGCGCGTCGGGCGCGCTCCCCCTCCGTACGCCCGCCCGGACGCTCCACGGCGGATCAGCCCAGCCGCCACCGCGCAGACTGCGGTACTCGCCGTACCTGGCGGTGTCCGCGTATTCCCAGCACCACTCCCAGACGTTGCCGAGCATGTCGTGCAGGCCGTAGGCGTTCGGCGAGCGGGTCGCGACGGGCTGCGGGGCGTCGACGGCGTCGTCCGCGGTCCAGGCGACCGTACCCAGCGGGCCGTGCGTCGGACCGGACGTCCCGGCTCGGCACGCGTACTCCCACTCGGCCTCGGTCGGCAGGCGGTACCCCTCGGACCCGACGTCCCAGCGCACGAACCTTCCCTCGACGTGGTAGGCGGGTCCCAACCCTGCGAGCCGCGATGCCGCGTTGCACCAACGCACCGCCTCGAACCACGTCACCGCGTGCACGGGGAGGCGGTCCCCGTCCGGTCCCGCGGAGCGGGTTGCAGCGGCGCCCGGCGTGGTCCGGGACGGGCTCGCCGCCCGACGGGACCCAGCCACGGCCGCGTCGAGGACACGGCGGTGCTCACCGACCGTCACCGCCGTCCGCCCGATGCGGAAGCTCTCCAGCTCGACGGAGCGGGTCCGCCCCGTCCTCGCGTCGGAGATCTCGAGCCCGCCCGCGGGCAGGGACAGGAGGTCGGGCAGCGGCGTGAGCACGTTCCGGACGCTACCCGAGCACGCGCACGCACCCGCAGGCGGACGGCACGAGACGTCCCGTCGGCCGGTGAGTCAGGCGCCGCGCCGCTCGGGCCAGGGCGCGTCCGCCGGCCGCAGGGACGCCCAGCCGCCCGCGCGCGACATCGCCGCGGCGAGGATCCCGACGACTGCCGACGGGTTGTGCACCCGTCCCGCGAGGACCGCGGTGACCGCGTCGTCGAGCGGGACCCAGCGCACCTCCATGTCGCGCTCCTCCGCCTCGCGCTCGTGGCGCTCGTCCTCCGCGACGGGCGACAGGTCGCGCGCGAGGAACACGCGCAGCGCCTCGTTCGAGCCGCCCGGCGTCGTGTAGTAGTCGACGAGCACGTCCCAGCGCGCAGCCCGCAGGTCGGCCTCCTCGGCGAGCTCGCGCGCCGCCGCGTCCCGCGCGTCCTCACCGTCGACGTCGAGCAGGCCCGCGGGCGGCTCCCACAGCTCGCTCCGCACCGGGTGGCGGTACTGGCGCAGCAGGAGCACGCGCTCGTCGTCGTCGAGCGCGACGACGGCGACCGCCCCCGGGTGGTCGAGGTACTCGCGCGTCACGCGCCCGCCCTCGCCGAGGTCGACGTCGTCGGCACGCAGGTCGAACACGCGCCCCTCGTGCACCAGCCCGGTGGACAGCACCGGCCGCGGGGCCGGTAGGTCCGCGACCTCGGTGCCCGCGGCGTCGCCGGACGCCGTCGCGGCGCCCACTCAGGCGGCCTGGATCTCGAGCGCGGCCGCGACGAGGCCCGAGAACAGCGGATGCGCCCGGGTCGGGCGCGACTTGAACTCCGGGTGGGCCTGCGTGCTGACGTAGTACGGGTGCACGTCCGCCGGCAGCTCGACGAACTCGACGAGCGCCGAGTCCGGGGAGGTGCCGGACACGACGAGGCCCGCCTCCTCGAGCTGCTCGCGGAAGAGGTTGTTCACCTCGTAGCGGTGACGGTGGCGCTCGGTGACGTGCTCCGACCCGTACGTCTTGGCGACGACCGACCCGGGGACCAGCGCGGCCGGGTAGGAGCCGAGGCGCATCGTGCCGCCCAGGTCGCCCTCCCCGCCGACGATCTCGAGCTGCTCCTCCATCGTGGCGATGACGGGGTTCTGCGTGTCCGGGTGGAACTCCGTGGACGACGCGTCCGCGATGCCGAGCACGTTGCGCGCGTACTCGATGACCATGGACTGCAGGCCGAGGCAGATGCCGAGGGTGGGGACGCGCTTCTCGCGGGCCCAGCGCAACGCGCCGAGCTTGCCCTCGATGCCGCGCACGCCGAAGCCGCCGGGGATGAGCACCGCGTCGACGCCGCCGAGCGCGTCCTCGGCGCCCTCGGGCGTCTGGCAGTCGTCGGACGTGACCCAGCGGATCGTCACCTTGGCGTCGTTCGCGAAGCCGCCGGCGCGCAGCGCCTCCGTGACGGACAGGTACGCGTCCGGGAGGTCGATGTACTTGCCGACGAGCGCGACCTCGACCTGGTGCGCGGGCGCGTGCACGCGCTCGAGGAGCTGGCTCCAGCCGTCCCAGTCGACGTCGTGGAACGGCAGCCCGAGGCGGCGCACGACATAGGCGTCGAGACCCTCGGAGTGCAGCACGCGCGGGATGTCGTAGATGCTCGGGGCGTCGACCGCGTTGACGACGGCCTCGTTGTCGACGTCGCACATGAGCGCGATCTTGCGCTTGACCGGCTCGGGGACGACGCGGTCCGCGCGGAGCACGATCGCGTCCGGCTGGATGCCGATGGAGCGCAGCGCGGCGACCGAGTGCTGCGTGGGCTTCGTCTTGAGCTCGCCCGACGGGCCGATGTACGGCACGAGCGAGACGTGGAGGAAGAACACGTCGTCGCGGCCCAGCTCGTGGCGCACCTGGCGCGCGGCCTCGAGGAACGGCTGCGACTCGATGTCGCCGACCGTGCCGCCGATCTCGGTGATGATGACGTCGACGTCCTCACCGGCCTGGGCGCGCATGCGCGTCTTGATCTCGTCGGTGATGTGCGGGATCACCTGGACCGTGTCGCCGAGGTACTCGCCGCGACGCTCGCGCGCGATGACCTGCGAGTACACCTGGCCGGTCGTGACGTTCGCGGACGCCTCGAGGTCGACGTCGAGGAAGCGCTCGTAGTGGCCGATGTCGAGGTCCGTCTCGGCCCCGTCCTCGGTGACGAACACCTCGCCGTGCTGGAACGGGTTCATCGTGCCCGGGTCGACGTTGAGGTACGGGTCGAGCTTCTGCATGGTGACGCGCAGGCCGCGCGAGCGGAGCAGACGACCGAGGCTCGAGGCGGTCAGGCCCTTGCCGAGCGAGGAGGCGACGCCGCCGGTGACGAAGACGTGCGCGGTGCGGTGCTCGGAGCGAGCGCCGGAGGCGTTGAGGCGGGAGGAGGGCCGGTTCAGGAGGTCTGCCACGGAACTCCATCCTAACAGCGGGCCGGGTGCCGGCACCCGGGCGCGCGGGTGGGTCGCCTCACTCCGGCACGTCGCTCGGCGTCGCCGTCAGGCGCGCGGCCGGTCCTCCGGCACGGCGGCGCCGTCCCCGTCCCGGCGGTCGGCGGCCGCGGGCGCCCGCCCGCGCCGGACGACACCCAGGAGCGCGGTGCGGTCCCCGAGGAGCGTCACGGCGACGAGGACCGCGCCCGCCACGGTGGCGGCGAGGAGGCCGACGCCGACGGCGACGAGCACGCCCGCGTCGTCGGGCAGGAGCACGCGCGTGAGCAGCGCGCCGAGCGCTGCCCCGGCCCCCGTGCCGAGGCCGACCACGAGGAGGGTCCGGGGCACCTCCCGCGTCGCGTCGGCCCCTGCGAGGCGGCGGACGCCGACGAGCAGGCCCGCGCCCGCGACCGTCATGCCGAGCGTGGTGGCGAGCCCGAGCATCGACAGCACGCCCTCCTGGTCGCGCACCCCGGTCGCGGCGGGGAGCGCGAAGACGGCCGCGGCGACCACGAGCCAGCCGGCCACGGTCGCGACGACCGCGGCGCGCTGGTGGTCGATCGTGTACAGCGCGCGGGACAGGTGGAGGATCAGCGCGAACCCGACGACGCCCGGGGCCATCCACGCGACCCCGGCACCGAGGCCCTCGACGGACGAGCGCGCGACGACGGCGAACACCGCCTCGACGGCGTCCGAGGCCGCGACGAGCGCGGCGACGCCGAGGCCGGCGACCACGAGCAGCGCGCGGGTCGTCGCGGCGAGCAGGCTGCGGAACGTGTCGAGGCGGGCGTGCGCGACGTGCTCGGCGAGGCGCGGGAAGGTGCTCGTGGCGAGCGGGAACGCGAGCACGGCGTACGGGAGCAGGTAGACCTGCTGGACGAACGTGTACGTCGGGAACGTCGCCTGCGGTCCGAACTGCAGCGCCGAACCCATGGCGGCGAGCACCGACACCTGCTGGGCGACGAGCGCACCCACGCCTGCGAGCGCGAGGTTCCGGGCGCGCACGCCCTCGCCGTGCGGGAAGCGCAGGCGCGGGCGCAGCCGGGTGCCGGTGCGCAGCACCGGGCCGACGAGCGGCAGCGCGAGGACCGCGACGCCTGCGGTGGTCCCCCACCCCAGCCAGGCGATCGCCCGGCCGGACAGCTCCGCGACGTCGGCCTGGTTCCCGTCGGCGAGGCCGACGAACACGAGGTAGACCGCGATGACCGCGAGGCTCGACAGGAGCGGCGACAGCGCCTGCCAGAAGAACCGCTTGTGCGCCTGCAGGATCCCGCCCAGCACCACGGCGACGCCGTAGAGCGGGACCTGCAGCGCGAAGACGCGGACGAACGTGGCCGTGACGTCGACGAGCTCGGGGTGCTTCGCCTCCATGAGCGCCGTCGCGATCGGACCCGCGAGGAGGGCGAGGAGCGCGCCGAGCGGGACGAGCACGAGCAGTGTCCAGCCGAGGATCGCCGAGGCGATGCGCGAGACGTCCTCGCGCGAGCGCCGTGCGATGGGTCCGGCCAGGAGCGGCACGACGGCGCCGGCGAGCGCCCCGCCGGCGGCGACCTCGAAAAGGACGTTCGGCAGGATGTTCGCCGAGGAGTACGCGGTGCCGACGCCCACGGTGCCGAGCGTCGAGGAGAGGACGAGCGACCGGGCGAAGCCGACGAGCCGGCTCGCGACGGTGACCACCGTGATCATCACGGCCGCGCCCGCGAGCGTCTGCGTCGCCGCGCGGAGGCGACCGGCGCGCCCGGTCACGCGGGGCGCCGCCCCCACGCGTCGACGCGCCGGAGCACGTCGTTGCCGTCGATGACGCGCGAGAAGCTCACCCTCTCGCTCGCGAGAGTGAGCCCGACGACGCCCGCGAGCGCGAGCCAGCGCACCGGCCGGGGCGCGGCGAGCGCGACCTGGGTGCCGAGCACGGCGCCGAGCGCGTTCGCCCCGCAGTCGCCGAGCATGTCGCGCTCGGCGAGGTCGCCGGGCGCCGCGGCCGCCGCCGCGCCGAGCACGACGCCGGTCGTGGACCGGGCCTGCGACGCGAGGGACAGCACGGACACGGCGACCGCGGCCTTGAGCGCCCGGCCCGGACGCAGGTCGAGGAGGTTGAGCAGGTTCGCCGCCCCCGCGATGACCTGGGTGGCGTCGACGGACGCGTCGAGGTCGATGGTGCCGACGACGGTCGAGCGCTCGGCCGGGTCGGCGACGAACGGCGTCGTCCACTCGCGCGACTCGGCCCAGCCGTAGAGGTGGG
>NZ_LWGL01000114.1 GCF_001722485.1 Cellulosimicrobium cellulans | reverse complement strand
GGACCGGGGCGCCGGGGCGGAGCCCGCGCCGCCGGGCACCCGGGGCGTGCCGAGCACGGACGGCGCGGCGCCGGGCGAGCGTGCCTGGGTCGCGACGGTCCACGGCCTCGACCAGCCCGGCACGCTCACCGCGCTCACGGGCGTGTTCTCCACGCGCGGCGTCAGCTTCGACTCGCTCGCCACCACCCCGGCCGACGACGGCGGGCGCGTCGGGCGCATCGACGTCAGCTTCCGCGCGACCGAGCGCCGGACGCGCGCGCTCGAGCGCGCGGTGGGCCGCCTGGCCACGGTGCGGTCCGTCGTCGTGCGCGAGGCCTGACCGCACCACGCCGACGTCTCGCGCCGCCCGATCTCACAGCGCGGCGACGGCGGCTGAGCGCAGAACGTAACGCGGCCGGGCGCACGGGGACACGCCGGGGAAACGGCGGCCGCCTAGCGTCGGCGACGCCGCACCGCGGCAGGCCACCGACGACCTCTCCCCCGGAGCCGCGCCCATGTCCTACGTCAAGCCCGCCGAGCTCGTCCCGACGATCGTCGACGCCGGCGCCAGCAAGGTCCTGCTGTCCACGCGCGACACCCTCGTCCGGTCCACGATGGGCGGGGCGATCCTCGCGATCGCCGCCGCGTTCGCCGTGACGGTCACCGTCACCACGGGTCACGCGCTCCTCGGCGCGGTCCTGTTCCCCGTCGGCTTCATCCTGCTGTACCTGCTCGGCTACGACCTGCTCACCGGCATGTTCGTGCTCGGCCCGCTCGCGTGGCTCGACAAGCGGCCCGGCGTCACGCTGCGCGCGGTACTGCGCAACTGGGGCCTGGTGCTCGTCGGCAACTTCCTCGGCGCGTTCGCCGTCGCGGTGATGATGGCGATCGTCGTGACGTACGGCTTCGACACCCCGCCGAACGAGGTCGGCCAGGCCATCGGGCACATCGGCGAGGGACGCACCGTCGGGTACGCCGAGCACGGCGCCGCAGGCATGCTCACGCTGTTCGTGCGCGGGATGCTGTGCAACTGGATGGTGTCGCTCGGCGTCATCGGCGCGATGATCGCGAAGGACGTCCCCGGCAAGGCGATCGTCATGTGGATGCCGATCATGCTCTTCTTCTTCATGGGCTTCGAGCACTCGATCGTCAACCTGTTCCTGTTCCCCTCGGGCCTGCTGCTCGGCGGGGAGTTCACGATCATGGACTACCTCGTCTGGAACGAGATCCCGACGGTCGTCGGCAACCTCGTGGGCGGGCTCCTGCTCACCGGGCTCCCCCTCTACCTCACGCACGGCCGGCCGAAGGCGCGCCGGTCCGCGCAGGCGCCCGTCGACGTCGTGGACGCGCCCCGCGAGCTCGTCGGGGACCGGGCCTGACGACGCCCCGGAGGCCCGGCGCGACCGGGCCGGGCCGCCGGTAGGATGGCCGCACAACTTCACGCTTCACCGGTGGTCCGCCCGTCCTCGCACGGGCGGACCACCGTGCCGCCCGAACCACGACGGGAGAGCTCGCCCCGGTCCACGACCGGGGCGGCGCCGAAGGAGCAAGTCCTCCCCGGGAATCTCTCAGGCCCACGTACCGTCGCGGCGAGGCAACTCTGGAAAGCGGTCGTGCCGGTGCCCCTGGGGTGTCCGGGGCGGCCCACCGACGGTGCAAGCCGGCGCGCCCCGGCCCTCGTGAGGGCATGGCGGACCGGCAAAACTCTCAGGTCGACGCGTGCGTCCGATGACAGAGCGGGGAGGGACCCGCCGTCGTCCCCCGCCACCGGAGGTCCCCGTGACCCAGTCGTTCGACCCTGCCGCCCCGCACGCCGCCGCCACCGGGGCGTTCGCGCCGCGCCACGTCGGCCCCCGCGGCCGCGAGATCCAGGTCATGCTCGACCAGCTCGGCCACGACTCGCTCGACGCGCTCGTCGACGCCGCGGTCCCGGCCTCGATCCGCACGGACCGCCCGCTCGACCTGCCGGCGGCGCGCACCGAGACCGAGGTGCTCGACCACCTGCGCGGGCTCGCGGCGAAGAACGTCGTGAAGACGCAGATGATCGGCCTCGGCTACTACGGGACCGTCACTCCTCCGGTGATCCGCCGCAACGTCCTCGAGTCCCCCGCCTGGTACACGGCGTACACGCCGTACCAGCCGGAGATCTCCCAGGGCCGCCTCGAGGCGCTGCTCAACTTCCAGCAGGTCGTCGAGGACCTCACCGGTCTCGACGTCGCGAACGCCTCGCTCCTCGACGAGGCCACGGCCGTCGCCGAGGCGGTCGCACTGATGTGGCGCGCGTCCCGCGCGAAGTCCGGGTACGTCGTGGTCGACGCCGACCTGTTCCCCCAGACGCTCGCCGTCACCCTGGGCCGCGCGCGGGCCGTCGGCCTGCCGGTCGTCGTCGCCGACCTGTCGGGCGGGCTCGCCGCCGGGCTGGACGAGGTGCGCGCAGCGGGCGGCTTCCCCGCGGACGTGGCGGACGACGCGGCGCTCGTGGGCGTCGTCGTGCAGCAGTGCGGGGCGTCCGGCCGGGTCGTGGACTGGGCGCCGGTCGTCGCCGAGGCGAAGGAGGCGGGCGCGCTCGTCACGGTCGCGGCGGACCTGCTCGCGCTGACCCTCCTCGCCTCGCCCGCCGAGCTGGGCGCGGACGTGTCGGTCGGCTCGGCGCAGCGCTTCGGCGTGCCGCTGTTCTACGGCGGCCCGCACGCGGCGTTCATGGCGGTCCGCAAGGGCCTCGAGCGCTCGCTGCCGGGCCGCCTGGTCGGCGTCTCGGTCGACGCGGACGGCGACACGGCCTACCGCCTCGCCCTGCAGACGCGCGAGCAGCACATCCGCCGCGAGAAGGCGACGAGCAACATCTGCACGGCGCAGGCCCTGCTCGCGATCGTCGCGTCGATGTACGCGGTCTACCACGGCCCGGACGGCCTGCGCGCGATCGCCGAGCGCACCCACGCCCACGCCACCACGCTCGCGGACGCCCTCCGCGCGGGCGGCGTCGAGGTCGAGCACGACGTCTTCTTCGACACGGTCCGCACCGCCGTCCCCGGCCGCGCCACGGCCGTCGTCGAGGCCGCCGCAGCAGCGGGAATTAACCTGTACAACCCGGACGCCGACCACGTACAGATCGCCTGCGACGAGACCACCAGCCCCGCCACCCTCGCCCGGGTGCTGAAGGTGTTCGGCGTTGAGACGCCCACCGACCCGGCCGCGGCGGCCGGTGAGACGGCTGACGAGGCGGGCGAGACGACTGACGAGGCGGGGGAGGCGGCGTCGGATGCGAAGGGCGTAGAAGCCGCGCGGACGAACGGACGGCCGACGGCGGAAGGTGACGGCGCGGCCAGCCCGAGCACCGAGGTCGCTTCCCCCACCGCCCCGAGCGCGCACGCGGACCTCCCGACGTGGGCGACCCGCACGACGCCGTACCTCCAGCACCCCGTCTTCCACCTGCACCGCTCCGAGACCGCCATGCTGCGCTACCTGCGTCGCCTGTCGGACAAGGACCTGGCGCTGGACCGCACGATGATCCCGCTGGGTTCGTGCACGATGAAGCTCAACGCGACGGCGGAGATGGAGGCGATCTCCTGGCCGGGGTTCGCGGACCTGCACCCGTTCGTGCCGGCGGAGCAGGCGCAGGGGTACGCGGAGCTGATCGAGGGCCTGGAGTCGGCGCTGGCGGAGATCACGGGCTACGCGGGCGTGTCGGTCCAGCCGAACGCGGGGTCGCAGGGCGAGTTGGCCGGCCTGCTGGCGATCCGGAAGTTCCACGTCTCGCGGGGTGACGAGGGCCGGGACGTGTGCCTGATCCCGGCGTCGGCGCACGGGACGAACGCGGCGTCGGCGGCGTTGGCGGGTCTGACGGTGGAAGTCGTGGCGACGGCGCCGAACGGCGAGATCCTGCTGGACGACCTGCGCGCGAAGCTGGCGGACCACGGCCCGCGGGTCGCGGCGATCATGATCACGTACCCGTCGACGCACGGCGTGTACGAGGAGCACGTGCGCGAGGTGTGCGACCTTGTACACGAGGCTGGCGGCCAGGTGTACATCGACGGAGCCAACCTCAACGCGCTCGTCGGGCTCGCGCGCCCGGGGGAGTTCGGCGGCGACGTCTCGCACCTGAACCTGCACAAGACGTTCTGCATCCCGCACGGCGGGGGAGGGCCCGGCGTCGGGCCGGTCGCCGTCGCGGAGCACCTCGTGCCGTTCCTGCCGGGCGACCCGCTCGCGGCGTCGCCGACGGCGACGCCGGTGTCGGCGACCCGCTACGGCTCGGCGGGCATCCTGCCGATCTCGTACGCGTACGTGGCGCTCATGGGGCCGGACGGTCTGATGGAGGCGACGAAGGTCGCCGTGCTGGCGGCCAACTACGTCGCGTCACGGCTCCAGCACCACTTCCCGGTCCTGTACACCGGCCCGAACGGTCTCGTGGCGCACGAGTGCATCCTCGACCTGCGGCGGATCACGGCGGAGACCGGCGTGACGGCCGAGGACGTGGCGAAGCGGCTCATGGACTACGGCTTCCACGCGCCGACGCTGTCGTTCCCCGTCGCCGGCACGCTCATGGTGGAGCCGACCGAGAGCGAGGACCTCGCGGAGCTCGACCGCTTCGTCGACGCGCTCGTCGCGATCCGCGGTGAGATCGACGCCGTCGCCTCGGGCCGCTGGGCGGTGGAGGAGTCGCCGCTGCGCGGCGCGCCGCACACCGCCGCCGCGCTCACGGCGGACGCGTGGGACAAGCCGTACTCGCGCGAGCTCGCGGCCTACCCGGTCGCGAGCCTGCGCGCGGCGAAGTACTGGCCGCCCGTGCGGCGCATCGACGGCGCGCGGGGCGACCGGAACCTCGTGTGCTCGTGCCCCCCGATCGAGTCCTACGTGTCCGCGCCCCAGGCCGCCCCGCTGTCCTGAGCCGCCGACACGCCGACCTGTCCAGAGAGGACCTCGTATGACGACCGATCCCCCCGCCTCGGACGCGTCGCGCGACCGGCTCAGCCCGCTGCACGACGAGCACGTCGCGCTGGGCGCGCACCTGACGAGCTTCGGCGGCTGGCAGATGCCGTTGCGGTACACGTCCGACCTCGCCGAGCACCGCGCGGTGCGCGAGGCCGCGGGCCTGTTCGACCTCTCGCACATGGGCGAGATCGAGGTCGCGGGCCCGGGTGCGGCCGCGGCGCTGGACCACGCGCTCGTCGGGCACCTGTCCGCGGTCGCGCTGGGCCGGGCCCGGTACACGATGCTGTGCGCCGAGGACGGCTCGGTCCTCGACGACCTCGTCGTGTACCGCCTCGACGAGGAGCGGTTCCTCGTCGTCGCGAACGCGGGCAACGCCGGCCTGGTGGCGCGCGAGCTGGTCGAGCGGGCGGCGGGCTTCGACGCCGTCGTCACGGACCGGGGGAGCGAGACGGCGCTCGTCGCCGTCCAGGGGCCGCTCGCCGAGGAGATCGTCGCGGGGCTCGTCGAGGCCGGCGACGACGCGACAGGGGCGGGGGGCCGCGTACAGGTCGTGCGCGACCTGAAGTACTACGCCGCAGCACCGGTGACGCTGGCCGTCGAGGACGGCGCGGTCGAGGCGCTCGTGGCCCGTACCGGGTACACGGGGGAGGACGGCTTCGAGCTGTTCGTCCCGGCCGACCGGGCCCGCGCGCTGTGGCGCACCGTCCTCGAGGCGGGGCGCCCGCACGGCCTCGTGCCCGCCGGCCTGTCGGCGCGCGACTCGCTGCGCCTCGAGGCGGGCATGCCGCTGTACGGGCACGAGCTGGACACGACCACCACGCCGTACGAGGCCGGGCTGGGACGTGTTGTGAAGCTCGACAAGACCGCCGCGGACGGCTCGCCGCTGCCGTTCGTCGGGCGCGGCGCGCTCGCCGCGCGCCGGTCGTCCGCGCCGGCGCGCGTCCTCGTGGGGCTCAAGGGCCTGGGGCGGCGTCCGGCGCGCGCCGGCTACGCCGTGGTCGCGCCGGGCGGCGGGGGAGGGGCGCCGCAGGTCGGCACCGTGACGTCCGGAGCGCCGTCGCCCACTCTCGGCCACCCGATCGCCATGGCGTATGTGACGCCGGAGCTGTCCGCCGAGGGCACCGAGCTCGCCGTCGACGTCCGCGGCCGCGCGGAGCCCGTGGTGGTCGTCCCGCTCCCGTTCTACCGTCGTCCTCAGCGTCCCTGAGTCCCTGTCCACCCCCGTCCGGCGCCAGCCCACCGAAGGAGCCTTCGCATGACCGACGCCCAGTTCCCCGCCGACCTGCAGTACACCGCCGAGCACGAGTGGGTCGACGGGTCCGACCCGGCCGTGGTCGGCATCACCGCGACCGCTGCCGAGGCGCTCGGCGACATCGTCTACCTCGAGCTGCCCGAGGTCGGTGCGGACGTCACCGCGGGCAGCGTGATCGGGGAGGTGGAGTCCACCAAGTCGGTGTCCGAGCTCTTCTCGCCGGTGACGGGCACGGTCGTCGAGGTGAACCAGGCGGCGATCGACGACCCGGCCGTCGTGAACTCCGACCCGTACACCGACGGCTGGCTCTTCAAGGTGGACGTCGCCTCGACCGGGGACCTGCTCTCCGCCGAGCAGTACGCCGCGCTCGTCGCGGAGTGAGCATGGAGCCGGCGACGGCGCGCGCACCGTGGCGCGCGCCGTCGCCGACGTGTCTCCCGGGCCGCTGAGCCCCGCGCGACGCCGTCCCCGCACGGTCTCCCTCGCGCCCGCCACTCCCCGTGCGGGAGACCTCCATCGCGCAAAGTGTGACGGAGATCACACTGCTTCGGTCGTCATTCCCGTGCCATCGGGCCGCCTCCGGCGACTTTCGAGGTGCGCCGCGGGACTGATCCGCGCGCCGCTGACCTGGGCAAACGCGTCATGACGGCGCACAACGGACAGGATCGCGCGCCGTCGCGAAGGTCGTGACGCGAAGTCGCGTCATGAATCTCACCCACTCCCTTCTCTTCCAGTAGCACCAACCGGATCTCGCCACGAGGGGATGACGTGACCGGAGAGCATCAGGAGGAGAACATGAGCACCATCGAGCTGGTCCGCCCTGCAGCGGTCCCCTTTCCGACGACGGCGGTCCCGACGCCGCTCGCCCCGCTGACCCGCCGTGAGCGCGTCGTCCTGTCGAATCTGTCCGAGGACGTGACCCTCGAGCAGATCGCCAGCAAGCTCTTCGTCACCCGCAACACCGTGAAGTCGCAGGTGCGGAGCCTCTACCGCAAGCTCGGGGTCTCGACGCGCGCCGAGGCCGTCGCCTGGGCACGCGCCGCCGGCATCCGCTGACACCCTCCGCCCGCCACGGGCAGCTCGTCGGCAGTGCGTGCCGACGTGCGAGACTCCGCGTATGACTCTGCGCAGACTCGTCGTGGCAGCGGCGATCGTGGACGACCTCGAGTCGCCGAGGCTGCTGCTCTCTGCGCGTCGCACGCGTCCGCTGCACCTGTCCGGACGGTGGGAGTTCCCCGGCGGGAAGGTCGACCCGGGCGAGACGCCCGAGGAGGCGCTGCACCGTGAGCTCCGCGAGGAGCTGGGGGTGCGCGTGGAGCTGGGTGCCGAGCTCGTCGGTCCCGAGCACGGGACCTGGGTGATCACGGACCGCCACGTCATGCGCCTGTGGTTCGCGCGCATCGTCGAGGGCGACCCGCAGCCGCTGGTCGAGCACGACGAGCTCACGTGGCTGGGGCCGGGGGAGTGGCTGGACGTGCCGTGGCTCGACGCCGACGTGCCGATCGTCGAGGAGCTCACGCGGCAGGTGGCGGCGGAAGCCGTCTGACCCACCGGTGCGTCTCCGCGCGGGAGCGCAGGCGCACCACGACGACGTGCGGGGCCTCGCGGGCCACGAGCTCGGGCAGGCCGCGGTACGCGTGGCGCTTCTCCCAGGCCCACCGGACGATGTTCTCCTCCGCGGGCTTGTGCAGGGTCCGCCAGATCGGCGGCTCGACGTTCCCGTTCCACAGCTCCTCGCGCGTGACGGAGCGGCGCAGCGTGCGCCACGTGACCTGACGCATCGTGACGTGCGTCGGGAGGTCGAGCCAGACGAGCACCTCCGCGCGCGCGAGCACGAGCGGCCGGGCCGCCCGGTACTGCCACTCCGTGACGAACGCGTCCTGCGCGACGAGGGCGCGCACGTCGTCGAGGAACTCCGGCCGCGGCACCCACCCGGGCCCGTGGTGGAGCGCGTCGAGCTCCGTGTGCGGGATGCCGACCCGCCCCGCGAGGCGCCGCGCGAGCGTCGTCTTCCCCGAGCCCGAGACGCCGGCCACCGCGACGCGCCGGGGCACGTGGCCGAGATGGGCGACGACGTCGTCGTCCGGTCCGAGAACGGTCACCGCGGAACCCTACGGCACTCCGCAGGCCGCCCCGCACCCGACGCCCGCCCGCCCGGCGCCGGAATTCACCCGCCGATCTGTCCGGTCCGCGACCGTCTCGACGCGCGCCCGCAGCACGCGGCCAGTACCTTCGCGGCGTGAGCCGGTTCGCCGACAGGTCGCGCGCCTGGTTGCGTGACGCCGACAGCCGCGTCCCTCCGGCCGTGCCCGTCGCCCTCGGTGTCGTCTGCACCGTCCTCGGTGCCTTCGTCGTGCTCCGGCCCTTCGCCTCGCTCGCGCTCCTCGTCGCCGTCGTGGTGGTCGGCGCGGTGGTGCTCGGCGTCGCGGAGCTGGTCGGCGAGTCCGGGCCGTCGCGCCCGGGGGACGTTCCGGCCGCCCGACGGCGCCGGTTCCGCGGGGCCCGCGGCGTCGCCTTCCTCGCGCTCGCCCTGGCCGTCCTCCTGTGGCCGGGGCCGTCGCTCGTCGTCGTGACCGTGCTCGTGGGCCTCGGGCTCGTCGTCGCCGGCGCGCTCGACGTCGGGGAGGGGCTGCTGGAGCGCGGTGCCGACCGGTGGGCGCCGGTGATGCTCGGGGCCGCGAGCGTCGTCCTGGGGCTCCTGGCGCTCGCGTGGCCCGACGTCACCGTGCTCGTCGTCGCGGTCGTCTTCGGTGCCCGCCTCGTCCTCCTCGGCGTCCGGCTCGTGGTCGGGGGACTTCGTCGCCGCAGCGCCGCGGCGGACGGGTTCACCGCCTCGGAGCGGCCTCGCACGGCTCGGCGCGGGCGCGGTGCGGTCGTCGGTGCCGCCGGCGCGCTGGTCCTCGTCGCGGCGCTCGCCGTCGTCAGCGCGGGCATCCAGCGCGGCGTCCCGCACCCCGACGCGTTCTACGACCCGCCCGCGTCCGTCCCCGACGAGCCCGGACGGCTGCTGCGCGCCGAGCCGTTCACCCGCGCCGTGCCGGACGGCGCCACGGCGTGGCGCATCCTCTACACAACGACCCGCGACGACGACGAGCCGGCGCTCGCCAGCGGGATCGTCGTCGTCCCCGACCTGCCCGACGACGCCGCGCCCCCGCCCGTGATCGCCTGGGCCCACGGGACCACGGGGTACGCGAGCGGCTGCGCGCCGTCGGTCCTCGACGAGCCGTTCGAGTCGGGGGCGTTCTTCGTGCTCGACGGCGTGCTCGCGCGCGGCTGGGCGCTCGTCGCGACCGACTACACCGGCCTGGGCACCGCGGGCCCGCACCCGTACCTCGTGGGGCAGGGGGAGGGGCGGTCGGTGCTCGACGCGGTCCGCGCCGCCCGTGACCTCGACGACCTGGCGCTCGACGACCGCACCGTCGTCTGGGGCCACTCACAGGGTGGGCACGCCGCCCTGTGGACGGGACAGCTCGCGCCGGACTACGCGCCCGACGTCCCGCTCGCGGGCGTCGCCGCGCTCGCGCCGGCAAGCGACCTGCCGGGCCTGGTCGGCGCGCTGGAGGGCGTCGAGGGCGGGAGCATCTTCGCGTCGTACGTGCTCGCGGCGTACGACGCCGCGTACCCGGACGCCGATCCCTACCAGCTCGTGCGCCCGGGCGGGCGGCTCGTCGTGCGCGAGATGGCGACCCGGTGCCTCGCGGAGCCCGGCGCGCTCGTCTCGGTCGCAGAGGCCCTCGCGATGGACCAGCCCCTGTGGACGGGCGACCCGACCGCCGGGGCCTTCGGAGACCGGCTCGCCGAGAACGTCCCGACGGGTGCGGTGCCGGCGCCGCTGCTGATCGCCCAGGGCAGCGCCGACCCGCTCGTCCTCCCGAGCGCGCAGGACGCGTACGTCGGCACGCGGTGCTCGGCCGGGCAGCCCGTGGACTACCGCCGGTACGACGGCCGCGACCACGTGGGGCTCGTGGAGGCCGACTCGCCGCTCGTGCCCGAGCTGCTGCGCTGGACGGAGGACCGGTTCGCGGGCGTGGCCCCGACGCCCACGTGCGTGACCTGAGCCGCCACGGCACGCCGGGTCGCATGGCCGCGACGTCCCCGGTCCTCGGCTGACCACCCGCGCGTCACCCCACCGCGACCGGACGCGACCCGGCACGTCTCCGCGCCAGAGCGGGACCCGGCAGGGTCAGGCGGACTTCTCCCGCGGTGCGCGGGCGCGTGAAGCGGCAGGGCTGGTGCGCGGCACCAGGGTCGGGTTGACGTTGTCCAGCACGACCTCGCGCGTGATCACGACCTTCTCCACGTCATCACGGGACGGGACGTCGAACATCACCTGCTGCAGCACCTCCTCCATGATCGCGCGCAACCCCCGGGCACCGGTCCCGCGCAGCAGCGCCTGCTCGGCCACCGCCTCGACCGCGGTCTCGGTGAACTCCAGCTCCACCCCGTCGATCGCGAACATCCGCTGGTACTGGCGCACCAGCGCGTTCTTGGGCTGGGTCA
>NZ_LWGL01000113.1 GCF_001722485.1 Cellulosimicrobium cellulans | reverse complement strand
CGAGCGGCGCGAGATCGACCGCCTCCGCGGCCGCGGCTGACCGGGGCCGCCGACCGCGGGCGAGGCCGCCGGGACCCGGCCGACGCGGGGCGCCAGCGCTGCGTCCGCAGCCGAGTGCTGCGTCGGTGCGCGACTGCTGCGTGCCCGGACGCAGCGCTCGCACGTGGACGCATCTCTCGACGACGCCGTGGCTCACCACAGGCCGGGACGGGACACGTGCCGGGTCGCGGCGTCGCGGGGGAGCAGCCGCCGGACGCGTGTCGCGACCTGCTCCTCGTCGTGCAGGTCCGCGCGGGTCACGCGCAGGACGCGCCACCCCTCCTCCTCGATCGCCTCCTGGCGGCGCTTCTCCTCGAACAGCACTCGCGCGGGGTCACCGCCCGCGAGGTCGGAGTACTTGACGAACCCGTCGAACTCGACGAGCACCCGCCACTCCTCCCACCCCATGTCGGCGCGGAAGCGGCCCAGGCGTGTCACGACGGGGACCTGCGTGCGCGGCGCGGGTAGTCCGTGCCGGAGGATCGCGTAGCGGGTGATCGACTCGCCGGGGCTCTCCGCGCCGCCGTCGACGGCGTCGAGGACCGCCCGGGCGCGGACGACGCCGCGTCCCCGGGTGCTCGCGGCACGACGTCGTAGCTCCTCCGGATCGAGGCCCCGCCGGACGGCGCCGTCGGCGACGACGAGTCCTTCGCGCGCGGGGAGCGACCGCACGCAGTCGAGCACCGTGCGGGTGAGCGTCGTCGCCGGGAGCCCACCGACGCTGCCCGTCTCGTCCGGCGCGACGGCGGCGCGGTGACGCACGAGGTCCGTCCCCGCGCCACGGCCGGGGACGTTCCGCTGGACGACGTGCACCTGGCGCGGCAGCCGCCACAGCGGCAGGCCCCACAGCAGAGCCGCGCTCGGCCCGCAGAACCGGTGCACGCCCTCGAGCTGCCGGGAGACGGCCTCGATCCGGGCCAGCGCCGCGGCACGCGACTGCTGCGGCGTCGGACGTGCGGCGGCGGGCACCGTGCCGAGGAGGTCGGCGCCGCGCCGGACGCGGTGGGCCGTGCCGTCCGCGATGCCGGCGACCAGCACGGGACGAGGGACGTCCGCGGCCAGGACGAGACGCGAGTCCTCGGCGGGGAACGGTTCGGCACGGTCCATGCGGCGAGGGTCGCAGCGCGGTACGCGACCACGCCGGTGTGGTCGTGCGCCCTGTGGACGACGCTCACGTCTCGCCGCCTGTGGACGGTCGGCGGCCGGCGCTCAGGGCGAGCGATGCGTTATCGCTCGAGCGCTGCGTCCAGAGACGCAGCGTTCGACCGCGGACGCAGCGTTCGACCGCAGACGCAGCGTTCGAGCCGCGACGCAGCGCTCGAGCGCAGACCCAGCGGCCGGCGTCGCGAGGCGCGCGGGCGGCGTCGGTCAGCCCGCGGCGGGGCCGGCGTCCTCCTCGCGCAGCCGCGGCTCGGTGCGCAGGGCGGGGCGGACGCCGGACTTGTCGGCGTAGAACGCGCGGACGACGTCCATGTCGGCACGCACGTCACCGGTGAGCTCGACGGTCGGGCCGAGGCCGGTGGTCATCGTCGTGCGGTCGACGTACCCGAGCGTCACGGGCAGCCCGGCCTCGCGCGCGATGCGGTAGAAGCCCGACTTCCAGTACGTGCCGGCGCCGCGCGTGCCCTCGGGCGTCACGACGAGCGAGAACACCTCGCCCGCGCGGATGCGCCCGACGACGTCGGCGACGACCCGGCCGGGGTCGCGCCGGTCGACGGGGATCCCGCCGAGGGCGCGCATGACCGGCCCGGCGGGCCCGGCGAACAGCGTGTGCTTGCCGAGCCAGCGCACGCGGATGCCCGCGCTCCACGCGATGGCGAGCATGAGGACGAAGTCCCAGTTGGAGGTGTGGGGCGCACCGACGAGGAGCGTCGGGCGGCGCGTGTCGTACGGCTGGGAGCGGAGGGTCCAGCGGCTCGTCGCCCAGTAGGCGCGGGCGATGGCTCGGCGGATCACCAGGTCACGGTACCCGTGGTCGGCCCTGTCCACCGGCCTCGGTAGGTGCCGTCGACAACCGTGGGGGGCGTGGTTAGTCTCCCCACGGAGGCAGGACGCGTCCGGCCTCTCCTGCCGCTCAGCTCCCGACCCGTCGACGGAGACCGCATGGACCTGTTGCTCGCCGGCTCTCCCGCTCCGCTGCGCGCGTTCAACGCGCGGTCCGTGCTCGACGCCCTGTCCGGGGGCGGTCCGATGACCCGCGCCGACGTCGCGGCGGCCACGGGGCTGTCCCGGACCGCGGTCGCGCAGACCCTGCGGGCGCTGGCCGGGACGGGGGTCGTCGTGGAGGCCGAGCCGGAGCCGGAGCACCGCGGGAACGCCGCGGCCCGGTTCCGGGTGAGCGCCGACCACGGGTTCGGGCTGGGCGTCGACGTCGCCCGCGACCGCGTGCGCGTCGCGCTCGTCGACGTGACGGGGGCGGTGCGTGCCCGCGCCGAGCGCCGGGACGTGAAGGCGAACCCGACGGCGCGCGCCCGCGCCGCCGCCGAGCTCGCCCGGGCGTGCGTCGCCGACGTGGCCGCGCGGCTCGAGCCCGCGCCGACGATCGAGGTGACGCGCGCGGTCGCGGCCGTGCCGGTCATCGTCGGCTCCGACGGCGCGACGATCCGTCGCGTCCCCGGCTTCGAGAAGGGCGGCACCGCGCTGCACGACGCGCTCCAGGACGCGCTCGGCTGCCCGGTGCTCCTCGAGAACGACCTCAACCTCGCGGCGGTCGCCGAGCAGCACGACGGCGTGGCGAAGGACGTGGGCACGTTCGTGGTGCTCGGCCTGGGCGACGGCTTCGGGGCGGGCATCGTCGTCGACGGGCGTCTGCACCGGGGTGCGCGCGGCGGGGCGGGCGAGATCTCGTTCCTGCCGCACCCGGAGCGCCCGCTCGGCTCCGAGGTGCTCGGGGCGGGGTCGCTGACGGCCATCGCCAAGGAGTTCGGCATGCCCGACGACGTCTCCGTGCGCGAGGTGGTCGACCGCGCCGAGCGGGGGGACGTCGTCGCGGACGACGTGCTCGACGTCGTCGCCGAGCGCGTCGCCGTCGTCGCCGGGTCGATCGCGCTGGTGCTGGAGCCCGAGCTGTTCGTGCTCACGGACCAGGCGGCGCGAGCGCCCCTCGCGGACCGCGTCATCCGGTACCTGGCCGAGCGCATCGCGGTGCTCGGCCTGCGCGTGGTCCCGTCCACGATCGGCCCGGACGCGATCGTCCTGGGCGCGGCGCGCGCCGCGAGCGACGCGCTGCGCGAGCAGGTGCTCCGCACGGCGCTGACGGTCGACGTCGGACCTCCCGAGGACGCGGTGGACGAGGCGGCGTCGTGACGACGGACCTGGCCGCGCGGCTCGGCCTCGAGCCCGGCGCCCGGGCGATCATCCTCAACGCGGACGACTTCGGGATGTGCCGCGCGGCGAACCGCGCGATCGGCGACCTGCTGCTCGCCGGCCACGTCGACTCCGCGACCGTCATGGTGCCGTGCGCGTGGGCGCCGGACGCCCTGGCGTTCGCGGCCGAGAACCGCCAGCTCGACGTCGGCGTGCACCTCGTCCTCACGAGCGAGTGGACGCGCTACCGCTGGCGGCCGCTCACCGGGACCGGCACGTCGCTGGCCGACGACGCGGGCTACTTCCACCCGGACGTCGCCTCGGTCGAGCGCGAGGCGCGCGACGAGGACGTCGCGGCGGAGCTCGCCGCCCAGCTCGACGCGGCGCTCGCGGCCGGCGTCGACGTCACGCACCTGGACAACCACATGGGCTCGGTCTACGGGCTCGAGACGGGGCGGACGTTCCTGCCGCAGGTCCTCGAGCTCGCCGCGCGCCACGGTCTGCCGTTCCGCCTGCCCCGCTCGATCGAGGGCATGGGGCTCCCCGAGGGCCTGCAGGCCGTGCTCGACCAGGCCACGGCGGCGGCGGACGCGCTCGGCGTCGTCCTCCCGGACCGCCTGTGGACGCACCCGTTCGCCCTCGCGGGCGAGGGCACGCCCGACGAGGAGGACTACGCCGACGTGCGGGACGGCTTCCTCGAGCTCCTGCGGCGCGTGCCGCCGGGCGTCACGGAGCTCTACCTCCACCCCATGCTCGACGACGAGGAGCTGGGCGACGTCGTCGACCACTCGGCGGCCAAGCGCGGCTTCGAGCGGCGGCTGCTCGCCGACCCCGAGGTCGCGGACGTCATCGCCGCCGAGGGGCTCGTGCGCGTCGGCTGGCGCGACCTGCGCGCGGTCCAGCGCGACGAGCGGGTCGACGCGGCGGCCGTGCGGTGACCGCGCCGGGCGCGGGCGGGACGCGCGACGCGAGCAGCGCGAGCGGCAGATCCGGCGGCGCGAGCGGCGCGTGGCTCGCCCGCGTCCGGGACCGGCGTCTCGACGGTGCGCCGACCCGCGCGCAGACCGTCGCCTACGGGGCGTCCGCGTTCCCCGCGAACCTCCTCCTGCAGACGTTCTCCGCGTTCGTCGTGTACTTCTACGTCGACCACCTCGGCGTGCCCGCGGGCTGGGTCGCGGGCGCGATGGTCGCGCACGGCGTGCTCAACGCGCTGCTCAACCCGCTCGTCGGTGCGGCGTCCGACCGGCGCCGCACCCGCTGGGGCCGTCGTGTGCCGTGGATCGGGCTCGGGATCGTCCCGCTCGTCGTGGCGTTCGCGCTCGTGTGGGTGCCGCCGCCGCTCGGCCCGACGGGCCTCGTCGTGTGGTTCCTCGTCGTGGTCGCGGTGTACGACGTCGCGTACGTCGTCGTCGTGCTCAACGTCTCGGCGTTGTTCCCCGAGATCTTCCGCACGACGGCCGAGCGGGCCCGCGGCAACGCGCCCCGGCAGGTGTTCGGGCTCGTCGGGATGATCCTCGGCACGGCGGGCGCGCCGCTGCTGTACGGGACGGTCGGCTGGACGTGGATGGCCGTGGCGCTCGCGGTCGTCAGCCTCGGGTTCCTCGTGTGGTCGCTCGCCGGGATGGTCGAGCGACGGGTGGACGAGGCCGCGGTGCGCGAGCGCGAGGCGGGCGTGCGGCTCG
Source organism: Cellulosimicrobium cellulans (assembly GCF_001722485.1). GTDB lineage: Bacteria > Actinomycetota > Actinomycetes > Actinomycetales > Cellulomonadaceae > Cellulosimicrobium > Cellulosimicrobium cellulans_A. Next base: position 5,694 of record NZ_LWGL01000113.1, on the reverse strand, counting down.
TCGACCAGCTGCGGTACACGTTCGCGAACCGGGCGTTCGTCACCTACGTGCTGGGCTCGCTGCTGCTGCAGAGCACGACGGCGGTCGTGCTCGCCGCGGTGCCGTTCTACGTGCGCTACGCCCTGGGCGGGCAGGACGCCGACGCGACGCTCCTGCTCGCGCCGATCTTCGTCGCGGCGATCCCGTCGATCCTCGGCTGGTCGTGGGTGGTGCGGCGCGTCGGGCCGCGCACGGCGATGCTGTGGGTCGTCGCGGTGTACGGGCTCGCGACGTGCCTGTACCTCATCCCCTCGACGGTCCTCGGGGCCGCGGTGGCGGGGCTCGCCGTGGGCGTCGGCGTCGCGGGGCTCATGCAGGTGCTCGAGGTGGCGCTCGCCCAGGTCGTCGACGACGACGAGCGCCGGACGGGGCTGCGCCGCGAGGGCATGTACTTCGGCGCGAACGGCTTCGTCGTGCGCGGCTCGGTCATCGTGCAGGCGGTGCTCGTCGCCGCGGTGCTCGACGCGAGCGGCTACGTCGAGGGCGCCGCGACGCAGGCGCCGGAGGTGGCGACGGGGGTGCGGCTGCTCCTCGGGGGCACGCCGGTCGTGCTCGCCGCGCTCGCGTTCGTGTGCTTCTGGTCCTACCCGCTGCGGGGCCGCGGCGACGGGGACGGCGAGGTCCCCGTCGAGGAGGCCGTGGCCGACGCCGCCGCGTCGCCGACCGCGGGCGACCCGATGCCGCGGTAGAGCCCGGGCTCTACCGCGTGCGGGTGGCGAGCTCGTCGTCCGCGACGACGCACGGGTCGGTCCCGGCGTCGACGTCGCGCAGGTCGCACGCGACGCGGCGCATGAGCGTGCGGAACGTGCGGCGCTCCTCGGGCGAGAGCGCCTGCAGGAGCGAGTCCTCGGCGTCGTGCACCTGGCCGGCCAGCTCGGCGAGCCGACGGCGCCCGGCCGGCGTGGCGACGACGCGGCGGGCGCGCCGGTCCGCGGGGTTCTGCTGCCGCTCCACGAGCCCGGCCGCGACGAGGTCGTCCACGAGGTACGTCATGACCGTGCGGTCGATGCCGTGGTGCTCGGCGAGGGCGAGCTGCGTGGGCTGCTCGCCCTGCACGACCGTGACCAGCACCTGGTAGCCCCGCGTCCCGTGCGGCACGTCGACGAGGGCCTCCTCGACGGTCGCGCGGTAGGCGCGCAGCAGGACGCCGAGGTGCCAGCCGAGGTCCTCGTGGCGGCCCGGCGCCGGCACGTCGACGTCCGCCGTGCGGGGAGCCGTCGCGTCTCCGGTGGTCGTGGTGGTCATCCGCCCAGGATAGTCCCGGGAATGCTGTTGCTCCACCTATCTGTTACGGATATGTTCTGCTTGACAACACATCTTCCCGGATCGAGGACCCATGGACTACGGCCACGAGCTCCGCTTCGGCTCCTTCATCACGCCCTCCGCCGCCTCCCCGCGCGACGTCGTCGACCTCGCGGTCCTCTCCGAGCAGGCGGGGCTCGACCTCGTCACGTTCCAGGACCACCCCTACCAGCCCGCGTTCCTCGACACGTGGACGCTCCTGTCCTGGGTCGCCGCCCGGACCGAGCGCGTGCGTCTCGCCGGCAACGTGCTCAACCTGCCGCTGCGCCCGCCGGCGGTGCTCGCGCGGTCGGTCGCGAGCCTCGACCGCCTCTCGGGCGGGCGCGTCGAGCTCGGCCTCGGCGCGGGCGGGTTCTCGGACCCGATCGTCGCCATGGGCGGGGAGCGGCTCACGCCGGGCCAGAGCGTCGACGCGCTCGAGCAGGCCATCGAGGTGATCCGCGGCCTCTGGGACACGTCGACGCGCGACCGGCTCGTCGCGGGCGGCGCGCACCACCACGTCGACGGGGCCAAGCGCGGCCCGGCGCCCGTGCACGACGTCGAGATCTGGCTGGGCGCCCTGAAGCCCCGCATGCTGCGGCTCGTCGGGGCGAAGGCCGACGGGTGGCTGCCGTCCCTGCCCTACCTGCAGAGCCTCGAGGCGCTCGCGCGCGGCAACGCGACGATCGACGACGCGGCGCGTGCCGCGGGCCGCGAGCCCGGCGCGGTGCGGCGACTGCTCAACGTCGGCGGGCGGTTCGGCCCGCAGGGCGGCGGCCTCTTCCAGGGGCCGCCCCGGCAGTGGGCCGAGCAGGTCGCGGCCGTCACCCTCGAGCACGGCGTGTCCACGTACGTCGTCATGGCGGACGACGCCGCGACGCTCGCCGTCCTCGGCCAGGAGGTCGCACCGGCCGCGCGCGAGCTCGTCGCGGCGGAGCGCGCCCGGAGCGAGGTGCGCGCGTGAGCGACTACGGCCACCCCCTGCGCTTCGGCACGTTCGTCACCCCGCTCGCCGAGGACCCGGCCGCGACGGTCGCCCGCGCGCGTCTCGCCGAGGACCTGGGCCTCGACCTCGTGACGTTCCAGGACCACCCCTACCAGCCGCGCTTCCTCGACACCTGGACGCTGCTGTCGTACGTCGCTTCGGCCACCGAGCGGATCCACGTCGCGCCGAACGTGGTCAACGTGCCGATGCGCCCGCCCGCCGTGCTCGCGCGCGCCGCCGCGAGCCTCGACCTGCTCTCGGGCGGCCGTGTCGACCTCGCGCTCGGCGCCGGGGCGTTCTGGGACGCGATGGAGGGGATGGGCGCGCGCCGGCTGTCCGCCGGCGAGAGCGTCGACGCGCTCGAGGAGGCCCTCGCCGTCGTCCGCGCGCTGTGGGGCCAGGGCGACGCACCCGCCGGGGTGCGCGGCGGAGTCCGCGTGCCCGGGGCGCACCACCGTCTCGACGGCGCCGAGCCCGGCCCCGCGACCGCGCGCCGCATCCCCGTCTGGCTCGGGGCCCTCGGCCCGCGCATGCTCCGCCTGACGGGCACCGCCGCCGACGGCTGGCTCCCGTCGCTCGGCCGCGTCGGCCTCGACGGGCTGCGCGCCGGCAACGCCGCGATCGACGACGCGGCGACCGCGGCAGGCCGCGACCCGCGCGAGATCACGCGACTGCTCAACGTGTCGGGCACGTTCGCCGACGCGCCCACGGACCCCGACGGCGCTCGCGGCCCCGACCTCGCCGGTCCGCCCGAGGCGTGGGTCGAGCGGCTCCTGCCGCTGTACCGCGCGGCGCGCGACCACGGCGTCTTCCTCAACCTCGACATGGAGGAGTACCGCGACCTCGCGCTCACCACCGAGGTGTTCCGCGCGGTCCTGTCGCGCGACGAGTTCCGCGACCTCCAGGCGGGCATCGTCCTGCAGGCCTACCTCCCCGACGCCCTCGGCGCGCTCGACGACCTCACCGCGTTCGCCGCCGAGCGGGTCGCGGCCGGCGGGGCGCCCGTCAAGGTGCGGCTCGTCAAGGGTGCGAACCTCGCCATGGAGGCCGTCGAGGCCGAGCTGCACGGGTGGCCGCAGGCGCCCTACCCGACGAAGCCCGACGTCGACGCGAACTACGTGCGCCTCCTCGACCACGCGCTGCGCGCGCCCCGCACCGACGCGGTGCGGATCGGCGTCGCGAGCCACAACCTCTTCCACGTCGCGCTCGCCGTGCTGCTCGGGCGCGCCCGCGGCGTGAGCGCCGCCGTCGACGTCGAGATGCTCCAGGGCATGGCGCCGGGCGAGGCGCGCGCCGTGCGCGACGAGGTGGGTCGGCACGGCGGGCGCGTCGTGCTGTACACGCCCGTCGTGCGCGACGAGGACTTCGACGTCGCCATCTCCTACCTCGTGCGCCGGCTCGAGGAGAACGCCGCCGAGCAGAACTTCCTCCACGCGATGTTCGCCGGCGACGGGCGCACCGCGATGGAGCGCCAGGAGGACGCCTTCCGCGCCTCGGTGCGGCACGGGATCGAGTACGCCGCGGACGACGTGGCACCCCGGCGTCGGGCACGGGCAGACGTCGACGCACCGGTGGCTGCCGGACCCGGGGTCGCGCGGCAGTATCCCGCCGAGGTGACGCGCGAGCCGGGGTTCGCCAACGCCGCCGACACCGACCCGGCCGTCGCCGCGCACCGCGCGTGGGCCCGCCGCGTCACCGGCCCGGACAGCGGGTACGTGCCCGTCCGCACGCCCGAGCTCGCCTCGACCGTCGAGGTCGACGACGTCGTCGCGCGCGCCGGACGTGCCACCGCCGCCTGGGCGCAGGTCGTACCCGCCGCTCGCGGGCGGGTGCTGCGCGCCGTCGCGCGCCGGCTCGAGGAGGCCCGGACCGACCTCGTCGCCGCCATGGTGCACGAGCCCGGCAAGACCGTCGCCGAGGCCGACCCCGAGGTCAGCGAGGCCGTCGACTTCGCGCGCTACTACGCCGACCGCGCCGACGACCTCGAGCCCGGCACGGTGCCTGGCGCGCGGTTCGAGCCCGACGGCGTCACGCTCGTCACGCCGCCGTGGAACTTCCCCGTCGCGATCCCCGTCGGCGGGGTGCTCGCGGCGCTCGCGGCGGGCTCGGCGGTGATCGCGAAGCCCGCGCCCCCGACGCCGCGGTGCCTCGAGGTCGCGGTCGAGGCCGTCCACGCCGGGCTGCGCGACGCCGCCGAGGCCGACCCCGACGGCCTGCGCGCGTTCGCGGACGCCGGCGTGGAGGTCACCGACGTCGTGCAGTACGTGCGCGTGCCGGACGACGACCGCGGCCGGCACCTCGTCACGCACGACGGCGTGGCGCGCGTCGTGCTCACCGGCTCGATCGAGACCGCGCAGCTGTTCGCGCGCTGGCGCCCGGAGCGCCCGGTGCTCGCCGAGACGTCGGGCAAGAACGCGCTCGTCGTCACGCCGTCGGCGGACCTCGACCTCGCCGTGGCGGACGTCGTGCGCTCGGCGTTCGGGCACGCGGGCCAGAAGTGCTCCGCGGCCTCGCTCCTGATCCTCGTGGGCTCGGCGGGCGACCCGCGCACCGAGACCGGCCGGCGCGTGCGGCGCCAGCTCGTCGACGCGGTGCGCTCGCTCGCCGTCGGACCGGCGACGGACCTCTCGACCACGATGGGCCCGCTCACCGAGCCGGCGTCGGGCAAGCTGTTGCGCGCCCTGACGACGCTCGAGGAGGGCGAGTCGTGGCTCGTCGAGCCGCGCTGCCTCGACGGTGGCCCCGACGGGGCCGGGCGTCTGTGGACCCCCGGGCTCAAGGAGGGCGTGCGCCCGGGCTCGGCGTTCCACCTCACCGAGTACTTCGGGCCCGTGCTCGGGATCATGACCGCCGCGACGCTCGACGAGGCGGTCGCCCTGCAGAACGCCGTGCCGTTCGGGCTGACCGGAGGCATCCACAGCCTCGACGACGACGAGGTGCGGCGCTGGCTCGACGCCGTCGAGGTCGGCAACGCGTACGTCAACCGCCACATCACGGGTGCGGTCGTGCAGCGGCAGTCGTTCGGCGGCTGGAAGCAGTCGGCCGTCGGGCCCGGCGCCAAGGCGGGCGGGCCGAACTACGTGGCGCAGCTCGGGCGGTGGCGCGACGACGCCGCGGTGCCCGCGCGCGACGCGGCGCCGCAGGAGTGGCTCGCGTGGGCGAAGGCCGACGACGTGCGCTGGTGGGAGCAGGAGTTCTCGCGCGAGCACGACCCGTCCGGCCTGCACGCCGAGTCGAACGTGTTCCGGTACCGGCCGGTCGACGACGCCGAGGCCGGCGACCACGAGCAGCGCGCGGGTCGTCGCGGCGAGCAGGCTGCGGAACGTGTCGAGGCGGGCGTGCGCGACGTGCTCGGCGAGGCGCGGGAAGGTGCTCGTGGCGAGCGGGAA
>NZ_LWGL01000112.1 GCF_001722485.1 Cellulosimicrobium cellulans | reverse complement strand
GTGCCGCCTCGGCCTCGGGAGCCGCCGCGGGGGCGGGGGCCGCCTCGGCCGCCGGAGCCGCCGCGGTGGGCTCGACCTGCTCCGTCGCGTCGTCCGCGGGCGCCTCGGCAGCCTTGGCCGCGGCCCGCTGCGCGGACTTCGTCAGGCGCGGCTCGGCCTCCTCGGCACGCTTGCGCTGCTCGCTCTTGGCGTCGGCCTTCTTCTTCACGGGGCCGAGCACCATCGTCATGTTGCGCCCGTCCTGCTTGGGCATCGACTCGACGAAACCGAGCTCCGCGACGTCCTCCGCGAGGCGCTGGAGGAGGCGCACACCCATCTCGGGGCGCGACTGCTCGCGGCCGCGGAACATGATCATGACCTTGACCTTGTCGCCCGCGGCGAGGAAGCGCTCGACGTGGCCCTTCTTCGTGCCGTAGTCGTGCGGGTCGATCTTCAGGCGGAACCGGATCTCCTTGAGGACCGTGTTCGCCTGGTTGCGCCGCGCCTCGCGCGCCTTCATGTCGGACTCGTACTTGAACTTGCCGAAGTCCATGAGCTTGGCGACGGGCGGGCGTGCGTCCGGGGCGACCTCGACGAGGTCGAGGTCGGCGTCCTGGGCAAGGCTCAGGGCAACCTCGGTGCGGACGACGCCGACCTGCTCCCCGCCGGGACCGATGAGTCGGACCTCGGGGACGCGGATCCGATCGTTGATGCGAGGCTCGCTGATGTGATGCTCCTAGGAAGTCGTCGGTGGACCGCCCGGGACGAGGAAGGCCCCCGACCCTGAGCGCAGGGCGGAGGCCATCGATCCGGTCGTCGTCGCGTGCGGCGACGACCGTGCCTGGACGAGGTGCCGCGAGGCACCGCCGTCCGGACCAGGACCCGGCCTCTGTCGCGACGTGCGTCGACGGTCGAGACCCGGGTGGGATGGGATCCACTTGCGCACCTGCGCGATCCTCCGGGCTCCGGTCGACCCCGTGGGGCCGCGCCGGACCGCCGGTCGTCTCGCGCAGGTCGGTCAGCCATCAAGGATAGCAGAGACACCGGGTGGCGCCCGTGCGGCGACGGGCACCCTCGGCCTGCGTCCGCTCCGCCACGCGCTGGAGCGCCTCCATCATTGGAATCGTTCCAGAGAACGGGTAGGGTGGCGGTCATGACGACGGAGCCCTCCCCGTCCTCCCCCGCGCCGTCCGGCGCCGGGAAGCCCGCGGGACGCACGCAGCACGAGGCCGAGCTGCGCGAGCACGGCCTGCGCGTGACCGCGGCCCGCCTCGCGGTGCTCGACGCCGTCGGCACCCGCCAGCACGCGGACGCCGACGCGGTGCTGCAGAGCGTGCGCACGGCGCTCGGCTCCGTGTCCGTCCAGGCGGTGTACGACGTCCTGCACACCCTGACGGACCACGGCCTGCTGCGGCGGATCGAGCCCGCGGGCCACCCCGCCCGCTACGAGCGCCGGCTCGGCGACAACCACCACCACGTCGTGTGCCGCCGCTGCGGCGCCGTCGCGGACGTCGACTGCGCCGTCGGCCAGGCGCCGTGCCTCGTGCCGAGCGACACCTCGGGGTTCCGCGTCGACACCGCCGAGGTGACCTTCTGGGGCCTGTGCCCCGACTGCGCGGACTGACCGCCGCCCCTCCGACCTTCCCGCACGCGTCGTCGCGCCCCCGCGACGTCCGTTTCCTCACGAAGACCCGCTACGGCCCGACGGGACCCGCCCCGGGCCACATGGACTAAGGAGCACGCATGACCGCACCGTTCACCACGACCAACGCCGGCGCGCCGGTCGCCTCGGACGCGCACTCGCAGTCCGTCGGGGCCGACGGGCCGATCGTCCTGCACGACCACTACCTCGTCGAGAAGCTCGCGCAGTTCAACCGCGAGCGCGTCCCGGAGCGCGTCGTGCACGCCAAGGGCGGCGGCGCGTTCGGGACGTTCACCGTGACGAACGACGTGAGCGCCTACACGCGCGCCGCGGTCTTCCAGCCCGGCACGACGACCGAGATGCTCGCGCGCTTCTCGTCCGTCGCGGGCGAGCAGGGCTCCCCCGACACCTGGCGCGACCCGCGCGGCTTCGCGCTGAAGTTCTACACGAGCGAGGGCAACTACGACCTCGTCGGCAACAACACCCCGGTGTTCTTCCTGCGCGACGGCATCAAGTTCCCCGACTTCATCCGCTCGCAGAAGCGCCTGCCGGGCTCGAACCTGCGCGACAACGACATGCAGTGGGACTTCTGGACGCTCTCCCCCGAGTCGGCGCACCAGGTCACGTGGCTCATGGGCGACCGCGGCCTGCCGTCGTCGTGGCGCCACATGGACGGCTTCGGCTCGCACACCTACCAGTGGATCAACGCCGCGGGCGAGCGCTTCTGGGTCAAGTACCACTTCAAGACCCAGCAGGGCATCGACAACCTGACGAACGACGAGGCGTCGCAGCTCGCCGGGTCGGACTCCGACCACCACATCCGCGACCTGTACGAGCACGTCGAGGCCGGCGACTTCCCGCGCTGGACGCTCTCGGTCCAGGTCATGCCGTACGAGGACGCCAAGACGTACCGCTTCAACCCGTTCGACCTCACGAAGGTGTGGCCGCACGCGGACTACCCGCTGGTCGAGGTCGGCGTGATGGAGCTCAACCGCAACCCGGAGAACTACTTCGCGGAGATCGAGCAGGCGACGTTCGCGCCGAGCAACTTCGTGCCCGGCATCGCGGCGAGCCCCGACAAGATGCTCCTCGCGCGTATCTTCTCCTACGCCGACGCGCACCGGTACCGCGTGGGCACCAACCACGCGCAGCTCCCGGTCAACGCGCCGCGCGGCGCGGCCGAGGGCGGGCACTCGTACTCGAAGGACGGCGCGATGCGCTACTCCTTCTCCTCGGCCACGACGCCGGTGTACGCGCCCAACAGCGTCGGCGGCGCGCACGCCGACCCGGCGCGCGCGGCGGAGTCCACGGGCTGGGAGGCGGACGGCGAGCTCACGCGCTCGGCCGCGACGCTCCACGCCGAGGACGACGACTTCGGCCAGGCCGGCACGCTGTACCGCGAGGTCTTCGACGGCCCGGCGCGTGCCCGGTTCCTCGAGACGATCACGGGCCACGTCGGCGGGGTGAAGAGCGCCGACATCCGTGAGCGCGCGATCCAGTACTGGACGAACGTCGACGCGGAGCTCGGCGCGGCGCTGCGCGTCGCGCTCGAGGCCGAGGGCGCGCCCGTCGAGACGGGTCAGCCCGCCACGGCGACCGAGCCCGTCCGCGTCTGACGCACGACCGGTGACGGCCGCCGCCCCGCTCGGGGCGGCGGCCGTCGTCGTCCCGGCGCACCGGCGGCAGGCCGCGGGGCGGGGGCGAGCACCGGGCGGTGCGGATGGGAAGATGGTGCGCATGACTACCGAGAACGTCCCCGCCCAGGACGCGACCGCGGACGCCGTGCGCGACATCGCCGACGTCGCCGCCGTCGAGGTCATCACGTCCGCCGCCGTCCACCTCATGAGCGCGGCGGCCGTCAAGTGCGGGCTCGCGGAGGACGCCGAGGCGCAGGGGCACCTCGACCTCGACGAGGCGCGCAAGCTCATCAACGCGCTCGCGGCGCTCGTCACGGCCAGCGCCCCCGACATCGGCAACCAGCACGCGCGCTCGCTCCGCGACGGCCTGCGGTCCCTGCAGCTCGCGTTCCGCGAGGCCTCGGTCTACCCCGACGCCCCCGGTGAGGGGCCGGGCGAGAAGTACACGGGCGCCGTCAGTTGAGCGTCCCGCCGGCACCCGAGAGCGTCCCGCGCGGCAGCGTGCCGCCGTCCTTCGCGCCGGCGTCGGCCGCCCCGGGCGGCGAGGCCGTCCCCGCACCGCCGGACGACCGACCGGGCGTCTCCCCCACCTCGTCCCCCGACCGCGCGCCGCGACGTCGCCGCGGGCCCGTGGTCGCCGTCGTGGTGCTCGCCGTGCTGCTCGCCGCCGCCCTCGGCGTCGGCGCGTACCTGTGGGTGACCACGGCGCGGTGGCAGGAGTCGAGCGCCGAGTGGGAGACGACGTCGCGCGCGCTCGGCGAGGACGTCGCCCGCCTCCAGGCGGAGCTGGACGGCGCGAACGCCGAGCTGGAGTCGGCGCGCGGGCAGCTCGCGACCGCCCAGCAGCGGATCACGGACCTCGCGAACGAGAAGGCCCAGCTCGGCGACGAGAACGAGGCCTCGCAGCAGTACCTGGACTACCAGAGCCGCGTCTCCGACGCCGCCGGCACCGTCGCCGCCGCGCTCGGCCAGTGCACCACGGCCCAGGCGCAGCTCATCGGGTACCTGGGCGACCGCGACGCGTACGACCCCGCGGACCTCGAGCGCTTCTCCGCGCAGGTGGACGAGCTGTGCCAGGCCGCGACGGACGCGAACGCCCAGCTGCAGCAGGAGCTCGCCGGATGACCGCAGGCACCACGGACACCACGGGCACCACGCGTGGAGCGACCCGCCGCGCACGCCGGGACCCCGTGCGCGCCGCTCTCGTGGGCATCGCGGCCGCGTCGCTCGCGGCGGGCTGCGGCGTCCTGCCCCCGCTGCCCGAGCCGGTCCCCGACGACGTCGTCCCCTCGTTCGCGGCACCGGCCGAGCCGGCCGGGTCGGAGAACCTGTCCCCCGACGGCTCCGACGCCGTGAGCCGGATGGCGGTGCGCATCCGCAACGTCGGCTGCGAGGGGCTGTCGACGGGCTCGGGCTTCGCGCTCGACGCGCGCACGCTCGTGACGAACAAGCACGTCGTCGACTCCTCGCGCTCGCTGCAGCTGCTCACGTACGACGGCCGAGACATCGCGGCGCAGACGGCGAGCACCGCGGCCCTCGCCGACCTCGCCGTGGTGCGCACGGCGGAGGACCTGCCCTCCTCCCCGACGCTCGCCGAGCAGGACCCGGCCCCGGGCGACGCCGTGACGGTCGTCGGGTACCCCGAGGGCGGCCGGCTGACCGTGACGAAGGGGTCGGTCATCGGCACGACGACCGACCCGCTGCACGAGAACCTGGGCGAGGTCCTCGTGACCGACGCGCCCGTCGAGCCGGGCAGCTCGGGGTCCGCCGCTCTCGACGACGCCGGGCGGGTGATCGGCGTCGTCTACGCCAAGACCTCGACGGACAAGAGCCTGCTCGTGCCGGTGAGCACGCTGCGCGACCTCCTCGCCGACGAGGCGTCGTTCACGCCCGTGCCGGCCTGCGAGGGCTGAGGGGCGAGCGCGCGCGGACCCTCGCGCGCGCGGCCCGCCCGGGTCTACCCTCGGGTCGCATGACGAATCAGGCGAACCCCGGCGGCGTGCCCGCCGTCGACCCGGCGCACATCACCCAGGCGGCGCGCGACACGCTGAGCGTGCGCAGAGTCTTCGGCGACGCCTACGAGCGCGACGGCGCGCTCGTGATCCCCGTCGCGACCGTCTGGGGCGGGACCGGCTCGGGCTGGGGCTCCGGCTCCGGGGACCTCTCGGGAGCGGGCGCCCCGGGGCGGCGCTCCCGTCGCGGCGGCCCGGTGGAGACCGAGCCGACGGCACCGGCCCAGGGCGGCGACGCGGGTGGCGAGGGCTCGGGCGGCGGCGGGGGCTTCGGCGTCCGCGTCAAGGGCACGGGCGTGTTCGTCGTCGACGGCACCGGGGCGCACTGGCACCCCGCGCTCGACCTCAACCGGGTGATCCTCGGCGGGCAGGTCCTCGCCGCGGTCGCGACGGTCGCCGTGGCGGTCGCGTGGACGGTGGGACGCCGCCGGCGCTAGTCCGCGCGGCCGACGCGCAGCTCGAGCCCGTCGACGCGCTCGGACACGACCTCGTCGGTGGCGAGCGCGCCGTTGACCTGGGCGAGCACGGCGTCGAGCCCCGCGCGGTCCAGCCCGGCGTCGATGCGCAGGACGACCGCGACCTCGGCCCGGCGACCGGGCTCCGCCCACGCGCGCGCCACGTGCGGCACCCCCGCGACGGCGGTCTCGACCGCCGCCATGACCTCGGGGTCCACCACGCCGTCGACGACGGCCGGCCGCCACGGCTTGCCCTGGGCGAGCGCCCACACGGCCGGGCGGGGCACGAGCGCGGTCACGGGCCCGGCGGGGTCGACGACGAGCAACGACCAGTCCTCGCTCACGGCGGACAGGCCGGCGCGCCGGGCGTCGACCGGCACCGGGCGGGCGTCGGGCCGCCACGCCGCCATGGACGCCACCGAGGTGAACACCGGGAGCGCCCGACGCCCGTCCGGCGCCTGGAGCGCGACGACGCCGGCCGACGCCTCCTTGTCGACGGCGTGCCCGTGCTCGCCCTGCTCCGCGCGGCCGAGCTCGGCGAGGATCGGCACGAGCACGCGGCAGTGCGCGAGGCGCTCGACGACGTCCGCGAGCGGCACGCGCCCGGCCTGGTACCCGGCGAGCGCAGCGGCGAGCTCCGGGTCGGCCGACCCGTCGTCGCCCGAGAAGCCGGACGACGGCGGCAGCGCCTTGCCCGTGCCCCCGACCGCGTGCTCGTCGGCCGTCACGGCCGGCCCGCGACGTCGAGCGCCTGCGGGAGCGTGAACGCCCCGGCGTAGAGCGCCTTGCCGACGATCGCGCCCTCGACCCCCGCGGGCACCAGGCCGCGCAGCGCCTCGAGGTCGGCGAGGCTCGAGATCCCGCCCGAGGCGACGACCGGCGCGTCCGTGCGGGACGCGACGTCGCGCAGGAGGTCGAGGTTCGGGCCGCGCAGCGTCCCGTCCTTCGTCACGTCGGTGACGACGTAGCGGGCGCAGCCCGCGGCCTCGAGCCGGTCGAGCACCTCCCACAGGTCGCCGCCCTCCTGCGTCCAGCCGCGGGCGGCGAGCGTCGTGCCGCGCACGTCGAGGCCCACGGCGATCTGGTCGCCGTGCTCGGCGATGACCTTCGCCGTCCACTCGGGGTTTTCCAGCGCGGCCGTCCCGAGGTTGACGCGGCGCGCGCCCGTGGCGAGCGCGCGCTCGAGCGACGCGTCGTCGCGGATGCCGCCCGACAGCTCGACCTGCACGTCGAGACGGCCGACGACGTCGGCCAGCAGCTCCGCGTTCGACCCGCGCCCGAACGCCGCGTCGAGGTCGACGAGGTGGATCCACTCGGCGCCGCCGGACTGCCAGTCGAGCGCGGCGGCGAGCGGGTCGCCGTACGAGGTCTCCGAGCCGGCCTCGCCCTGGACGAGGCGGACGGCCTGGCCGTCGGCGACGTCGACGGCGGGGAGCAGCACGAGGCGGTCGGTCACGAGGATCTCCATCGGTCGTGGCGCGGGACGTCCGCGCCGGGTGGTGTGCGGGGGCCGGGCCCGTCGGCGCGTGCGCCGGGACCCGTGCCCGGGAGGGTCAGAGCGAGCGGACCCAGTTCTCGAGGAGGGCCGCGCCCGCGTCGCCCGACTTCTCCGGGTGGAACTGGGTCGCCGACAGCGGCCCGTTCTCGACGGCGGCGACGAACCGGCCACCGTGCTCCGACCACGTGACGAGCGGACGGCGGATCGGCGAGTCCGCGGGCAGGTCGTCGCCGAGCGTGAAGGTGCGCGCGGCGTACGAGTGGACGAAGTAGAAGCGCTCGTGCTCGATGCCGCGGAACAGCACGCTGCCCTCGGGCACGTCGACGGTGTCCCAGCCCATGTGCGGGACGATCTCGGCCTCGAGCCGGTCCACCAGGCCGGGCCACTCCCCCAGCCCCTCGGTGAGCGTGCCGTGCTCGTCGCCCTGCTCGAACATCACCTGCATCCCGACGCAGATGCCGAGCACGGGACGCCCGCCGGCGAGCCGGCGGCCGACGACCTCGTGGCCGCGCACGGACCGCAGGCCCTCCATCACGGCCGCGAAGGCGCCGACGCCCGGCACGACGAGCCCGTCGGCCTCCTGGGCGCGGGACCGGTCGGCGGTCAGCTCGACGTCCGCGCCCACGCGCTCGAGCGCGCGCACGGCGGAGCGGACGTTGCCGAACCCGTAGTCGAGCACCACGACGGACGGCCGGCGCGACCCCGTGCCGGCGGTCGCGTCGGGCGCCGGGGCGGCCGCGTCCCTGCTCGCCGTGCTCTCGGTGCTCTCCGTGCTCACTGCTTGCGCGCCCGTCGGCCGGCCGCGGTGAGCAGGCGCATCGCCTTCCACCGGGAGATGGACGTGCTGGCCACGACGCCGTCGAGGTCCGCGAGGGTGGTCGCGCCGGTGAGCAGGTCCTCGAGCGCCTCGGGCGCCCCGCCGAGCACGAGGCCCGGGGCGAGGGTGTCCTCGGCGGCGCCGTCGCTCCAGCGCGTCATGCTCAGCTGCTCCCCGCGGCGCTCCACGAGGATCAGCGGGACGCCCTTGACGAGGGTCGTGAGCGCGGCCGCGGCGTGCGCGGGCGCGTCGCCGGACGGGTCCCGCAGCACCGCGACGGCGCCCACGTCGGTCGCGACGACGTCGGCCTCCACCTGCGCGAGCGAGCACGCCGCGGCGAGCGGCTCCGCGCCGGCGATCTGCGTGACGAGCGCGACGAGGTCGGGGGCGGAGCCGCCGGTGAGCGACGACAGGTCGTCGGGGATCTCGATCCCGTCGAGGCCGTCCGTGCCGCCGGGGAGGTCGTCGCCCGGGGTGGTGGCGTTCGGGTCCTGGATCACAGCGCTCCCTTGGTGGACGGGATGCCCTCGACGCGCGGGTCCGGCGCGACCGCCGCGCGCAGCGCGCGGGCGAGGGCCTTGAACTGGGCTTCCACGACGTGGTGGGGGTCGCGGCCCGCGAGGACGCGCACGTGCAGGCAGATGCCCGCGTGGTGCGCGATCGACTCGAGCACGTGGCGCGTGAGCGAGCCCGTGAAGTGGCCGCCGATGAGGTGGTACTCCTGCCCCGCCGGCTCGCCCGAGTGCACGAGGTACGGGCGCCCGGAGACGTCGACGACCGCGAGCGCGAGCGCCTCGTCGAGGGGCACCGTCGCGTCGCCGAACCGGGAGATGCCGCGCTTGTCGCCGAGCGCGACGCGCAGCGCCTCGCCGATCGCGATCGCGACGTCCTCGACCGTGTGGTGGGCGTCGACGTGCGTGTCCCCCGTCGCCTCGACCGTGAGGTCGATGAGCGAGTGCTTGCCCAGGGCCGTGAGCATGTGGTCGTAGAACGGGACCGTCGTCGAGATCTCGGTCCGTCCGGTGCCGTCGAGGTCGAGCTCGACGACGACGCTCGACTCGGACGTCGCGCGCTCGATGCGCGCGGTGCGCTTCACAGTCCTGCCACCTCCACGAGGGCGTCGCGGAACGCCCTCATCTCGTCGCGGGTGCCGATCGACACCCGCAGCCATCCGTCCGGGCCAGTCTCCCGGATGAGCACGCCGCGCTCCAACAGGCCCGCCCAGACCGCGTGCCGGTCCGCGAACGTGCCGAACAGCACGAAGTTCGCGTCCGACTCCGCGACGTCGAGCGCACGGCCGTCGGGGTGGCGCAGCGACCGCAGCCAGGCCACCGTCGCGTCACGCTCGGCGCGCAGCTCCTCGACCTGCGCGAGCAGCTCGCCGGCGTGGGAAAGCGCGGCCCGCGCGACGGCCTGCGTCACGGCCGACAGGTGGTACGGCAGGCGCACGACGCGCAGCGCGTCGACGACGGCCGGCGACGCCGCGAGGTAGCCGACGCGCGCGCCGGCGAGCGCGAACGCCTTGGACATCGTGCGCGCGACGGCGAGGTTCGGGTACCGCTCGAGCAGCTCGAGCGCGGACGGCGTGCCCGCGCGCCGGAACTCGCCGTACGCCTCGTCGACGACGACCACCGCGGGGGCGCTGCCGCCGCCGCCCGTCGGCACGGCCACCGCGAGCGCCGCCTCGCACACGGCCTCGACGGTCGCGGCGGGCAGCGCCGTCCCGGTGGGGTTGTTCGGGCTCGCGAGCAGGACCACCGACGGCTGCTCGCGCGCGATCACCTCGCGCGCGTGGTCGGGGTCGAGCGCGAAGTCCTCGGCGCGCCGGCCGACGACCCAGCGCGTGTGCGTGTCGCGCGCGTACTCGGGGTACATCGAGTACGTCGGCGCGAACGACACCGCGGTGCGGCCCGGGCCGCCGAAGGCCTGCAGCACGTGGAGCATGACCTCGTTCGAGCCGTTGGCGGCCCACAGCTGCGCCGCGTCGAGGCGCACGCCGGACTCGGTGCCGAGGTACGCCGCGAGGTCGGCCCGCAGGGCGAGGAAGTCGCGGTCCGGGTACCGGTTCAGCCCCGTCGCGGCCTCGCGCACCGCCTCGGCGACCGTCGCGACGACCGCCGGGCTCGGCCCGTACGGGTTCTCGTTGACGTTGAGCAGCACGGGCACGTCGAGCTGCGGCGCGCCGTACGGCTCGATGCCGGCGAGCTCGGGGCGCAGCGGCAGACCGGTGCCGCCGGCGACGGTGGGTGGGGTCACCCCGACAGTCTACGAACGCTCGGCGCGCCCGCCGTCGTGACGTCCGGCACGCGGGCACGGCTCACGCCGACGTGACCTGCCCCGCGTCGACCGTCACGGGCACCTCGGCCAGCGGTGAGGGGGCGGGGCCGCCCAGCACCGCGCCCGTGGCGAGGTCGTACCGCGACGCGTGGCACGGGCACACGAGCTCGCCGTCGCCGGGGGCGACCGTGCACGCCTGGTGCGTGCAGACCGCGCTGAAGGCGGCGAACGTCCCCTCCTGCGGCTGGGTGACGAGGAGCTGGGCGCCGTCCACGGTGACACCCACGGCCCCGCCGACCGGGACGTCGTCGGTCCGCGCGAGGACCTCGCCCGCCGCGACGCCGGAGCCACCGTCCGTCCCGGAGCGCGTCCCGCCGTCGCCGCCTTCTGCGCCGCCGCGCGCGCCCGACGGCGGGCTGCCGCCGCACGCGGCGAG
>NZ_LWGL01000111.1 GCF_001722485.1 Cellulosimicrobium cellulans | reverse complement strand
CGGGGCAGCCGCAGCGGCTGCGGCCGGCGAGACGGTCGACGCCGCGGCGGCTCCCGGGACGGACGAGGCGGTGGCGCCCGCCCCGCTCGAGGCGCCCGAGCAGCCGGTGACCGCCGTCCAGCCGGGCCGGCTGGTGGCGTCGCTCGTGCGGTCGGGCTCGACGATGGGCCTCGTGCTCGGCGTCCTCGGGATCGTGGGCGTCGTGGTCGGCACGCGCGAGATCGGCATCCTGTTCAGCGCGCTGCCCGCCGTGCTGGGCTTCGGCGGCTACCTCTTCCAGCGGTTCACGGGCGAGTTCGGGTTCCGCTCGGCCATCTCGCCGGACGGCATCCGCCTGCGGCACGGCCTGCTCGAGACGCGCTCCCAGACGATCCCGCCGGGTCGCGTGCAGGCGGTGCGCCTGCGGCAGGGGCCGTTCTGGCGCGGGCCGGACTGGTGGCGCGTCGACGTCAACGTCGCCGGGTACGGGATCAGCACCGACGGCACCGACACCAAGAGCGTCCTGCTCCCCGTCGGGACGCGCGACGAGGCGCTCGCCGCCCTGTGGCTCGTCCTGCCGGACCTCGGCACGCGCGACCCGCGCGCCCTCCTCGACGAGGGGCTGTCGGGCCTCGACGCGGGCGAGCACTTCGTCGTGAGCCCGCGCCGCGCGCGGCTCCTCGACCCGGTCTCGTGGCGCCGCAACGGCTTCAGCGTCACGGAGCGCGCGCTCGTGCTGCGCTCGGGCCGCGTGTTCCGCAGCCTCGTCGTCGTGCCGCACGAGCGCACGCAGTCGCTCGGCCTCGAGCAGGGCCCGCTGCAGCGCCGGTTCGACGTCGCGACCTTCACCGTGCACTCCACGCCCGGTCCGATCTCGCCGAAGGCGTGGCACCTCGACGCGCACGACGCCGCACGCCTGCTCGACACGCAGGCCGTGCGGGCGCGCGAGGCGCGGGCGCACCAGGGTCCCGAGCTGTGGATGCGCCGGGACGAGGTGCCCCTCGACGACGCCCGCACCGAGGAGGCGACGGCGTGACCGCGGCGAGCGGCGGCTCCCGCCCCGGGCGTCTCGGCGTCGGCGTCGTGGGCGCCGGCCGCGTCGGCGCGGTCCTCGGCAGCGCGCTGCGCGCGACCGGCCACGCGGTCGTCGGTGCGAGCGGCATCTCGGAGGCGTCGCGCGAGCGCATCGAGACGCTCCTGCCGGGCGTGCCCGTGCTCGAGGTCCCGGACGTCGTCGAGCGCGCCGAGCTCGCGCTCCTGGCCGTGCCCGACGACGCGCTGCCCGGCCTCGTGCGGGGCCTCGCCGACGTGGGCGCGTGGCAGCCGGGGCAGATCGTCGTGCACACGTCGGGCCGGTACGGCGCCGGCGTGCTCGACCCCGCGCGCGCCGCGGGCGCGATCCCGCTCGCCATCCACCCCGCGATGACGTTCACCGGCACGTCGCTCGACCTGTCGCGGCTCGAGGGCACGACGTTCGCCGTCACCGGCCCGGCGCCGGTGCTCCCCATCGGCCAGGCGCTCGTCGTCGAGGTCGGCGGCGAGCCCGTC
The DNA here is from genome assembly GCF_001722485.1 of Cellulosimicrobium cellulans. Classification (GTDB taxonomy): domain Bacteria; phylum Actinomycetota; class Actinomycetes; order Actinomycetales; family Cellulomonadaceae; genus Cellulosimicrobium; species Cellulosimicrobium cellulans_A. The sequence continues at coordinate 9,244 of NZ_LWGL01000111.1, read as the reverse complement.
GTCGTCGCGGAGGAGTCGCGCGGGCTCTACCACGCGGCCCTCGCCCACGGCGCGAACCACCTCGTCGTGCTCGTGGCCCAGGCCGCGCAGGCGCTCGAGGAGGCCGAGGACATGGGTGCTGCGCCGCTCGCGGAGGCCGTCCGCTCGCTCGCCCGGCGCGCCCGGCTCGACCTGCCCGGCGTGCGCCGCTCGACGACCGCCGTCCTCACCGAGCGCGAGGAGGAGGTGCTGCAGCTCGTCGCGCAGGGGCTGACGAACCGGCAGATCGGCGAGCGCCTGTACATCTCCGCCAAGACGGTGAGCGTCCACGTGTCCAACGTGCTCGCCAAGCTCGGCGCATCCGGCCGCGCGGAGGCCGTGTCGCTGGCGCACCAGCGCGGGCTGCTGGAGGTCTGAGCCGCTGGAGGTCCTGGAAGGGCCAGCGATCGCACCCGTGGTTACGCTGACCGCGTGCCCGACGACGATGCCGCCGCCGCCCGTCCCGCCGCTGCCGCACGGGGCGCCGCGAGCGGGCCCGGGATCCTCGTCCTGCTCCGGCACGGGCAGAGCACGTACAACGCCGAGGACCGGTTCACGGGGCTGCTCGACGTGCCTCTCTCGGAACGCGGCGTCGACGAGGCGCGACGCGCGGGCGACCTCCTCGCGCACGCCCTGGTGCGGCACCCGGAGCTCACTCCGCGACGCGTGATCACGTCACCGCTGGTGCGCGCCTCGGCGACGGCCGCGATCGTCGCCGAGGCGCTCCCCGGCCCGCCGCCCGTCGAGGTCGCGTGGCGGCTCGTCGAGCGCCACTACGGCGCGTTCACGGACACGCCGCGCGCCGTCGTGCGCAGCGAGCACGGCGAGGAGGCGTTCTGGCGCTACCGCCGCTCGTACGCGCACCGGCCACCGCCGCTGGCCCCGGACGCGCCCGCCCGTGCGGACGTCGACGCCGTGCTCGCCCGCCTCCCCGACGACGCCCGTGCGGCGCTCCGCCCGGACACCGAGTCGCTCGCCGACGTCGTCGACCGGCTCCGGCCGTTCTGGGACGGCGTGCGCGCGGCGCTCCTGCGCGGCGAGACGCTGCTCGTCGTCGGGCACGGCAACTCCCTGCGCGCCCTGTCCGTCCTCGTCGACGGCCTCGCCCCGGAGGAGGTGCGCGACCTCGACGTGCCCACCGGCCACCCGCTCGTGCGGCGGTTCCTGCTCGAGCAGGCCCGGCCCGGCCGCGGGACCGACGAGGACGCCGGCGGCACGCGGCTCGTCCCGCTCGTGCGCGGCGGGACGTACCTCGACGCCGACGGGGCCGAGCACGCCATCGCCGACCTGCGGGCCCGCGGCGGTACCTGAGCGCCGACCGGACCGCCACCCCGATGCACCAAACAGTGCATGAAACGGGCACGATTCACCCGACAAGTCATCAGCAAACGGGCTTCGGGATGCCGTCCAGGCCCAGGACCTGCAGATAATGGACCATGACCGAGGCGCAGGCAATCCGCGAGCTCGTCGACGCGGGCCTCGCCACGCCGTCGGCGGACGAGTCGTTCGACCGCTTCGCGCGCCTCGTGCAGCGGCAGCTCGACGTCCCCGCGGCGCTCGTCACGCTCGTCCTGGACGACCAGCAGCTGCTCCCCGGGGCGGCCGGTCTCCCCTCGCCCTACCAGGCCCTGCGCAGCACCCCGCTGTCGCACTCGTTCTGCCGGTACGTCGTCGAGGGCGGCGAGCCGCTCGTCGTCGCCGACGCGCGCGAGGTGCCGCGCCTCGCGGACAACGAGGGGATCGACGAGCTCGACATCGTCGCGTACGCGGGCTTCCCGATCCGCGACCCGCAGGGGCGTGCGGTGGGGGCGCTCGCGGCGGTGGACGCCCGGCCGCGGGCGTGGGTCGACGCCGAGCTCGCGACGCTCGAGGACCTCGCGGCGGCGTGCACGGCGGAGCTCGGGCTGCGCCTCGCCCACGAGCGCGCGCTCGCCCTGGAGCGCGTCGCGCGGACGGCGACCCGGCGCACGCGCCTGCTGCTGGAGCTGTCCGAGGCGTTCGCCGTGGCGCAGTCGGTGGACGACGTCGCGGAGCAGCTCGCCGCCATCGTCGGGACCATCGGCGCCCGGTACGCAGGGCTCGCGCTGCTCGACCCGGCGGGCACGCGCCTGACGTACACGAGCCTGGACCACCTGGAGCCCGGGCTCCCCCGCACGTTCCGCCGCATCCGGGTCGAGGAGGAGCGGGGTGCCGCGGCCGCCGCGCGGTCCGACACGCCGCTGTTCTTCCGGGACCACGCGGCCTACGCGCAGGCGTTCCCGGAGGCCGCCGGGCTCATCGGCGACGACGGCGTCGAGGCCCGGTCCTTCCTGCCCGTGGCGTCGGCCGCGCGCATGCTGGGCGTCGTCGCGCTCGCGTGGGACCGCCCGGTCGACTTCGACGACGAGGCCCGCCAGCTGCAGATGACCCTCGCGTCGTACGTGGCGCACGCGCTCGACCGGGTGCGGCTGCTCGAGGAGCGGCACCGGGCCGCGACGACGCTGCAGGCGGCGATGCTCTCGGAGCTCCCGGTCGTGCGGCACGCCGAGCTCGCCGCGACGTACGCGTCCGCCCGCCGCACCGACCAGGTCGGCGGCGACTGGTACGACACGGTCGTCCTCGACGACGACGCGTTCGTCCTCATGATCGGCGACGTCACGGGCCACGACATGGGTGCCGCCGCGCAGATGGGCCAGCTCCGGTCGATGCTGCGCACGTTCGCGTGGTGCCAGGACGAGCCGCCCGCCGTCCTCCTGCGCCTGCTCGACCGCGCGAACCGCGGGCTCGCGCTGCACGCGAGCGCGACGGCGCTCGTCGCCCGGCTCGACCGGACCCGGGACGGGTTCGAGCTGACGTGGTCGAACGCCGGGCACCCGGCCCCGCTCGTGCTGCGCGCCGACGGCACGGTCGACACCCTCGACACTGCGGCCGACCTCATGCTCGGCGTGATGCCCGGCGTCGCCCGCCACGACCACCGCACGCGCCTGCACCCGGGCGACACCCTCCTGCTCTACACGGACGGGCTGGTCGAACGGCGCGGCACGTCGTACGGGGAACGACTCTCCGCACTGCGCGCGGCGCTGGCCGAGCAGGCCGGCACCGCGACGAACGGGCTGCCCGACGCGCTCGTGCGGAGCCTCATCGGCGGCGGCCAGCGGGACGACGTCGCGGTCCTGGCCCTGCGCGTGCGGCACACCGTGTCGCGCGCGCCCCGGCCCGGCCGTCCGGCGGTCGCCCGGCGCACGGTCCCGCACACCTCGGCGGCGATCGGCCCGGCGCGGCGCTGGGTCGACGACGTGCTGGAGAGCTGCGACATCGACCCCGCGGTCCGCCGGGTCGCGATGCTGCTCACGAGCGAGCTGCTGAGCAACGCGGTGCAGCACGCCGCCGGGCCGGTGGACGTCGACGTGGAGGTCGGCCACCGGACGCTGCGCGTGGGCGCGCGGGACGGGTCCACCACGCTCCCGCGCATGCGCTCCCCCGAGCCGCACGAGCCCGGGGGACGCGGGGTGCAGCTCCTCGAGCGCTGCTCGGCGCGGTGGGGCGTCGACCTGCACGACGGCGCGGTCCATGCCGCCTGGGACGGGGAGCCCGGCGCCGTCGCGCTCGACGGCGAGCAGCCCCGCGCGGGCAAGACGGTCTGGTTCGAGCTCGCGGTCGCCGAGCCGGCCCTGGGCACTGTCAGGACCCGGCGGTAGCGTGTGGTCTGGGCCACACGAGGCCCGGACGTCCCCACCGCTCCCCCGGAGAGGCAACCGCCATGACCGACGTCGTCCTTCCTGTCGACCGCCCCGTGGACGCTCCCTCCACGCCCTCGAGCACGGCCCCCGCGGCGACGCTCCCCGGGCGCGACGAGCTCGACCTGGTCCTCGACGGCTACCGCCGTGAGCTGACGGGCTACTGCTACCGGATGCTCGGCTCGGCGTTCGAGGCGGACGACGCGGTGCAGGAGACCCTGCTGCGCGCGTGGCGCTCCTACGACCGCTTCGAGGGCCGTTCGTCCCTGCGCTCGTGGCTGTACCGGATCGCGACGAACGTCTGCTTCGACGCCCTGGGGAACCGCAAGCGCCGAGAGCGTCCGATGGGCCTGGGCGGCCCGCAGCCGGCCGAGGTCGAGAACCTCGGGCAGGTGCTGCCCGAGGAGACGTGGGTCGAGCCCGTCCCCGACGACCGCGTGCTCCCGCACGACGGCGACCCGGCGCAGGTCGCGGTGGGGCGCGAGAGCATCCGGCTCGCGTTCGTCGCGGCGCTGCAGTACCTCCCGCCGAAGCAGCGGGCCGTGCTCCTGCTGCGGGAGGTGCTGCGCTGGCAGGCGACCGAGGTGGCCGAGCTGCTCGAGACGTCGGTCGCGTCCGTGAACAGCGCGCTGCAGCGCGCCCGCGCGACCATGGCGGCCCGCGCGCACTGGGACAGCTCCGGGGTCGACGGCGACGCGGCCCGGGACGGCGACGGCGACGCACCCGGTGCCGGGGCGGGCGTCAGCACCCAGCAGCTCGGCGACGAGGAGAAGCTGCTGCTCGAGCGCTACCTCGACGCGTTCGAGCGGTACGACATGGACGCGCTCGTCGCGATCCTGCACGCGGACGCGACGCTGTCGATGCCGCCGTACCCGCTGTGGATGCGCGGCACGGACGACATCGTCCGCTGGATGGTCGGCCCGGGGTGGGAGTGCGAGGGCTCGCGCCTGATCCCGGTCGCCGTGAACGGCACGTTCGGCTTCGGCCAGTACCGGCGCGCCGAGGGCGGCGGCTACGAGCCGTGGGCGCTGCAGGTGATCGAGCACGACGGCGGTCGCGTCGTCGCGATCAACGCGTTCCTCGACACGGCGGCCTGGTTTCCGCTCTTCGGCCTGCCGCCCCGCCTCGACGACTGAGAGGTCCCGGGCTCGCGCGAGGGGTCAGGGCGTGACGATCGCGAAGTCGGGGTCGCCGGGGTCGAGCACCGCGCCGAGCCGCGCGAGCACCGCGGCGTCGCCGGAGACCTCGATCCCGGCCTCGGCGAGCCGGTCCGTCGTCAGACCGCCGAGCGCGAGCGCGGGCAGCGCGCGGCGCGTCGTCGTGAGCGTCGCGTCGGGGTCCTCGCGCTGGGGCGCCGCGCTGTGCGTCAGGACACCGTTCGCGAGGCGGAGCCGGTAGCGCTCGCCCGTGTCCGTGAGCACGACGTCGACCGCGATCCGCTCGTCCCAGGCGCGCGGTCCGTCGACCCGCACGGCGAGGGCGTCGAACAGCATCGCGGGCGTGAGCTGCCCGACCATGTCGGGCGAGCCCGTCTGCGTCGGGGTGCCGAACGCCCCGTCGCGCAGCTCCGTCGCGCCGGACAGGTAGAAGTTGCGCCAGGTCCCGTTCTCGGCGCCGTAGCCGAGCTGCTCGTACGTGTCGGCGAGCAGCTCGCGCGCCTCGGCGTGACCGGGCTCGGCGAAGACCACGTGGTTGACGATCTCCGCGACCCAGCGGTAGTCACCCGACTCGAACGCCGAGCGCGCCTTCTCCACGACCGCGTCCGCCCCGCCGCCGAGCTCGACGTAGCGCCTCGCCCGCTCCACCGGGGTGTGCTCCCACAGGTGCGCCGGGTTGCCGTCGAACCAGCCGAGGTAGCGCTGGTAGATCGCCTTCACGTCGTGGCTCACCGAGCCGTAGTAGCCGCGCGCGTGCCAGGCGCCCTCCAGCGCGGGGGGCAGCTCCATCTCCTCGGCGATCTCCGGGCCTGTCAGTCCCTTGTTGAGCATCCGCAGGGTCTGGTCGTGCAGGTACGCGTAGAGGTCGCGCTGCAGCGCCAGGTACTCCACGACGCGCTCGTTGCCCCACGTCGGCCAGTGGTGCGAGGCGAAGACCACCTCGACGTCGGCGCCCCAGAGATCGACCGTCTCGGTGAGGTACCGGGCCCAGACGTTGGGGTTGCGCACCAGGGCGCCGCGCAGCGTCAGGAGGTTGTGCAGGGTGTGCGTCGCGTCCTCCGCGGCGCACAACGCCTTGTGGTCGGGGAAGTAGAACAGCATCTCCGACGGCGCCTCGGTCCCCGGGGCCATCTGGAAGACCATCCGCACGCCGTCGACGACCTCCTCCTGGCCCGTCGTGGTGATCTCGAGCGTGGGCGGGATCAGCGTGACGGTCCCGGTGGACGTCGTCTGCCCCAGGCCCGCCCCGACCTGGCCCTGCGGACCGCGCGCGAGCGCCGCGCCGTACATGTACCCGGCGCGGCGTGACATCGCCGTGCCGGCGTACACGTTCTCCGCGACCGCGTGCTCGACGAAGCCCGCCGGCGCGAGCACGGGGACGCGTCCGGCGTCGACGTCCTCCTGGGTCGTGACGCCCTTGACCCCGCCGAAGTGGTCGACGTGGGAGTGCGTGTAGACCACTCCCGTGACCGGGCGGTCGCCACGGTGCTCCCGGTACAGCGCGAGCGCCGCCGCGGCGGTCTCCGTCGAGATCAGCGGGTCGATGACGACCACGCCCTCGGTGCCCTCGACGAACGTGACGTTCGACAGGTCGAGCCCGCGCACCTGGTAGATGCCCGCGACGACCTCGTAGAGGCCCTGCTGCACGACGAGCTGCGACTGCCGCCACAGGCTCGGGTTGACCGTGTCGGGCGCGTCGCCGTCCAGGAAGTCGTACGAGTCGCCGTCCCACACGCCGCGGCCGTCCTGCGCCGTGACGGCGCCCCGCCCGCGCCGTGCGACCAGACCGCGGGCCGCGTCGTCGACGTCCTGGGTGTCGTGGAACGGCAGACGCTCGCGCAGCTCCTTCTGCTGCCGGGCGATGACGGGGCTGGCGGGCTTGGACGTCGACATGCGGCCTCCTGGAGTCCTGGTCCGGTCCGGCTAACGGGCTGCCCGCTCCGCCTCGTCCCCGTGGACGACGAGCGCCCACAGCACGAACACGTCGAGCAGGATCGTGATGATCGACCACCAGGGCGTCACCTGGAGCGTCGTGAACTGGGCGACCGCGTTGAGCACGACGAGGACGATCGCGACCATGCGCGCCCACCCTCGGCCGGACAGCAGCGCGAAGCCGGTGAGGACCAGCAGGATCCCGATGACCAGGTGGATCCAGCCCCACGCCGAGACGTCGAGGACGACGACGCCCGCCTCGGTGACGCCCACGAGGCTGTCCGGCGAGAAGACCGCGACGAGACCGCTGATGGCGTTGAAGAAGCCGATGGTCACGAGCACGATGCCCGCGAACCAGATCCAGCCGACCCAACCTGTGACCTGCGACGAACGAACCATGACGTCCCTCCTCGGGGACTGAGCGGACGATCGGACCTCGGGTCACGTCGATGGTGGCACCACGGGCGACGGACGGCATCCGCGAGCGACGGCACGCCACCACCGGGAGGACCGGCGGGCGCACTACGTTTCTCCTCATGACCACGCACGATGCGCCCGGCGAGACCCAGCACCGTCCGCCGGACCCGTGGGCGGGCGTGCCGGACGACGGCACCCGACCCATCCAGCACGACTCCCGCCGGCCGCCGCGGTGGCTGCCGCGCGCGCTGGCGCTCGCCGTCGTCACGGTCTTCGTCGGCATCTTCGCCTGGTACGCGCTCGGCGCGCTGCAGGGCCTCGGCGTGAACCTGCTCATCGCGTTCTTCGTCGCGCTCGCGCTCGAGCCGATCGTCGTGTGGCTCGTGCGGCACGGCTGGCGCCGCGGGGTCGCCGCGGCGGTCGCGCTCCTCGGCTCGCTGCTCGTCATCGTGGGCGTGCTCGCGCTGTTCGGGAACCTGTTCGTGCAGCAGCTCGTCCAGCTCGTGGAGAACGTGCCCGCGCTCTACGCGAGCGCCCGGGACTGGGTCCAGCAGCGCTTCGACGTCCAGGTCCCGGACTCGGACGACCTCCTGCGCCAGGCCGCGAACGAGTTCGGCCAGGACGTCGCGTCCGGGGCCCTCCTCGTCGGCTCGACGATCCTCGGCGGGGTGTTCGCCACCCTGACGATCCTGCTCGTGACCTACTACCTCCTCGCCGCCGGGCCGCGGTTCCGCGCGGCGGTCTGCCGGTGGCTGACGCCGAACCGCCAGGCCGAGGTGCTGCGGCTGTGGGAGATCACGCAGGTCAAGGTGTCCGACTTCATCAACTCGCGCATCGTCCTCGCGGCGCTGTCGAGCGTCTTCACCTTCGTCTTCCTGCTCATCCTGCAGACGCCGTACGCGCTGCCGCTGTCCGTCTTCGTCGGCGTCGTCTCGCAGTTCGTCCCGACGATCGGCACGTACATCGGCGGTGCGCTGCCCGTCGTCGTCGCGCTCACGTCGCAGGGCGCGCCGCAGGCGCTCGGCGTGCTGGCGTTCATCATCGGCTACCAGCAGCTCGAGAACCTCTACCTCTCCCCCAAGGTGTCCGCCCGTGCGCTCGAGATGAACCCTGCGGTGAGCTTCGTCGTCGTCATCGGGTTCGGTGCGGTGTTCGGCCCGCTCGGCGCGTTCCTGTCGCTGCCGATCGCGGCGACGATCCAGGCGGTCGCCAACACCTACCTCCAGCGCCACGAGCTGGTCGAGTCCCACATGCTGCACGACCCCGGCGAGGAGGGCGGTCGGCCCGGCGCGCGCGACCCGCGCACGTCGGACCGGCGGCGTGCCAACCTCCAGGCCACCGAGGACGCCGCGCGCGAGGTCGACGAGCGGCGCGCTGACGGGCTCGAGTAGGCCCCGCGCGACGGGCGGCCGGTCAGACGTCCTCCTGGAACGCCTCCCGGAGCTGGGACTCCTCCTCCGCGGAGAGATTCGTCTGGATGAGCTCGCCGTGGATGCCCTGCGCCTGCAGCTGCTCGTGCACCCGGTCCAGCACCGCGTCGGACGTCATGACGAACAGCGCCGACGTGCCGGGCGTGACCTTGCTGCGCACGGAGTCGATGAAGTCGTCGTCGATGCCGACGTCGGTCAGGGAGCCCGCGAGCGCGCCCGTCGCGGCGCCGATGGCCGCGCCGAGCAGCGGCACGAAGAAGATGAGGCCGAACAGCAGGCCCCAGAACGTGCCACCGAGGGCGCCGACGGCGGCCGTGGGGTTGGCCTGGCGGGTCCTCGGCTTCTTCTTGCCCTCCTCCCAGGACACGGTCGCCGCGTCCTGGACCTGGATGAGCTCTTGCTTCTGCAGGGCGAGCAGGGCGTCCTCCGCCCGCTGAGCGCCGTCGGGGGTGTCGAACTTCCACACGGTCAGCGTTGCCACGTCAAACCCTCTTCCGTCGTCCTCGCGTCGTACCGGTCGATGGTGCGCAGTGCTCCCCCGCGCCGTCGCGGGCGGTTCGACGGTAGTGCGGGC
>NZ_LWGL01000110.1 GCF_001722485.1 Cellulosimicrobium cellulans | reverse complement strand
GTTCGCGCTGCGCGCCCGGCCGGCGGCCATGCCGAGACCCGCGGGCAGGACGACCTCGAGGCGCTTGCCGCCGACCTCCACGACCACGCGCTCGGTGGCGAGCTCCTCGGCGTCCTCCTCCGCGGCCGCCGCGGCCGGAGCCGGGGCGAGCGCGGCGAGCCGGTCGGCGAACTCGGTCTCGATCCAGCGCGTGTGCACCCGGAACGGCTCGTCGCCCGCAGGGACGAACGCGTCGGCCTCGAGCACGGCGCGGTGGAACGGCACGACGGTGGGGATGCCCTCGATCTCGAGCTCGCGCAGCGCGCGGCGCGAGCGCGCGACGGCCTCCTCGCGGGTCGCGCCGGTCACGATCACCTTGGCGATCATCGAGTCGAACGCGCCGGAGATGGTGTCGCCCTCGACGACGCCCGAGTCGACGCGCACGCCGGGGCCCGACGGGAAGCGCAGCGTCGAGATGCGCCCGGGGGCGGGCAGGAAGTTCGCGGCGGGGTCCTCGCCGTTGATGCGGAACTCGATCGAGTGGCCGCGGACGGTCGTGCGGTCGTAGCCGAGCGGCTCGCCCGCGGCGATGCGCAGCTGCTCGCGCACGAGGTCGATGCCGGTGACCTCCTCGGAGACCGGGTGCTCGACCTGGAGGCGCGTGTTGACCTCGAGGAACGAGATGGTGCCGTCGGCGCCGACGAGGAACTCGCACGTGCCGGCCCCGACGTAACCCGCCTCGCGCAGGATCGCCTTGGACGCCGCGTCGAGCTCGGCCTCCTGCTCGGGCGTGAGGAACGGCGCGGGCGCCTCCTCGACGAGCTTCTGGTGGCGGCGCTGCAGCGAGCAGTCGCGCGTCGAGACGACGACGACGGTGCCGTGCGCGTCGGCGACGCACTGCGTCTCGACGTGGCGCGGGGTGTCGAGGTACCGCTCGACGAAGCACTCGCCGCGGCCGAACGCGGCGGTCGCCTCGCGCACCGCCGACTCGTAGAGCTCGTCGATCTCGTCGGCCGTGCGCGCGACCTTGAGGCCGCGGCCGCCGCCGCCGAAGGCGGCCTTGATCGCGATCGGCAGCCCGTGCTCCGCGGCGAACGCGTGCACCTCGCTCGCGTCGGCGACCGGGTCGGGCGTGCCGGGCACGAGCGGGGCACCGGCGCGCTGCGCGATGTGCCGCGCGCTCACCTTGTCGCCGAGCGCGTCGATGGCCGCCGGCGGCGGGCCGATCCAGACGAGCCCGGCGTCGATGACGGCCTGGGCGAACTCGGCGTTCTCCGCGAGGAAGCCGTAGCCGGGGTGCACCGAGTCGGCGCCCGAGCGGCGCGCGACGTCGAGCAGCTTCGCGATGTCGAGGTACGTCTCCGCGGCGCGCGACCCGCCGAGCGCGAACGCCTCGTCGGCGAGGCGCACGTGCAGCGCCTGGCGGTCCGGGTCCGCGTACACCGCGACGGACGCGATGCCGGCGTCGGCGCACGCGCGAGCGATGCGGACGGCGATCTCGCCACGGTTGGCGATGAGGACCTTGCGCAGGGAGGGGTTCGCGGGCACGGCTCACGGTAACGCGTGCCCGGACCGCCGATCACGCTCCGGCCCCGGTCACGGGCAAGATTGGAGAAGCGGCCAACGGGGGCGGAGGCCGGTTGGAGGAAACCTCCATGGCGGCGGGCGCTCACGCAGGCCGAGGGCGGCTCCGTTGTCCGGCGTCCACAACGCCCGCGGGCGTCAGTCCCGCAGCTCGTGCCAGCGGACGCCGACCTCGCCGAGCAGCTCGCGCACGAGCGGCAGGCTGATGCCGACGACGTTGTGGTGGTCCCCCTCGACGCGCTCGACGTAGGGGCCGCCGAGGCCGTCCACGGTGAACGCGCCCGCGACGTGCAGCGGCTCGCCGGTCGCGACGTACGCGTCGACCTCCTCGTCGGAGAGGTCGGCGAAGTGCACCGTCGTCGACGCCGTCGCCCCGAGGGTCGCGCCCGTGCCGCCGTCCTCGGCGTCGCGCAGGTCGATGAGCCAGTGCCCGGTGTGGAGCACGCCCGTCCGGCCGCGCATCGCGCGCCAGCGGGCGCGCGCGTCGTCCCCGTCGCGCGGCTTGCCCAGCACCTCGCCGTCGAGCTCGAGCATGGAGTCGCACCCGATCAGCAGGTCGGCGGCCGGCGCGGCCTCCGCGTCCACGAGGCCCGGGTCGACCGTGTCGTCCGCGGCGCCGTCCGCCTCGACCGCGCGGGCGACCTCCTCCGCCTTCGCGCGCGCCAGCACGAGGACGGCGTCCACGGGCTCGAGGTCCCCGTAGCGCTCGCGCGCGTCGCGCAGCACGGCGTCCTCGTCGACGTCGGACACGCGCACGAGCGGGGTCACGCCGGCGGCGCGCAGGGTCGTGAGGCGGGCGGGGGAGCGGGAGGCGAGGAGGAGGCGCAGCACCCCCGCAGACTACTGGGCGAGCCGGGTCACGGGGCGAGAACCAGCGCGACGACGAGCAGCACGAGCGGTGCACCGACGGTGGTCACGAGGATCGTGTCGCGCGCGAGGATCTCCCCCCGCCCGAAGCGGGCGGCGTAGTTGTAGACGTTCTGCGCCGTGGGCAGCGCGGCAAGCGTAACCGCGGACGCCACCGCCGCGTCGTCGAACCCGAAGCCGAACCGCGCCACGAGGTACACGACCGCGGGCGTGACGAGCAGCTTGACCGCGCTCGCGACGCCGACGGCGGCCCGCGGCTCGCCGCGCCGCAGGGGCCGCGAGCCGTGCAGCGACATGCCGAACGCGAGCAGGATCATCGGGATCGCCGCCCCGCCGAGGATGTCGAGCGGCGCCATCACGGCCTCGGGCGGCGTCCACCCGGTCAGCGACACGACCGCCCCCGCGAACGAGCCGAGGATGATCGGGTTGCGCACCGGCTGGGCGAGCACGAACCGCCACGACACCCGCCCGCCCGTGGTCGCGTCGAGCACGAGGAGCGTCACCGGCGCGAGCACGAGCAGCTGCAGCAGGATGACCGGCACGACTGCCGTGGCGTCGTCGAGCACGTACACCGCGACCGGCAGGCCGATGTTGTTCGCGTTGACGTACCCGGAGGCGACGGCGCCCACCGTCGCCTCCGGGGCACGCAGGCGCAGCCAGAGCCGGTCGACCGCGACGAACACGCCCGCCGACACGACCGCGCCGACGGCCGCGACGGCGAGCGGGGCCTGGACCAGGTCCGCGACGTCGGCGCGCGCGAGCACGGTGAACAGCAGGGCCGGGCTCGCGACGAAGAACCCCACCTGGTTGAGCGCCGTCCTCGCCTCCGGTCCGCCGAGGCCGAGCCGGGCGCTGACGTACCCGGCCGCGACGACGACCCCGATGATCGCGAAGCCGACGAGGACGGAGCCCACCGGGAGGCGTCAGGCGAGCGCGTCGCGCAGCACGTCCAGGCCCACGGACCCGAGGTTGAGCGCGCGCTCGTGGAAGGCCTTGACGTCGAACGTCTCGCCGCGGGCCTCCGCGCTCGCGCGGGCCGCGTCGCGCGTCTGCTCCCACAGGCGCTGACCGACCTTGTACGACGGCGCCTGCCCCGGCCAGCCGAGGTAGCGGTCCAGCTCGAAGCGCACGAACGACTCGGGCATGTTGACGTTGGCCGACAGGAAGGTCCACGCCTTGTCCGCGTCCCACGTGCCCCCGCCCCACTGCTCCGGAGCCGGCAGCCCGAGGTGGACGCCGATGTCGAGCACGACGCGTGCCGCACGCATGCGCTGCGCGTCGAGCATGCCGAGGCGGTCGCCGTCGTCCTCCATGAAGCCGAGGTCCGCCATGAGCCGCTCGGCGTACAGGGCCCAGCCCTCGCCGTGGCCGGACACCCAGCACGCGAGGCGGCGCCACGTGTTGAGCGTGGCGCGCGCGTAGACGGCCTGGCCGCACTGCAGGTGGTGGCCCGGGACGCCCTCGTGGTAGACGGTCGTCTTCTCGCGCCACGTGTTGAACTCCGTGACGTCGGCCGGGACGGACCACCACATGCGGCCCGGGCGCGAGAAGTCGTCGCTCGGCGGCGTGTAGTAGATGCCGCCCGTCTGCGTCGGCGCGATGCAGCACTCGAGGTCGAGCACCGGCGCGGGGATGGCGAAGTGCGTGCCGTTCAGCGCGGTGATCGCCGCGTCGGACGTCTCCTGCATCCAGGCGCGCAGCGCGTCGGTGCCGAGCAGCTTGCGGGCCGGGTCGGCGTCCAGCGCCGCGACCGCGTCCTCGACGCTCGCGCCGGGGCCGGCGATGCGGCGCGCGACCTCCTCCTGCTCCGCGATCACGCGCGCGAGCTCCTCCAGGCCCCACGCGTACGTCTCGTCGAGGTCGACCTCCGCGCCGAGGAACGTGCGCGAGAACAGGCCGTACCGCTCGCGGCCCACGGCGTCGCGCTCGGGCGCCTGGGGCGCGAGCGTCGTCGTGAGGAAGTCCGCGAGCCGCCCGTACGCCTCGCGCGCCGCCGTCGCGCCGCGCTCGAGCTCGGCGCGCACGAGCGAGCACGCCGCCGAGTCGTCGAGCACGGCCGCGGCCGCCTCGCCCTGCACGAACGTCGTGAAGAACGACGACTGCGCGTCCGCGAGCTCGCGCGCCTGCTCGGCCGCGACGCGCACCTGGCGGATCGCGGCCACGTTCCCGCGCGACGCCGCCTCGGCGAGCGACGCCGTGTACCCGGCGACCGCGTCGGGGAGCCCGTTGAGGCGGGCCGCGATGTTCTCCCACGCCTCGACGGTGCCCGTCGGCATGATGTCGAAGACGTCGCGCAGCTCCTGCACCGGGGACGCGATGTTGTTGAGGCTCGCGAGCGGCTCGCCCGCCTCGTGCAGCTCGAGCTGCAGGCCGACGCGCTCACGCATCGCGGCGAGCGTCACGCGGTCGACGTCGTCGACCGGCTCGAGGCCGTCGAGCTCGCGCAGCACCGCGCGGTCGGCCTCGGCGCGGGCCTCGTGGCCCGCGGGGGAGAGGTCGGTGACGAGGTGGTCGTAGCCGGACAGGCCCATCGACGTCGCCGCGATCGGGTCGAGCTCGGCGAGGCGGGTCGTGTACGCCTCGGCGACGGCGTCGATCGCCGAGGGGGTGCGGGCCGCGCTCGCGGGCGAGGCGGGGGTCGTGGCGGGAGGGGTGGGTGTGCTCACGCGCACGAGGGTAGCCCGCGGCAGAGCCGGACGGACGACGGCTACGCGTCGGCGTCGGCGTCGGCGTCGTCGTCGGTGGGGTGCAGCGCCGCGAGGACGTCGTCGGCCCACGCCCGGTGGTAGCGCACGAGGAGCACGCCGGTCGCGTCCTCGTCGTCCGCCGCGTGCCAGACGGCGAGCGGGTCACCCGACCGCGGACCGGCCACGCCCGCGGGCACGACGACGCGCACGGGCCGCGCGACCGGCACGCCCGAGGCGGGGACGACGGTGAGCGTGCCGTCCTCAACCTGGACGGCCTCGGGCGAGGACGGGTCGTCACCGCCGCGCCCGGACGAGCGTGCGGGGGCCGGCGTGAACGTGCCCGTCGCCTGCACGGGGGAGTCGAGCAGCGCCCGGCGCCCGCGCTCGAGGGCCGCCGCGCCCCGGTCGTCGAGGTACCGGACGAGCGCGAGCAGCGCCGTGACGAGGAGGCCGAGCGTCGCCGCGACGACGACCGCCTCGGGGACCGGCCAGTCCCTCCCGGCCGCGACGCGCTGGTAGACGACGAGCGCGACCGTCGGGACGAACGCGACGGCCCACGCCCACCGGCGCCACGTCGCCACGGGCGCGGGGTCGGGCAGCGCTGTGGGCGTCGCGTCGACCGCGTCGGGCGTCGCGGGCAGCTCGACGAGCACCGCGCGCACGGGCAGGCGCGACACCCGGGGGGTCGAGGGCAGCGGGCCCGAGGAGCGGGGACTCGAGGGGCGGGCGTCCGAGGGGCGGTCCGCGCTCACGAGCGCAGGCTCCAGCGCCACGCGTCGGCGTTGTGGCGGCCCGAGCGCCCGCCGAAGCTCTTCGCCGTCGCGCCCCCGCCCGTCCCGCGCAGGCCGCGGACGCGGTTCGTCCACTCGTCGACCGGCGCGACGTCGTCGGGCACGGCCGACGCCGCGGCGGCCGCGGCGAGCCCCGCGACGAGTGCCGCGACCTCGATCTCGTCCGGCGTGCCGCGCACGACGCGCACGCTCGGGCTCTGCTCGGCGCTCACCGCTCGTCCTCCGTCCCGTCGTCGTCCAGGTCGTCGAACGCGTCGCCCCGCGACGCCGTCCACTCGACCACGTCGAACCCCGACTCCACGAGCCGCTGCACGACGGCCGACCCGGCGTCGTCGAGCAGGCTGACCACGTCGTCCAGGCCGACGTCGGCCGTCCCCGCGGGCGGCGCGACGACGAAGCCCAGGTAGAACTCCTCGGCGACCGTGTCGCGCGGCGCCGTGTCTCCGGCGTCCTCGCCCTCCTCGCCCGGCTCCGGCTCCCACACCGACGAGGTGAGGTCCGGGTGCATGCCGAGCGCGTCGTGCAGCGCGTCGAACAGCCGTGCGTTGCCCGCCCCGACCCGCTGCTCGAGCGCGAGGATGCGCGGGTCCTCGTCCGCCTCGTGGGCGCCGAACTCCGCGCGCACGCCGACGGCGGCCTCGACGTACTCGTGCAGCGCCGCCGCGAGCGCGTCCACCGCGGCGTGCATGGGCGCCGGGTCCACCGACCCCAGCGGGGCAGGCCCGTGCGTCGCGTCCTCGTGGCTCATCCCTGGTCCCTCCGCGTCCTCGCCGCCCGGCGGCTCCTCGCCGACCTCACAGCGGGATGTTGCCGTGCTTCTTCGGCGGCAGGCTCGCGCGCTTGGTGCGCAGCGCGCGCAGCGCCCGGACGACCTGCACGCGCGTCTCCGACGGGCGGATCACCGCGTCGACGTAGCCGCGCTCGGCCGCGTCCCACGGGTTGACGATCGCGTCCTCGTACTCCGCGACGAGCCGCGCCCGCTCGGCCTCGACGTCCGCGCCGTCGTCCGCCGCCCGCTTGAGCGCCGCGCGCTGCAGGATGTTCACCGCGCCGCCCGCGCCCATGACGGCGACCTGCGCCGTCGGCCACGCGAGGTTGACGTCCGCGCCGAGCTGCTTCGAGCCCATGACGATGTACGCGCCGCCGTACGCCTTGCGCGTGATCACCGTGACGAGCGGCACCGTCGCCTCCGCGTACGCGTAGATGAGCTTCGCGCCGCGGCGGATGATGCCGTTCCACTCCTGGTCCGTGCCCGGCAGGAAGCCCGGCACGTCCACCAGCGTCAGCACCGGGATGTTGAACGCGTCGCACGTGCGCACGAACCGCGCCGCCTTCTCCGCCGCGTCGATGTCGAGCGTGCCCGCCATGGACAGCGGCTGGTTCGCCACCACGCCCACCGCCTGGCCCTCCACGTGCCCGAACCCGACGATGACGTTCTTCGCGAACAGCGGCTGCACCTCGAGGAACGCGCCCTCGTCCAGCACGTGCTCGATCACCGTGCGCATGTCGTACGGCTGCGAGTCCGAGTCCGGGACCAGCGCGTCCAGCTCCCGGTCGTCGTCCGTCACCTCGAGCGGGACGTCCTCCGGCGGGAACGACGGCGCGTCCGACAGGTTGTTCTGCGGCAGGTACGACACCAGGTGACGCACGTAGTCGATCGCGTCGTCCTCGTCCGCGCCCATGTAGTGCGCCACGCCCGACCGCTCGTTGTGCGTCAGCGCGCCGCCCAGCTCCTCGAACCCGACGTCCTCGCCCGTCACCGCGCGGATCACGTCCGGGCCCGTGATGAACATGTTCGACGTCTGGTCCGCCATGACGATGAAGTCCGTCAGCGCGGGGGAGTACACCGCGCCGCCCGCGCTCGGGCCCAGGATCAGCGAGATCTGCGGGATCACGCCCGACGCCGCGACGTTGCGACGGAAGATCTCCGCGAACTGCGTCAGCGCCGCGACACCCTCCTGGATGCGCGCACCACCGCCGTCGCTGATGCCGATCAGCGGCACCCCCGTGCGCAGCGCCAGGTCCTGCACCTTCGTGATCTTCTGCCCGTGCACCTCGCCCAGGCTGCCGCCGAACACCGTGAAGTCCTGGCTGTACACGCACACCTGACGGCCGTCGATCGTGCCGTGGCCCACCACGACGCCGTCGCCCGCGATCCGCTTCTTCTCCAGGCCGAAGTTCACCGACCGGTGCTTCGCGAACGCGTCCAGCTCGACGAAGCTGCCCTCGTCCAGCAGCGCCTCGATGCGCTCGCGCGCCGTCTTCTTGCCGCGCGCGTGCTGCTTCGTCCGCGCCGCCTCCTCCGGGTCCGTCACCGCCTCCGCCCGGCGGCGGTCGAGGTCGGCGAGCTTCGCCGCCGTCCCCGTCAGGGAGGCTGCGTCGGACGCGCCGGGCGTCGGGGCGGCAGGGGCGTGGGTCGTGGCGGAGGACTCGGTCACACGGTCGAGACTAGTTGGTGGGTGGGACCAACTCGATGCGGTCGTCGCCAGCGGGGTACGGGTCGCCGTTGGTGGGTCCCCACAACGGGCTCGGGTGCCGAGCGGGTCTGGGGGGCCGGGCCGGGTCCGGGCGGGGTGGGCTGGGTACGGGCGGGGGGGGGCGGGACGTGCCGGGTCTACCATCCGCGCCCTCGTCCCTCGGGCGCTCCCGCCAGACCCGCCACGACCGCGCGCAGCCCCGCCCACCCCACCCTCGTCCGTCCGCTCGCCAGGCTCGGCGCCGCGACCGCCGGTCCCACCCGTCGTCGTCCCGGCGATGACCGGCTCTCGCCGAGCCCGGGTCTTCGTCATGCGGTGGCGGGATCGGCGCGTATCCCGGGGTTCAGCGGCGACGCGCGCTCCCGTGGGCGAGGATGGCGGGATGGTGACCGTGCCCGACGACGCACCCCTGCCCCACGGCGCGCCGGACGCCGGCGACGCGGCGGCCGACGAACACGCGCGTGCGCGACGTGACGCGACGCGGCCGGCGTTGCGCGGGGAGTTCCTGCGCGAGCTGCTGCTCGCGCCCGCGGGGCCGCTTGCGCGGCTCGAGGTCGTCGAGGAGTCGGCGTCGACCAACGCCGAGCTCGCGCGCGCCGTCGCCGAGGACGCCGCAGCCTGGCCCGCGCCCGCGCTGCTCGTCGCCGAGCACCAGGCCGCCGGGCGCGGGCGCCTCGGCCGCACCTGGACGACTCCGCTCCGCGCCGCGCTGCTCGGCTCGCTCCTGCTCCGGCCCGCCGTCCCGCCCGAGACGCTGAGCTGGCTGCCGCTGCTCGCCGGCCTCGCGACCGTGCGGGCCCTGCGCGCCACCGCGAGCGTGGACGCCGTCGTGAAGTGGCCCAACGACGTCCTCGTCCCCGACGCGTCCGGGGACCCCGCCGACGCCGTCCACGGAGGGCTGCGCAAGGTCGCGGGGATCCTCGCCGAGGTGCTGCCCGACGGCGCCGTTGTCGTCGGCGTCGGGCTCAACGTGGCGCAGACCCGGGACGAGCTGCCCGTGCCCACCGCCACGTCCCTCGCCCTCGCCGGTGCCGCGACCACCGACCGCGAGGTCCTCCTCGTCGCCCTCGCCGAGGCGTTCCACGAGGTCATCGTCCGCTGGCAGGAGGCCGACGGCGACGCCCGCGCCGCCGGCCTCGACGGCGACTGCGCCGACGTGTGCGCGACGCTCGGCTCGCGCGTGCGCGTCGAGACCGTCGGGGGCGGCGAGGTCCACGGCACCGCCGTCGCCCTCGCCCCGGACGGCGGGCTCGTCGTCCGCCACGACGACGGCACCACGAGCGTCCAGCGCAGCGGCGACGTCCACCACCTCCGGTCGGCCGACCCGCCCAGGTCGTAGGATCGCGGGGTGCCCGAGGAGAACGACGCCGTCGACGTGCCCGACGCGCAGGACGCCGCCGAGGCGACCCCGAGCGGCACCGAGGCCGCGCTCGACGAGGCTCTGCTCGGCGGCCCCCGCACCCTCACCGTCGACAGCCTCGCCGAGGGCGCCGGCGTCGACGTCGCGCGCGTCCGCGCCTACTGGCAGGCCCTCGGGCTGCCCGTCACCGAGGGCGAGGAGCACGCGTTCACCGAGAAGGACGCGCAGGCGCTCGCGGCCGTGTTCGCGCTCGCGGAGGAGGAGGCGCTCGACGACCGCGCCCTGACGACGCTCATCCGCTCGACGGGTCACACGACGGAGCGGCTCGTGCTGTGGCAGGTCGAGGCGCTCGTCGAGCACGTGACGCGCCGCCTCGACCTCGACGACACGAGCGCGCGCCTCCTCGTGCTCGACCGCCTGCCCGAGCTCGCGCCGATCCTCGAGCAGCAGCTCGTGCACGCATGGCACCGCCAGCTCGCGGCCGTCGCGGGAAGGTTCGCCGTCGAGTTCTCCCAGGCGCGGTCGACCGCCGTCGACGAGCACGAGCTGCCGCTGCCGCGCGCGGTGGGCTTCGCGGACATCGTCGCGTTCACCGAGCGCACGCGCGGGCTCGGGTCGAGCGAGCTCGCCGAGTTCGTGCAGCTGTTCGAGACGAGCGCGCGCGACGTCATCACCGCCGCCGGCGGCCGCGTCGTCAAGACCATCGGGGACGCCGTGCTGTTCATCGCGGACGACGTCGCCACGGGCGCGCGGGTCGCCCTCGGCCTCGCCGAGGCGGGCGGCCGGGCGGAGGACGTCGACGTCCCGCCGGTGCGCGTGAGCCTCGTGTGGGGGAGGGTGCTGTCGCGGTTCGGCGACGTGTTCGGGCCGAGCGTCAACCTCGCGGCACGCCTCGTCGACATCGCGGAGCCGACGACGGTGCTCGTCGACCGCGGCACCGCCGGGATGCTCGCCGGCGACGCGCAGTTCGCGCTCGTCGCGCAGCCCGAGCGGGAGGTCCAGGGCCTCGGCACGATCGAGCCGGTCCGCCTCCAGCGCGCGTTCCGCGGCTGACCCGACCCGCCGGTCCCGTCGGACGGCCTCGCGTCAGACGGCCTCGAGCAGTCCGGGGCCGTCGTTCGTCACGGTGTTGACGAGCGTGGACACCTCGCGCGCGACCATCGGGACGTCGCCGTGCGTCCCTCCGATCCCGAGGAGGTCCGCGGCGCCCTTCGCGTCGACCGCGGGGTCGAGCCACGCGTCCCACGCGTCGGCCGGCAGCGCGAGCGGCATCCGGTCGTGGATCTCGGCGAGGTCGGGGGCCGCGTCGGTCGTGATGATCGTCGTCGAGACGAGCCAGCGGGCCGGGTCGTCGTCGG